>JBEVJH010000185.1:0-19720 GCA_040510355.1 Aestuariivirgaceae bacterium
ACGGTGGTGACGAGGTCGATGGCGAGGTCGGGCGCGGCGGCGGCAAGGGCGATGGCGACGGCATCATCGAGGCCGGGATCGCAGTCGATGGCGAGCGAGCGCGGGCGGCTCATGGTCGAGACCTCTCTTGTCGTCCATGCTCGGTCCACTCCACGACGCAGACCGAGGCGAGCACCAGCCCGGCGAAGGACAGTGCCAGCGGATAGAGGTTGCCGGCGTAGCTTTGCCCGATCACGGTGCCGATGGCGACCGACACGATGGTCGCGATGAAGCTCACCACCGCCGAGCCGGCGCCGGCGATGTGCCCGAGCGGCGCCATCGCCAGCGCGTTGAGATTGCCGAAGCTGATGCCGACGAAGAAGAAGCAGGCCACCAGGTAGGTCATGAGCAGCCAGAGCGGCGGCAGGCCGCCGGCGAGCGTCACCAGCAGGACGAAGACAAGCGACAAGGCGCTGGCGCTGCGCAGCGCCAGGCTGCACAGCCGGCGCATGCCGAAGCGCATCACGAGGCGGGCATTGACGAGCGAGGCGCAGCCGATCGCCGCGGCCGGAACCGCGAAGGCGAGCGGGAACAGCGGGCCGAGACCGTAGATCTCCTGGAACATCTGCTGCGAGGTCACGAGATAGACGACGAAGGCGGCGAAGACCAGCCCGGAGGTGGCAGCATAACCCATGGTGACGCGGCTGCGCAGGCATTCGAGCATCGCGGTGGCAAGGTAATGGAGCGACAGCTCGGCGCGGCGATCGTGCGGCAGGGTCTCGGGCTGGCGCCAGAGGAACCAGACGAGCGCCAGCGAGCCCAGCAGGAAAAGCGCGACGAAGATCCAGCGCCAGGAGCCGAAATGCAGGATGACCTGGCCGAGTGCCGGGGCGAGCACCGGCGCCATGATGAACACCGCCATGACCAGCGAGAAGACCCGGGCCATCTCGCGGCCGCCATGCCTGTCGCGGATCACCGCGAGCGAGATGATGCGCGGCCCGGCGGCGCCGGCGCCCTGGAGGAAGCGGCCGGCGAGCAGGACCTCGAAGCGCGTCGCCAGCAGGGCGAGCAGCGTGCCGCAGAGATAGAGGGCGAGGCCGAAGGCGACCGCCGGCTTGCGGCCGGTGCTGTCGGAGACCGGCCCGTAGAACAGCTGCCCGATGCCGAGGGCCAGGAAAAACGCCACCAAAACCAGCTGGCGGTCATTGGGGTTGCGCACCCCGAGCTCGGCGGCAATGTCGCCAAGCGCCGGCAGCATCGAATCGATCGAGAGCGCAACCAGTGACATCAGCAGCGCAATCAGCGCGACAAATTCGCCGGTCGGCCGCAATCCCGGGTCAACCGTCCCCCGCAACTTCGTTCTCCAATTCCCTGGTCGGGGGGGTATAATAGGGGGATCGAGGTGGGATGTGAATTCATCGGCTTTCGGGGCATCCGAGACGTCACGGACGAGCGGCTTGGCGCAAGCGCTGCACCGCCTGCGGAACCATGTCGACCGCTTTCTCGAGCGCCAATTCCCGGAGCGGCTCTATGCCCGCTCGCTGATCATCGTGGTGACCCCGGTCGTGGTGCTGCAGCTCATCATGACCTACATGTTCATGGAGCGGCACTACGAGACGGCCACCCGGTCGCTGGCCGAATCCTATATCGGCGACGTGGTGCTGCTGGTCGACCTCTACAAGGAGAGCGACCAGAGCCCGGCGGCGGCGAGGCGGATTCTCGACATGGCGAATGGCGATCTCAAGCTCGGCCTGTCGATCCTCGAGAAGCAGTCGCTGCCCGAGCCGATCCCGTCGCCCGCCTTCTCCAGCGTCGACCGCAAGCTCCGGCGGTATGTGTGGGACACGCTCAAGCTTCCGTTCTGGCTCGACACCACCGGCACGCCCGACTTCGTCGATCTCAGGATCGAGGTCAAGCCCAACACGGTGTTCCGCTTCGTGACGCCGATCTCGCGGGCCCATGCACCGACCCGGCCGCTGTTCATCTTCGCCATGGTAAGCTCGTCCCTGGTGCTGCTCAGCCTGGCGATCATCTTCCTGCGCGGCCAGATCCGTCCGATCCTGCGGCTGGCCGAGGCGGCGCAGGCTTTCGGCATGGGACGCGACGTCGCCGATTTCCGCCCATCGGGGGCGCGCGAGATCCAGGAGGCGTCCAACGCCTTCATCATGATGAGGGCGCGCATCGAGCGCAATGTCGAGCAGCGGACCGCCATGCTGGCGGGGGTGTCGCATGATCTCAGAACGGTGCTGACGCGGCTCAATCTCGAGCTGGCATTGATGACGGAGACGGCGGCGACGGCGGCGATGCGCGAGGATGTCGCCGAGATGCAGCGGATGCTCGAGGGCTATCTCTCCTTTGCCCGCGGCGATGGCGGCGAGGAATCGGGCGAGACCGACATCGCCAATCTGATCAGCCAGATCGGCGAGGACTTCGCCCGCTCGGGGCGCACCATCACGCTCCATCTGCCCGACAGCCTGTTGGCCTCGGTCAAGCCGCAGGCGCTCAAGCGCTGCATCGCCAATCTCGTCGCCAATGCGATCCGATTCGGCACGCTCGTCACCGTCTCGGCGGCGCTCGAGGACCGGGCGCTGACCATCATCGTCGAGGATGATGGCCCGGGCGTCCCGCCGGAACGCTACGGCGATGTGTTCAAGCCGTTCGTCCGCCTCGACGATGCCCGCAACCAGGACACGCCAGGTACCGGGCTCGGCCTCGCCATCGCACTCGACGTGGCGCGCAGCCATGGCGGCGACATCACGCTCGGCAGGAGCGCCAGCGGCGGCCTCAAGGCGACGGTGACGATACCGCAGTAGGAGGCAGTAGGCAGGCCGGCATTAGGCAGTGAGCCAAGCCCTTCCCTACTGCCTACTGCCTACTGCCTAGACCTCAACCCCCAACACCGCCAGGCAGTCGCCCGCCTTGATCAGGCCGGGGAAGTGGCGGCCGACGAGCATGCCGTCCATCCTGGCGTGGTAGGAGCGCGGCGGCTTGCCGGTGCGGTCGGCCGGCCAGATGCGGGCGAGTTCGTCGCCGCTGCTGACCGGCTCGCCGAGGTCGACGCGCGGCTCGATCATTCCGTCATCCTCGCTAAAGACGAAGCAGTCGGCGGAGGGCATGTCGAGCATCACCGAATCGCGCCGCTCGATCTCGCCGTGCAGGATGCCGGCATGGACCAGCAGGTTGCGGCAGCCGCGCCGCGCGATCGAAACCGAGCGGGCGGTGGCGGTGCCGCCGCCGCCAAGCTCGGTCGTGACGAACACCTTGCCCATCCCCTCGACGACGGTGTCGAACATGCCGACGGCATCGATCTCGCGCAGCAGCATCGAATAGGGCGCGGCGAATGCCACCATGGCGGCATGGGCACGGGCCTGCAGCGCCGCGTCGGGCAGATGGTGGATGCTGGCGAAGGGGACGAAGTCGAGGGTGCGGCCGCCGGAATGGAAGTCGAGAACGAGGTCGGACTGCGGCAGAAGGGTGCGGGTGAAATAGTCGGCGATCTTCTCGGTCACCGTGCCGTCGGGACGGCCCGGGAAGGTGCGGTTGAGATTGCCGCGGTCGATCGGCGAGGTGCGCAGGCCGGCGCGAAAGGCCGGATAGTTCATGAAGGGAATGATGATGACACGGCCCTCGATCCTCGCCGGGTCGAGGTCGAGGGCGAGCTCCTGGAGCGCCAGCGGCCCCTCATATTCGTCGCCGTGATTGGCGCCGACGAAAAGCGCGGTCGGGCCGCTGCCGCGCTTGACCACGGTGAGCGGGATCATCACCGAGCCCCAGGCCGAATCGTCGCGGCTGTAGGGCAGCCGCAGGAACCCGTGCCGCACGCCGTCGGCGGCGAGATCGATGGTCGGGACGATGGGATTGTCTCTCATGGGGAACGGTCGCCGGTTGCTTCGGGTAAAGGAGAGTGGAGGGCCGCCAGCCTCACCGCCGGACCCGCCCCGCGTCAAGGCCTTCATGCCGCCACGCTTGCGCAGGCGCCGGCTTGGTCTTATTCGGCTGGAGGCAAATCACGGAGGATGCTCGAGGAATGGCCCAGGGCACGCATAATTTTCGCCAGGATCCGCGCAATGCCGAGGTCCTGATCTCGGTCAACGGCGCGCTCTTCCCACGCGACAAGGCCATGGTTTCGGTGTTCGATTCCGGCTTCATCCTGGGCGATGGGGTGTGGGAGGGCCTCAGGATGCATGGCGGGGGCGTGTCGTTCCTCGAGCAGCATCTCGAGCGGCTCTATGAGGGCGCCAAGGCGATCCACATGGATATCGGGCTCTCCCCGGCCGCGCTCAAGGACCGCCTGTTCGACTGCCTCGAGGCCAACGGCATGACCGACGGCGTCCATATCCGCCTGATGGTCACCCGCGGCGTCAAGGCGACCCCCTATCAGGATCCGAGGGTGACGATCTCGCCGGCGACCATCGTCATCATCCCGGAATACAAGACCGCCGATCCGGAGGTCGCGGCGCGGGGCTTGCGGCTGCACACCGTGCATGTGCGGCGCGGCTATCCCGACGTCCAGGACCAGAAGCTCAACTCGCATTCCAAGCTCAATTGCATCACCGCCTGCATCCAGGCGGCCGATGCCGGGGCCGACGAGGCGCTGATGCTCGATCCGCATGGCTTCGTCGCCACCTGCAACTCGACGCATTTCTTCATCGTGCGGCGCGGCGAGGTGTGGACGTCGACAGGGCAGTATTGCATCCCCGGCATCACCCGCGGCAACATCATCGCGCTCGGCCACCGCAATGGCATCCCGGTCCACGAGAAGGCCTTCTCGCTCTACGATGTCTATGGGGCTGACGAGGCCTTCGTGACCGGGACCTTCGCCGGGCTGGCAGGGGTGCGCGAGGTCGACGGGCGGCCGATCCGCCATCCCCTCGCGCCGCCGCAAGCCTGGAGCGGCCCGGGGCCGATGACCGAGCGGCTGAGCGCGCTCTATCGCGAGCTCGCGGTCAAGGAGGCGGAGCGGCGATGAGGGAGAAGAGCGTCAACATCGCCATGTGGTCGGGGCCGCGCAACATCTCGACGGCGATGATGTACTCATTCGGCAACCGGTTAGACTGCACCTGTTGGGACGAGCCGTTCTACGGCTTCTCGCTCAAGGCGCGCGGCAACGACCATCCGCTCAGGGACGCGATCATCGCGGCCTGGGGCGCGGATTTCGAGGGGCTGGTCAGGCGCTGCCTCGAGCCGGCGCCGGAGGGTCGGCCGGTGTTCTACCAGAAGCACATGACGCATCACATGCTGAAGGGCTTCGACCGCAGCTTCGTGCACGGGCTGACCAACGCCTTCCTGATCCGCTCGCCGGAGCGGGTGCTCGGAAGCTATGTCAAGAAATGGCCGACGGTGACGCTGCAGGACATCGGCTTCGTCGAGCAGGCGGAGATCTTCGACATGGTGGCGGAACGGCTGGGCCAGGCGCCGCCGGTGGTCGATGCCGACGACATATTGAGCGATCCGGAGGGCGTGCTGAGCACCCTGTGCGCGGCGCTCGGCATTCCGTTCCGGCAGGAGATGCTGTCATGGCCTCGAGGCCCGAAACCGTTCGACGGCGTGTGGGCGCCGCATTGGTACAATGCGGTGTGGCGCTCGACCGGCTTCGAGCAGCGGCCGGCGGTGCGGCCGGCAATGACGGGAAGGCTCGCGGCGATCGCCGATGCGGCGCAGCCCTATTATGAAAGGCTGTTCCGCCACCGGCTGGTGTCGTCGCCGGCCTCGGCCGGTGCGGCGACCTGAACGACGCCGCCTTCCTTCTCGGCGAGCAGCTCGAGCTTGCGCAGCTCGCTCTCCTCGGCGGCGAATCGCTCCTTGGCCTCGTCGAGCTCGGCCTTCAGCTCGCTCATCGAGCGCTGGATGTTGGCGCGGCGGCCGCGCAGCGACTTGGCGGTCATCGAATAGCTGAAGTGACCGGGGTCGGTGACGCCGTTGCGCTGCTCCTCGGCAGCGATCTGATGATCGAGGTCGTCCTGCTTGCGCCGAAAGTCGGCCAGCATCGCCTCGATGGCCTGCACCTGGCGGCGCCGTTCCTCGACGCGAAAGCGCTGAAGCCGCAGATAGGTGTTTTTCGAACGCATGAACGGCCTCCCGCACCCGCCACGAATCGACTAGCGTCAATCTCCCGATCTCGCTGCATGGTGCCGGCACTGGCTTAAGTTGGAGTAAAGATGATTCGCGATTCAGGTGATTGCGCCATTTTCGCGGCAGGGGCTTAGGGTTTGTTAACTTTTGTGCGGGTATCTTAACCACGAAGATTAACCAGGGTCCGTCGCTGCGGATCCGAACTGCTCCTGGATGCGGGTCCAGAGGTCGCGGATGTCGGGAAGGGGTTGCTGATGCGCGTGCTTCTTATCGAGGATGATTCAGCGACGGCGCAAAGCATCGAGCTGATGCTGAAATCCGAAGGGTTCAATATCTACACCACCGATCTCGGTGAGGAAGGAATCGATCTCGGCAAGCTGTATGACTACGACATCATACTGCTCGACCTCAATCTGCCGGACATGTCCGGCTTCGAGGTGCTGAAGTCGCTCAGGATCTCGAAGGTCAACACGCCGATCCTGATCCTCTCCGGCCTGGCCGGAATCGAAGACAAGGTGCGGGGCCAGGGCTTCGGCGCCGACGACTACAAGACCAAGCCGTTCCACAAGGACGAGCTGGTGGCGCGGATCCATGCGGTGGTGCGCCGCTCCAAGGGCCATGCGCAATCGGTCATCGCGACCAGCGACCTGATCGTCAATCTCGACACCAAGACGGTCGAGGTGTCGGGGCAGCGGGTGCACCTGACCGGCAAGGAGTACCAGATGCTGGAGCTCCTGTCGCTGCGCAAGGGCACGACGCTCACCAAGGAGATGTTCCTCAATCATCTCTATGGCGGCATGGACGAGCCGGAGCTCAAGATCATCGACGTGTTCATCTGCAAGCTGCGCAAGAAGCTGGCGATGGCGGCCGGCGGGCGGAACTACATCGAGACGGTGTGGGGCCGCGGCTATGTGCTGCGCGAAGGCGTGGCCGGCGAAGCGGCCTGAAGCAAGAAGCGAATAGTGAGTAGCGAATAGCGAATAGTCAGGGCAGCGTTTGGCCCAACTATTCGCTATTCGCTATTCGCTATTCGCTATTCGCCGACTAGCCCGAAACGCCACCACACCGGACCTCGCTTCGGCGGCAATGGCGAAGCCGGCCTGCTCGGCGAGGCGCATGGCGTAATAGACCTGGACCACGCGCGCGTCGAACTCGGCGGCCGGAACCGCGCGGTCGAGCACCGCCCTCACCTTGTCGGCCAGGCGCGCGCCATCGCCCTCGGCGGTCGCCGAGAGAAGGCCGTCGCCCGCCTCGATGGTGACGATGCCGCCGCGCGGCACGGCGGCGATCCCGAGCAGCATGAGATTGAGCAGGAGCTTCACCTCGTTCTTGTCGCGGTGGCCGCGCGGCGCCCGCCAGTCGAGCCTGACCTTCTCGTCGCCGACGAGAAGCCTGGCGATATCGGCGGCCTCGCCGACATCGAGCACCGACCCGGCGCCGCCGGCGGCGCCGAAGGCCATGCGGCAGAACTGCAGCTTGGCCGAGGCCTGACGGGCGGAGCGCCGCACCAGCTCGAGCGCCAGCTTCCGCATCTCCTCGTCATCGTCCTCGTCCATCATCTCGAGACCATTGGCGATGGCGCCGACCGGCGAAACGATGTCATGGCACACCCGGCTGCACAGAAGCGCGGCAAGGTCGAGGTCGCTCAGGAGGTTCGACATGAGGGGTCCAGGGTTGGCGCCGGCGATCCTCACGAATCGCCGATCATGGGTTGTCTCCGAGCCGAACTTACTCTAGGCGAACGATGATGGAAGTTTCCCCGCTGCCCAGTTCACGGAAAAGCGCATGACCGCCCCGCCCAGTCCGGATCCCCTGCTCCACGGCATGATGGCGCTCGCACTCGATGCCGGGAAGGTCATCCTCGAATTCTACGACGGGGGCGCCGACGTCACGCTCAAGCCCGACGCGTCGCCGGTGACCTCGGCCGATCTGGCGGCCGAGGCGATCATTCTGGCGGGCCTGCAGTTGCTGGCACCGGACATTCCGGTGATCGCCGAGGAGGCGGTGGCGCGCGGCGCCATCCCGAAGGCGGCGCGGCAGTTCTTCCTCGTCGATCCGCTGGACGGGACCAAGGAGTTCATCTCGCGCAATGGCGAGTTCACCGTCAACATCGCGCTGATCGAAGCCGGCCAGCCGGTGGCCGGGGTGGTCTACGCCCCGGCGATCGGCCGCCTGTTCTGGGGCGAGCAGGGCAAGGGCGCGGCGGAGGTCGCCATCGCCGACCCCAAGGCGAAGGAGCCGCCGCCGGCGGGCCGGCGGATCGCGGCGCTGCAGGCGGCCACGGGCTCGCCGATCAGGGTGGTGGCGAGCCGGTCGCATCGCGACGGCGAGACCGACCGGTTTCTCGCCTCGCTCGGCGATTGCGAGATCGTGTCGGCCGGATCATCGGTGAAGTTCTGCCTGGTGGCGAGCGGCGAGGCGCAGCTCTATCCGCGCTTCGGCCGCACCATGGAGTGGGACACGGCGGCCGGCCATGCGGTGCTGGCGGCGGCCGGCGGGACGGTGGTGACGGCGGACGGCGCGCCGCTCCTCTACGGCAAGGAGGCGGCGGGCTTCGCAAACCCGCCATTCATCGCGGCGGCCGGCCATCTCGGCGAGGTTAACCGTTTCTCAACGACCAGCCCCTAGCTTTCAGCCGATGGGGAAAACCCGGCCGCAATAGCGCCAAAGCTCTGGCGCAAGGTTCGCCAAATCGGGAAGCCCGGGTCACTGACATCGGTGGGAAGACAATGACAATGCGTATGGTCACCCTGGCCGGATGGGTCACGGCCGCCTTGTTGTGCCTCAATCTCGCCACAATAGCGCCCGCCGGGGCGATCGGGACCTATGACCAGGGCGCGGCGGCCGGCCGGTCGACATACTCGCTCGAGGAGATGGTGGAGACCGGGCACACTTTTTTCGGCAACACCACCAAGGGGGTCGCCCAGGCGATCGAATATGTGTTCCAGCAGGCCGGGCGGCCGAGCGGCTACATCATCGGCGAGGAAGCCTCGGCGGCGTTCGTCGGGGGCCTGCGCTATGGCGAGGGGACGCTCTACCTGGCGAATGGCGGGCAGCAGAAGGTCTATTGGCAGGGGCCGTCGGTCGGCTTCGACATCGGCGGCAACGGGTCCAGGACGCTCGTTCTCATCTACAACATCCAGGCGCCGCCGGAGATCTTCGACCATTTTGTGGGCGTCGAGGGCTCGGCCTATCTGGTCGGCGGGCTCGGGGTGAACTTCCAGACAAACCAGAGACTGAGGCTGGCGCCGATCCGCACGGGCGTCGGGGCGCGGCTCGGGGCCAATCTCGGCTATCTCAAATACACCGACCAGCCGACCTGGAACCCCTTCTAGGGGATGGGGACAGCCGCGTGAAAGGCTGGTGACAACCCGTGGTGTCGCAGTTTGCGCCTCGCCACTGCGCTATCCCGGCGCTACTATCCGGCATCACTCGCCATCGGGCATGGCCGCCGGGCGGGCGTTGGGAAAGCCTGAATAGATGTCGCAGATCGAGACCCTCATGCTCCTTGGCCTCGGCTTTGCCCTGGCCGCCCTGATCAGCCTGTTCGTCGCCCGGGGTCTCTGGTACTATGCGTTGCGGCTCGGCAGCCTGCGCAACCAGCGGGCGACGCCTTCGGCCATGGCCGAGCTCCAATCCGACCGCGACCGCCTGCGCGCCGAATATGCCATGCTGAGCCGCAAGCTCGAATTGCGGCTGCAGGATCTCAAGACCAGGCTCGCCGAGCAGATGGCCGAGGTGGCGCGCAGCCGCAACCGCATCGACACGCTGATCACCGAGGTCGAGAAGCGCGACCAGCTGGTCGCCGCGCGCGACGAGGAGATCGCCACCCTCCGGCTGCAGCTGTCGCCGTTCGAGAACGAGCTCGCCTCGCGCACGCAGTCGATCCAGCAGTTCAAGGAGATGATCCGCGACCGCGACGAGGACATCGACGCGATGCGCCTCACGATCGAGAATCTGACTCGGGAGATCGCCGATCGCGATCTTCACATCGCCACCATGACGGTGGACGGGGTGACGGCCGTCGGACCGGCAAGCTCGATCCCGCCGGATGCCTTCACGGCGCATGAGCGGCTGCGCCAGCGCATCGAGGAGCTTTCCAGCCTGTCGATGCAGATCGAGGACCAGCGCGCCCAGCTGACCGAGCAGCAGCGCGAGCTGGTGGCACTCAAGAAGACCATCGACATCGCCAAGTCGGACGTGGTGGAGCACCCGCCGGAGCGCGTTCCGGCGACAGCACCGCCGCTGCCTGCTCCGGAACGCGCCGGCGAGACCCGCTTGAAGATGGTCGATGCCGGCAGCCGCACGCTCGAGCAGCAGATCCAGGTTGCCGAGAAGGAGACCGAGGCGCTGCAGGAGGAATTGCGGCAGCTCGATGAAAACTGGAGCACGCGGCTTGCCGCGCTCGGGCTTTCCAATGGCGGCGAGAAGGCAGCGCGGGAGGCTGCGACGCCGCCCGAAATCCTGCAGAATTCCCGCCCTGCCGGGCGGGGTGATGCAAGCGCGCCACAGAAGCACGCGACGCCGCCGCAGGAGGCGAAGCGAAGCTCCCGGGGCTTCGCCAATGTCATCTCCCTGGCAGCCCGGATACGAGCGTTGCAGAAAGACATCGGCAAGTGAAGATTCGCCACAGTCGATGAACCGGCGTGCGGAAAATGGCTGGATAGTCCCTGTCCGTCCAAGGCGGCTTGTGCTTAGCTGATCGTGTTCGAGACGTGGCGTCTTTGAGGGCGCGCTCTCCAACAGGGACAAGACAAGCGGGTGAGGGATTGATTGCCGTGCGCCGGGTAATGCTCGCCGCAGCCATCATTGCGGCATGGGGAACTTGCGTCAGTTTTGCGTCGGCAGAAGTGCTGGGTCCGCATCTGGAAACGCATGGCCCAGCCGATCCGCCGAAGGGGTTCGTGGGTTTCTGCGACACCGGGCCGTGGGCTTGCGGCACCGGAATCATGGCCAGGAAACGACTCCGCAACGATCTCAAGCAAGTTGCCACCGAGGTGAACAGCCGGGTCAACCGAGCCATCAAGCCGGAGACCGACATCGTCCAATATGGCGTCGAGGAACGCTGGACGCTGCCGGACAGCGGCAAGGGCGACTGCGAGGACTATGCGCTTCTGAAGAAGAAGATGCTGATCGAGCGCGGCGTGCCGGCACAGAGGCTGCTGCTCGCCGTGGTGTTCACGCCGAAGAAGGAGCGCCATCTGGTGCTGGTTCTCAGGACCAGCGATTCCGATCTCGTGCTCGACAATCTCGAGCAGCGGATCCTCGACTGGCGCAAGACCGGTTATCGGGTGGTCGCCATGCAGAATCCGGTCGACGAGCGAAACTGGCTGCTGGTCAAGCCGTCCGGCCTGCCCGACCCGTCGCATAATGTGGCGACGACGGGGAGCGAATAGCGAATGGTGCCCTTGGGCATGCTAAAAGGCATACTATCAGCATGACGAAGAAGGATAACCATGACGCCTATATAGCCGCCGCACCGGAGCAGTTTCGCGCCATGTTGGGCCAACTGCGTACACGGCTATCACGGGCACTACCTGACGCCGAAGAAGTCATCAAGTACGATATGCCCGGATTTCAGATCGAAGAAACGATCATCGCGGGCTATGCTGCCTTTCGTAAACAATGTGGTCTCTATGTCGACCCGGGTGCGATTGCTGCTCATGCCGACGAGATCGCTTCTTTAAAGCTCAAGGCAACCAAGACCGGAGTTACGTTCTCGACAAATAATCCTATCACTGACGAACTCATTGAGAAATTGGCAGTTAGCTCGCGCAGCAAAAAGGGGTTTTAGCGACCGTGGTGAGTGGTTGGGGCCCAGTACTGCCCGAACACTGCTCACCGCGCATTACGCACCTTTTCCTGCCGCCTGTGCCGGCACGCGTGGCGGTGTGGCTTCGACCGGCTCGGCCGGCTTCGGCCAGACGTCCTTCATGATGAAGCTGGCGACCTCGGTCTCGGGAAGCGGGCGGCTGAACAGATAGCCCTGCACGAGATCGCAGCGAAGCTTCCTGACGAAGGCGGCCTCGCTTTCGGTCTCGATTCCTTCGACGGTGACCGGCAGGCCGAGCGTGCGGCCGAGCACGATGATCGTTCGCAACACGCCGCGGGCCCGCGGATTGCGGTCGATGGCGCGGATGAAGGACTGGTCGATCTTGAGCTTGTCGAACGGGAACTGCCAGAGATAGCCGAGACTCGAATAGCCGGTGCCGAAATCGTCGAGCACCACGCGGACGCCGAGCGCCTGGAGCGCCCTCAGCCGCTCGCGGATCATCGGTGAGTCGCGCAGCAGCACGCCTTCGGTGACCTCGATCTCGAGACGCTCCGGATCGAGCCTGCTCTCGGCAAGCGCGGTCGCGATGTCGCCGACGATCGCTTCGGATTCGAATTGCACCGGCGAGAGGTTCACCGCGATCTGCAAATGCCGCGGCCAATCGGCGGCAAAGCGGCAGGCATGGATCAGGGCCCAGCGGCCGATCGCCACGATCGTCCCGGTGTGCTCGGCCGCCGGAATGAAGATGGCAGGCGCGATGTCCTCGCCCCTGGCGTCGGCCATGCGGATCAGCGCCTCGAAACCCGACACCCGTCCCGAGCGCAGGTCGACGATCGGCTGATATTCGAGACGGAAGCTCTCCGCCGCGATGGCGGCGTCGATGGTGCGCTGCAGTCGCAGCCGCTCCTCGTATTGACGCCCCATGCGGTCATTGAAGAAATGCATGCGATTGCCGCCTGCCGCCTTGGCGGCATAGCGGGCGATGTCGGCGCGGCGCAACAGCTGCGAGGTCTCCCGCCCATCGGTCGGGGAGACCACCGCACCGAGGCTCGAGAGCGGCTGGACGCGCTGGCTCTGCCATTCGACGGTCTCGGACAGGAGATCGAGAATGCGTCCGCCGACCCGCTCCGCCTCGACGGTCGCGGCATCGCTGCTGATGATGACGCCGAATGTGTCGCCGCCGAGCCGCGCCACCACGCTGCCATTGCAGCCGACGACAAGACGCTCCGCGACCTCCGACAGCACATGATCGCCGCCCACCTGGCCGAGCGCGTCATTGACCTGCATGAAGCGATCGATGTCGACCAGCATGACGGCGGTCTCGCGATCATGCGCGGCGTCGCGGAGGAGGATGTCGTCGAGCGCCTCGATGAAGGCCTGACGATTGGGAAGGCCGGTCAGGGAGTCGTTGCGGGCTAGATAGCGGATCTGGGCCGCGCTGCGGCGCCGCTGAAAGCGGACACCGGCATGGACCAGGATGCCGAGCAGCAGCAACAGCACGGCAAGCGAGATCGCGGTCTGCAGCGCCTGCACCAGAAAGGTGGATTTGAGCCCTTGCTGATCGACGGCCGCCACGAGATAGCCGACGACATGGCCCGCGACCTTGAGCGGCAGGGTCACCCGGGCAAGATCGCCGGGCCCCTGCTCGCTGGCGACCAGCGGGCCGTCGGTCGATCCGGCGAGCGTCAGGAGCGGCACGGCGGCGGTCGCGCCTTCGACCGGCTGGCCGCCGAAAAAGTTCATGCGCAAGGTGCCGTGGCGATCGAAGATCTCGAAGCTCCGCACCCGCGACAGCCGCTCGGCATGACGGTAGGCGGCGAGGGTCGAGGGCGAGGGCAGCTCGCCGGCGAGAATGAGCAGGAATTCGGGCGTCGTCCTGACCAGGTAGTGGGACCAATCGGAGGCCACCGCCACGGCATCGAGCCTGAGCAGCTGGTCGGTCTTCGATCGCAGATAGGCGAAGCCGGTGGTCAGCGCGAGCACCAGCGCGCAGAGCACGAGCACCAGGCGTCGCACGCCATCCAGCCTGCCGAGAGGTGGTGCAAACAAGGTTTCGCCGTCCGTTCGCCGTGTCAGATCGATGCCAAACTCGCAGGGCGAGCGCGAACGGGCGGTAAAGGATGCAGGGCGCGGCAGAAATTCCGTGCGGGATGATTAGCGGAAAGTTAAACCGGTGCGGAGCTTTTTAGGCAGTCGGCAGATAGGCAGTCGGCCGTGACCTGGGCTCCACGCCCTGCCGACTGCCTGATGCCTATTGCCTATTGCCTTAGCTTGCCGTCAGAGCCGCCTTTGGCTGCAGGGTCTTCTGCGCGGCGTTCTTCACCGCCTTCTGGACCTTCTCGAAGGCCCTGACCTCGATCTGGCGGATGCGCTCGCGCGACACGCCGAACTCGCTCGACAGCTCCTCGAGGGTCAGCGGCTCGTCCCTGAGGCGGCGCGCCTCGAAGATCCGCCGTTCGCGGTCGGTGAGCTTGCCCAGCGCATTCTTGAGGAGATCGGTCCGCATGCTGAGCTCCTCGCTCTCGGCAAGCGTCGTCTCCTGGTCGTCATGGTCGTCGACGAGCCAGTCCTGCCACTCGCCCTCGCTGTCGACCCGAAGCGGCGCATTGAGCGAGGCATCGCCGGACAACCGCCGGTTCATCGAGATGACATCGTCCTCCGGCACGCCGAGGCGGGTGGCGATCTCCTTCACCTGATCGGGCCTGAGATCGCCATCCTCGAGCGCCTGGATCTGGCCCTTGACCTTGCGAAGGTTGAAGAACAGCTTTTTCTGATTGGCCGTGGTGCCCATCTTGACCAGCGACCAGGAGCGCAGGATGAACTCCTGGATCGAGGCCTTGATCCACCACATGGCATAGGTGGCGAGGCGGAAGCCCTTCTCCGGCTCGAAACGCTTGACCGCCTGCATCAGGCCGACATTGCCTTCGGAGATCACCTCCGAGATCGGCAGGCCGTAGCCCCGATAGCCCATGGCGATCTTGGCGACGAGGCGCAGATGGCTGGTCACCAGCCGGTGGGCGGCATCGCGGTCGCCATGCTCGCGCCAGCGCTTGGCCAGCATATATTCCTCGTCCGGCTGCAGCATGGGGAACTGCCGGATCTGCTGCAGATAACGGCCGAGACCGCCTTCGCTGCTGACGGACGGCAAACTTCCAATGGTCTTGGTGCTCATCATAGCTCCCCGAACAACCGTGCCCGGTGAACTGTTTCAGCGCGGCGCGGCCGAACTGACGGATATGGGTACGTCGGAAGTTACTTTTAAGAGCTTAACGGCAACGCTCCAAATTAACTGTTGGTCACCAAGCCGGCAGGCCTTCACGAAGCCTCGCGGAGTGCGGCGAGAAGGTGCGCCATGTCGGCCGGCAGCGGGGATTCGAAGCGCATCGGCTCCTTGGTGGCCGGGTGCTCGAAACCGAGCACGGCGGCGTGAAGAGCGTGGCGATTCAAGGCCTTGAGGGCAGACCTGGCGGCGGCAGGCAGCTTGCTGGCGAAGGTTCGGAAACCGGCTCCATAGGTGTCGTCCCCCAATAGCGGGTGTCCGATATGCGCCAGATGCACACGGATCTGGTGGGTCCGGCCGGTCTCGAGCTCGAGCCGGAGCAGGCTCGATGCCGGGTCCTTGCCGAAGGAGAAGCTTTCCAGGAGCTGATAGTGGGTGGCCGCCTCCCGGCCGGTGCCCTCCGGCACCACGGTCATCTTGGTTCGGCTGGTCCGCTTGCGGCCGATCGCCGCCCGGATATCGCCGCTCTGCCGGGGCGGCCGGCCCCAGGCCAGTGCCAGATAGGCCCGTTCGAGCCTGCCGTCCCTGCCATGGGCTGCGAATTGCCGCTGCAGCGCCCGGTGCGCCTGATCGGTCTTCGCCACCACCATGAGACCGGTCGTGTCCTTGTCCAGGCGGTGCACGATGCCGGGCCGGCGGACCCCGCCGATGCTCGACAGGCTGTCGCCGCAATGGGCCAGCAGCGCATTGACGAGGGTGCCGGTCCAGTTGCCGGCCGCCGGATGCACCACCAGCCCGGCCGGCTTGTCGATGACGATGAGGTCGCGGTCCTCATGGACGACGGTGAGGGGGATGGCCTCGGCCTCGGGCGTCGCATCGACCGGCTCCGGCACGCTCGCCACGATCTCGTCGCCCTCGCGAACGCCATGGCGCGCCTCGCGGATTGCGGCGCCGCCGACCGACACGGCACCGGCGGCGATCATCGCCTGAAAACGGGTCCGGCTGATCTCCGGGAAGCGATCGGCGAGCACCCGGTCGAGGCGCTCGCCATGGGCCGCCGGCGCCACCGTCATGCGCAACGGACCGCGATCCGAATTGACCATGTCGGTCCTTGTGGCTCCCTGCCCTTGCCG
Source organism: Aestuariivirgaceae bacterium (assembly GCA_040510355.1). Lineage (GTDB taxonomy): Bacteria > Pseudomonadota > Alphaproteobacteria > Rhizobiales > Aestuariivirgaceae > DATAFF01. Next base: position 16,178 of record JBEVJH010000185.1, read on the forward strand.
CCGTCCCCGCGGGTCGACACTGCCCTCAAGGCCCCGCCGCTGTCCAGCAGCGCTTGCAGTCGCCGGAGCCACTGGATATAGCTTTCGGAAGCGGCACCGCCGCCCGTGCGCCCCCTTCGTCTAGCGGTCTAGGACGCGGCCCTCTCACGGCTGAAACAGGGGTTCGAGTCCCCTAGGGGGCGCCAAGCAAAATCAATAACTTACCCTGATTTTAGCCAGAGTCTGAAGGCTCCACACCCAATCTATGCCCAATAAACGCTTTCAAGACCTGCTCGTCTTCAACCTGAATCAACCCATGGCGCGTGTCGTTCGATTTATTGATCGGTCAATGTCAGCACTCCATGCACCGGGTGGACAGGGCGGAACAAACCCAATGCAAGTCACACAAGCGGCTCAGATATTTCACGACTGGGCCTATCAGGAAGGCATGCTCGACGATGGCCCAACCTCGCCCTTACAGAGCAGCCCGGCCGAGATCGCGATGATTGGACCCATCACTGACGATGGGCGCCAGCTACTTCGGTCTAAGCGAGTGCGGGCCATTGGGATTGATGAACCGAACAATCAGATTATCGTCTTCACCCGCCTGGGCGCTCCTCGCAGTGCGAAGGCGATGAACACATTGCCCGCAGGCTCAGTCAATACGCTGGTCGATAGTGATAACCATGGCAAATACATACGTGTCCTCGTCGACCCGCAACACTGGAAAAGCTTTAGATCGCCCTCAGATCGCTTCCAAGGGTTTCGAGTCACTATCGAGCTGAAGGGCGTTGCTGTCGCACACGCGGACTAGCTTGCGGGTCTACCGCGCAGGGCCGGGCATCACTGCCCAGCCCTGCTTTCCCCCAGCGACCGTGCTTAAGCACCGGTCTCCTATCGAGGCAAATCAGCTCTCGTCGGCCTTCGGAAACTTGAGCACCTCACCACTCGGCCGAGCTTTCGTCGCTTCCAGTCTCCAGCCGATGACCCGTTCAGTCGAACTCCAACCCCTCCTGCTGGAGAATTGCTCGTCCTCCTCCTTGATGTCGAATACGAACTCATGACGGACTGTCACCTCGCTGCACTGACGGAGGCTCTCGATAAGTCGCTCGTGCGTGGCGCGAACTGCACAAATGAGCACGGCATCGATGACGTCCCGCCTATTCGCGTCCGCTCGTTCGAGGCTTGGGTTCAAGGTTCCGACGCCACGAATGAACATCAGCTCGTTAGACGGCCGGCTCTCGAATGATGGTGACTCGTCACCCCAGAACTGTCGAAGTCTGGTGGTTCGCGAAATGCGTTCGGGTCGAGAACATTGTAGCTGCGCATCGGTCTATTCGCATCATCTTCGGCCTCATGAAAGCCGGCAGGATGCCAACGAACAGAAAGGTTCTGCTTGGTAGTGATCTGGGCTGAAACTTCGATCCGCGGCTTGGCTATTCTCCTTGTATCTCGGGAACGCTCTACGAGCGTCTCAAGGTCATAGGAGTTCCAGCAGACCGATCGCGCAAAGGCGTCATTCGGGAAGGTGTCACGCCATGCAATGAGGTCCTTGAGAACCCGGAATCGATCAGCCAACTCCAGCACATCGATCCCTTGAATCACGAGCTCACGATAGACCCAGGCGATGTACTCCGAAGGCGCCGCCCCCTCATACCAGGGGAGAGGTGGCGGTCCTGGATCGGGGGGCTTGGAACGCGACAATACGGCCTCCACGAGGGAGGTCAGCATAGTCGTGCAGCCTGATGCAGGAAAGAGCGAGGGCTATTTTGGCTGCAGCTCCCTGCTGGCGCGCCGTCTGAGCAGCCACCGTCTCAAGGTCTCGATGTCGTCCGGAATGGCCGCTGTAACAAGCCAGCCGATAAGGAAGCCCAGTACCCCCGGAATGATGCCACCGATCGGCCCGGCGATCCGCCTTTGCAGGTACAACACCGCAATACCAGTACACGTGGCGACAATCGCCTGAAAGACGATCATTCTGTTGATACGCATTACCGTTTCCCCAAGCCCGAATCACCCGGCAATGGGAGTATGTCGGCGACATCGAATTGCCGCAAGACCAACAAAAATGCCCTAGACCTGTCAACTTCTTCGCCCGATCGCGGTTATGCGGCGCTTGTAGGCGCTGCCACATCGGAACGGAAAACCCGCCGGATCGTTAGCGCGGAACCCTCAAGAAGCGGCATCACCAGCCGCTCCCCATTTGGAGGCGACCAGGAAATATGGAGGCGGCGTCAGTCCACGTGAGGAGTTTTATATGCACATTCGCGAAATTTTAACCGGTAGCTACGCCCGGTTCTTTATAGAGATGATTGCCATGTATTTGGTTGTGACGGCCTTGGCGTTCTGCCTGATTACAGCCGCTTACGCTTGATCGCTCCATATCTGGACTCTCCTCAGCTGCAGCCGTGGCCGGCCCCGGTTGCGTTGGGTCGTTCGTGAATGCCAGCAAAATACACCGTTCAGCTGGCCTCTATGACAACCCTGCTAAGACTGCCCCAAGTTCAGAACGAGGGGCAGCCAGCGATCACTGGGAACCTGTTTAGGTGGCAGTCCCTGCTGCCGCCTGGGGGCGATTGGTGGTCGCTGGTGGTTGCGGCTCGGTTTCAGGTGTTATCGCGGTTCTCAATACGAAGGTTCAGAAACGCTGTACCTAAGCCCAATATCGCATGCGGCCGCTCTTGAGCGATACTCGGGGAAGGTAAGCAGGCGGTTTTGAGAGTCCCGGCGTCCAATTGAAGTGGCCATACATTGCCCCCGCCCCGTAAGGCCACGGCCGTCGGCTCAGCGTCGGAGTCCCCTCCCGGCGCTAGCGCTAAAGGCGCGAGGGCGCTCGGCCACCCCGACCGGGCGCCCTTTTAGTTCCCCCATCCTCGGCCGAAATTTCGCAGGATCGAGCCAGAATCAAGGCTTGGTTGGCGAACAAAGCGTAAAGTCGTTGCTTGCCGGAGTACCGTTTCAATCTCGGCATCTCTTGCGGCTTACTCAAGCCGACGAAGGGTTCGCAACGGAGTAAACCGAATGGCGCCACGGCAAAACAATGACGGAAACGAGTCTCACGTCTACCGGTCAAGCAAGAAGCAGAGGTTGCAGCAGTTAGTGGGGAGGTTGATAGTTTTTTCAGGCCTGTTGTTGAGCGGCGTTGGTCTTTGGATCTATCTATTTAGCCAAAGGTCCGGACTTTTGGAATTGGGGCTGGCGATAATTGGCTTCGGGGTGCTCATCACCGCTTCGGCGAGGTTTTGGTATTGGTGGGAGCGAGGCTCGGATTGACGAGAGGTGATCGGGGTGTGCTCGCTGTAGATGCCGGCGATCTGAACCAAAGGGAAAGGCTGCCGCTGTGGCACCGGCCCTCCCATTCCCTCTCAATCCGCAACTCCACCCAAGGAGTAAAAAATATCGTGTCGCAAGTCCATCGAGGACCTCTGCCGAGTAAGAAGATTGCCGATTTGTAAACTCGCGGCGATGTGATCGAAAGCTATGAAGTCGCAAGATGAGAATCGCTTAGTAAGCCTCGATCTAGCAGTCTCTGAGATCGTCGCCGACCGGATCGCGAGATGTATA
>JBEVJH010000186.1:0-11108 GCA_040510355.1 Aestuariivirgaceae bacterium
AGGAGATCAGTGTCGATAAGACCTATGACGACCGCAGCCGCAGCCTAAAGCGCAAGGCCAGTCGACGAGTCGGGGCCGACATGAAGGAGCTCAAGCGAGCGACGACCGAGCTCAGGCGGCTGCATCTGGAAGCAAAGAAGGTTCCACGCCAGCGCCACATCGACACTGAGAAATTCCTCGATCTGATGACGATCGCTCAGGACAAGGGCCCTGCCCACGCCCATCGTCTTGCCATTCAGCTCTATCGCCGGTACCGGTCCCAATCAGCTTCCGGCGACTGGACGAAAGACGCCGAGCGCAGTCTTCACGCGCAACTTCAGGGCCGCTCGAAGACGGAAGCGCTCAACGCGCTCGAGCCAGTCATCGCGCATTTCGATCGGTACAAGGTTCTTGAAGACCGCACGGAGATTTTCGCAGACAAGGCAGAGAGAAGATACTTCTCGGCGTTGATCGAGTTGGGTGCGATCCTGCACCGAATTCGCCGCGATGTGTCGGTTGGTGACCTCACCCCACCGGGTAGCCGGACCAGCTCTTCACCGTCCTGAGCGCGAGCGAGGAGACGATCCGCGACACGCCGGGCAGCCTGGCGATCCGGGTGCGGTGGATCCGCTCATAGTCCTGGGCGTCGCGCGCGGCGATGCGCAGCAGATAGTCCGCCTGACCGCTCATCAGATGGCATTCGAGGATCTCCGGCACTCTGAGCACCGCCTGCTCGAAGCGCGACAGCGCGTCCTCGGTCTGGCTGAGCAGCGACAGCTCGACGAAGAACTCGATCGAATAGCCGAGCGCCGCCCGGTCGAGGGTCGCCCCATAGGAGGCGATGATGCCGCGCTCCTCGAGGAGCTTGATGCGGCGATGGCAGGCCGACGGCGACAGGCCCGCCGCGGCCGCCAGCTCGGCGATCGGCTGCCGGGCATCGCGCTGCAGCCCGGCCAGGATGCGGCGGTCTATATCGTCGAGATTTTCGGATTTCATTGCGTGAAATCGCGATCCATTCGAACCATATTCTGACAGCCAGCCACAATCGGGCGATCTATGCAACCATCTTTCGCATCGATCGGCGTATGGTTGGGCCGGCCTTCCAGGGAGATGACTGCCATGCTGATCGGCGTGCCGAAAGAGATCAAAAATCACGAATATCGCGTCGGCATGACGCCGCAGAGCGCCCGCGAGGCGGTGCGCCACGGCCATGGCGTGCTGATCGAGGCCAAGGCCGGCCTCGGCATCGGCGCGGCCGACGCGGAATATGTCGCGGCGGGTGCCGAGATCGTCGACAGCCCGGCGGAGATCTTCAAGCGGGCGGACATGATCGTGAAGGTCAAGGAGCCCCAGGCCAATGAGCGCAAGATGCTGCGCCCGGGCCAGATCCTCTACACCTATCTCCACCTCGCCCCCGATCCCGAGCAGACCAAGGACCTCGTCGCCTCGGGCGCGGTGTGCATCGCCTATGAGACGGTGACCGGACCGCGCGGCTCGCTGCCGCTGCTCGCCCCGATGTCGCAGGTGGCGGGGCGCATGTCGGTCCAGGCCGGCGCCCATTGCCTCGAGAAATCGCAGGGCGGCCGCGGCGTGCTGCTCGGCGGCGTCCCCGGCGTCGCCCCGGCGAGCGTGGTCATCATCGGCGGCGGCGTGGTCGGCACCAATGCCGCCTCGATGGCGCTCGGCATGGGCGCCGACGTCGTCATCATCGAGAAGAACGTCGCGCGGATGGAGGAGCTGGTCGGCCGTTTCGGCACGACGCTCAAGACGATCTATTCGACGGCCGGCGCCATCGAGGAATATTGCACCGGAGCCGATCTGGTGATCGGCGGCATCCTCCTCCCCGGCGCTGCCGCGCCCAAGCTCATCACCCGCGACATCGTCAGCGCGATGCGGGCGGGCTCGGTGATCGTCGATGTCGCCATCGACCAGGGCGGCTGCGCCGAGACCTCACGCCCCACCACCCATGCCGAGCCTACATATTCGGTCTACGGGGTGATCCATTACTGCGTCGCCAACATGCCGGGTGGCGTGGCGCGCACCTCGACCTATGCCCTCAACAACGTCACCCTGCCCTTCGGACTGGCGATCGCCGACAAGGGCTACAAGCAGGCACTGCTCGACAACCCGCATCTGCTCAACGGCCTCAACGTCATCGACGGCAAGGTCACCTACAAGGCGGTGGCGGAGGACCTGGGATACCGCTTCTACGAGCCGACCAAGCTGCTCGCCGCTTGAGCCCGGGCGGGCTAATGGTAGCCCGCGTCGTGGTGAACCTTGCCGCGGAACACCCAATAGGCCCAGATGGTGTAGGCGAGGATGATGGGCAGCAGGATCACCGCGCCGGCGAGCAGGAAGGCCAGGCTGGCGTCGGGCGCCGCGGCGTCATGGATGGTGATCGCGCGCGGCACCATCCAGGGCCAGAAGCTGATGCCGAGCCCGGCATAGCTCAGGACGAAGAGCGTCAGCGCCGCCAGAAAGGGCTGGCGCTCGGCGCCGGTGACCAGACCGCGGAACAGCGCGATCGCGGCGATGAGCACCAAAATCGGCACCGGCGACAGATAGGCGATGTTCGGCCAGCTGAACCACCGCTCCTTGTAGGAGGGATCGAGGAACGGCGTCCACAAGCTGACCACCCCGATCAGCGCCAGGGTGGCGAGGCCGAACGGCCAGGCGAGACGATAGGCGCGCTCCTGCAGCGCCCCTTCGGTCTTCATGATCAGCCAGGTGCTGCCGAGCAGCCCGTAGCCGATCACCAGCGCGATGCCGGTCATGATGCTGAACGGCGAGAGCCAGTCATACCAGCCGCCCGCATAGGCGCGGTTGGCCACATTGATCCCCTGGACGAGCGCGCCGAGCGCCACCCCTTGCGCCAGCGCGGCGATCAGCGAGCCGCCGAAGAACGCGACGTCCCACAAAGGCTTTGCCCGTTTGGTCCGCCAGCGGAACTCGAAGGCGACGCCGCGGAACACCAGCCCGAGCAGCATCGCGAGGATCGGGGCATAAAGCGCCGGCATGACGACCGCATAGGCAAGCGGGAAGGCGGCGAGGAGTCCGCCGCCGCCGAGCACCAGCCAGGTCTCGTTGCCGTCCCACACCGGCGCCACCGAATTGACGGCGGTATCGCGGTCGCGCTCGCTGTCGAGCAGCGGGAAAATGATGCCGAGCCCGAGATCGAAGCCGTCGAGCACGACATAGGCGAGCACCGCAAAGGCGATCAGTCCCGCCCAGATGATTGGCAGATCGAGCGGCGGCATCACGGACCTCGCTGGTCGGCAACGGCCGGCGCCGGGGTGATGCCGGCCGACCGGATCGGTGGAATCTCGGGCTGATCCGGCTCGGCGCCGGGCCAGCGCCGCATCAGCCGGAAGATGTAGAAGATGCCGGCGCCGAACACCGTGGTGTAGATCACCACGAAGGCGGCAAGCGAGGCGCCGACCGCCGGACTGGCGATCGGCGACACCGACTCGGACGTGCGCAGCAGGCCGTAAATCGTATAGGGCTGGCGCCCGACCTCGGTGGTGAACCAGCCGGCGATCAGCGCGACGAAGCCCATCGGCCCCATCGCCACCATCATCCGCATCAGCCAGCGCGCGTCGTAGAGCCGCCCGCGGGCGCGCTGCACCAGGCTCCAAAGGCCCATGGCGATCATCAGGAGGCCCAGCCCCACCATCAGCCGGAAGCTCCAGAACAGGATATCGACATTGGGCCAGTCCTCGCGCGGAAAATCCTTGAGGCCCTTGACGGCGCCGTCCGGATCATGGGTCAGGATCAGGCTTCCGAGCTTGGGGATCGCGATGGCATCGTCCATCTTCGCCCCTGCCATGTCCGGGATGCCAAAGAGGAAGAGCGGCACGCCGCGCCCGCCGTCGAAATGGCCCTCCATCGCGGCGATCTTCGCCGGCTGGTATTCGAGCGTGTTCAGCCCATGCAGATCGCCGACAACCAGCTGCAGCGGGGCGACCAGCGCAGCCATCCACAGCGCCATCGAGAACATCACCTTGGCCGGCTGGTTGCCGCGGTCGCGCAGCAGGTGGTAGGCGCCGGCCGCGCCGACGACCAGCGCGGTCGAGAGATAGCAGGCGATCACCATATGGACCAGGCGATAGGGAAAAGACGGGTTGAAGATCACCTTCCACCAGTCCAGCGGAATGAACTGGCCCTTCTCGTTGATCCCGTAGCCGGCCGGCGTGTGCATCCAGCTGTTGACGCTCAGAATCCAGAAGGCGGAGAACAGCGTGCCGAGCGCCACCATCAGGGTGGCGAAGAAATGGAGCCGCGGCCCGACCTTGCTCGCGCCGAACAGCATGACGCCGAGGAATCCCGCCTCGAGGAAGAACGCGACCAGCACCTCATAGCCCATCAGCGGGCCGATGACCGGGCCGGCCTTGTCGGAGAACACGCTCCAATTCGTGCCGAACTGGTAGCTCATCACCAGGCCGGACACGACGCCCATCGCAAAGGTCACCGCGAAGATGCGCAGCCAGTAGCGATAGACATCCATGTAGACTTGGCGCCCAGTGGCCAGCGCGAGCCCTTGGAGCACCGCGAGATAGGACGCAAGCCCGATCGTGAACCCCGGAAAGAGAATGTGAAAGGTCACCGTGAAGGCGAACTGGATCCGCGCGAGCAGGACCGCATCGAAGAGCTCGGGCATGGGGCCTCCGGCGATGGTGCGGCCTATGTCGAATCGACGGGCAAACGACCTGGCCTAGCGTTTCAGGTTAACTGGCACTAACTGCTTCGTAAAGCTGAGGATAACTGCCGCCAATCATCGATGCAGGCGAGGCACGACCAAGCAATGACCAAAATGACAGCGTCCGAGGCATTCGTCGAAACCCTGGTGGCGCAAGGCGTCAAGGACGTGTTCGGCATTGTCGGCTCGGCCTATATGGACGCCCTCGATCTCTTTCCGACCGCCGGCATCCGCTTCATTCCGACCGTGCATGAGCAAGGCGCCGGCCATATGGCGGACGGCTATTCCCGCGCCTCGGGCCGCCACGGCGTGTGCATCGCCCAGAACGGCCCCGGCATCACCAATTTCGTCACCGCGGTCGCGGCCGCTTATTGGGCGCATTCGCCGGTCGTGGTCATCACGCCCGAGACCGGCTCGAACACCATCGGCCTCGGCGGCTTCCAGGAGACCGACCAGCTGCCGATCTTCTCGCGCATCACCAAGTACCAGGCGCATGTCGGCAAGCACCCGCGCGTCGCCGAGCTGCTGGCCCGCTGCTTCGACATGGCGATGAGCGAGCGCGGACCGGCGCAGTTCAACATCCCGCGCGACAATTTCTACGGCGAGGCCGATTACGAGATCATGAAGCCGCGTCGGGTGGCGCTCGGGCCGGGCGCGGAGGAGAGCCTCGAGGCGGCGGCGGACCTGCTCGCCAAGGCGCGCTTCCCGGTCATCGTCTCGGGCGGCGGCGTCATCTTCTCGGACGGCATCGAGGACTGCGTGCGGCTGGCCGAGCAGCTCGACGCCGCGGTCGTCAACAGCTATCTCCACAATGACAGCTTCCCGGCCGCCCACCGCTTGTGGGCAGGGCCGCTCGGCTATCAGGGCTCCAAAGCTGCCATGAAGCTGATCGCCGAGGCCGATGTGGTGCTGGCGCTCGGCACGCGGCTCGGTCCGTTCGGCACCCTGCCGCAGCATGGGCTCGACTATTGGCCGCGCCAGGCGAAGATCATCCAGGTCGACAGCGATCACCGCATGCTGGGACTCGTGCGACAGATCGCGGTCGGGATTGTCGGGGACGCGCGGGAAGCCGCCAAGGCGCTGCAATACAAGCTCGCCAATCGCAAGCTGGCCGGGACAGCCAGTCGCGACGAGCGGCTGAAGCGCATTCAGGCCGAGAAGGCCGCATGGGAGGACGAGCTTGGCCGCTGGACCCACGAGACCGACCCGTGGTCGGTGCGGATGGCGGCCGAGTCGCGCGACATGCATCCGCGCGAGATGCTGCGGGCGCTCGAACGGGCGCTGCCGAGCGACGTCATGGTGTCGACGGATATCGGCAATATCTGCTCGGTGGCCAATTCCTATCTCCGCTTCAACCGGCCAAGCTCGATGTTCGCCGCCATGAGCTTCGGCAATTGCGGCTATGCCCTGCCGAGCCTGATCGGCGCCAAGGTGGCGGCGCCCGAGCGACCGGCGGTCGCCTATGTGGGCGACGGGGCGTGGGGGATGAGCTTCGGCGAGATCCTCACCTGCGTTCGCGAGAACATCCCGGTCACCGCCGTGGTGTTCCACAACAGGCAATGGGGGGCGGAGAAGAAGAATCAGGTCGATTTCTACAATCAGCGATTCCTGGGGGTGAACCTGTCCAATCCGAGCTTCGCCGGCATCGCTAAGGCGATGGGTGCGGAGGGAATTGTGGTCGAAACCGTGGACGATGTCGGGGCGGCGCTCGTCAAAGCCTGCGACGCGCAGAAAAATGGCAAGACCACGGTGATCGAGGCCATGTGCACCATGGAGCTCGGCGATCCCTTCCGGCGCGATGCCCTCAAGAAGCCCCTGAGGCTCCTCGACAAATACCGGCACACAAATGTCGAGTGAGTCGTGCGCAGCGACGGCGTGCCTGTGGAAAATGTGACGACAGACTCCGTTCGGCCACAATCAGATCGAAAAGTTCGCCACTTAAGGCTGCGGTAAAGCGTCTATAAATTAACCGCAGGGTGAAATTGCCATTGGTTTCCAGCATCATTGCCTGGAAATCAATCTGGAATCAGCCTTGAATTGCCCCCTTCCTGCCTTATTTCGGCGCGGCTTGCCGAGCGACCATTTGGCCTCCAGCGGCTGGCCATGAGGGGAGCAGTTGCCTATGGGCTTTGCCATTCCGGGGCGGTTCTCCAGGCTCATCCTGTCGGTTCTCGCCCTTCTGAGCTTTGCAGCATCGGCCCACACGCAAGAGGCGCCGAAATCGGCCAAGCCGCCGCCGCCGACTGTCATCGGCGTGGTCACCAGCGATCAGTCCGGCACCTATCTGCGGATCGCCAGCGACATGGCGAAGGTGCTCGACAATCCGACGACCGGCATGCGCATCCTGCCGATCTCCGGCGACGGGTCGATCCAGAACGTCACCGACCTGCTCTATCTCAAGGGCGTCGACCTCGCGGTCGTCCAATCCGACGTGCTCGCCTATATCAAGAACCGCAAGATCCATGGCGGCGTCAGCGACCGGGTCAGCTACATCACCCGCCTTTACAACGAGGAATTCCATCTCGTTTCGAGGGACAAGATCACCTCGGTTGCCGATCTGAGCGGCAAGAGGGTCAATTTCGGACCGGAGGGCAGCGGCAGCTTTCTGACCGCGACGATGGTGTTCAAGGCGCTCGGCGTCGACGTCACGCCGCAGACCTTCGACAATGACGCGGCTCTCGACAAGCTGAAGAGCGGCGAGATCGATGCCATGGCGGTGGTGGCCGGCAAGCCCGCTCCCATCCTGCAGTCGATCGCCCCCAAGAGCGGCCTCAAGCTGTTAGCCATCGACTTCTCCGGGCCGCTGACCGAGACCTATCTGCCGGCAAGCTTCACGGCCAAGGATTATCCAGGCCTGGTTGCCCATGGCAAGGTCGAGACCATCGCGGTCGGCTCGGTCATGGCGGTTTTCAACTGGAAGACCGGCACCGAGCGCTATGAGCGGATCCGCCGCTTCGTCGATGCCTTCTTCGGCTCCTTCGACGGATTCGCCCAGCCGCCGCGCCAGGCGAAATGGCAGGAGGTCAACCTGGCGGCCGAGCTGCCCGGGTGGAACCGCTACCCGCCGGCCCAGGAATGGCTCGAGCGCAACCCGCAAAGGGCCGCGCAATCGCCGCAAGACAGTGAGAAGCTCCTGACGGCCTTCAAGGCATTTCTTGCCGCTTCCGGGGACGCTCAGACCCTGAGCGCCTCCGATCAGGAGGAGTTGTTCAAACGCTTTCTGGAGTGGCGCGCGGCGGGAGCGCAATGATGTCGGTGTTACGCGTAAGGAGAAAGCGGGGGGTCGTGCCGAGGAACCGAGCCAAGCGGTCCGAGGATGCTGACGACGCCATCGCGATGGAAGGGGAGTCAACGGTGGATAAGCTCGAGGGCATGTCACTGCGCGACCAGGACGAGCACGACGACGAGGCATCCAGCCGCCTGACGCCGGAATCGGAGGCGCAGGATGCGGGCGCGCCGCCGTTTCATTCCGATCAGCCGAACCTTTCCTCCGACGACCTTGAGGCGCCTGCCGCGGCAAGGTCAAAGCTGCGGCCGCCGACATTGCCGACGCCCGAAAGCGCGGCGATCGCCGCCAAGCGCGCGCAGCTCCAGGCAGCGCTGCGCGACCGGCCGCGCTGGATGGCACGGCCGGCGGCTGTCGAGGAACCGGCGCGCGAGGTCGCCGAGATCGAGCCCGAGCCGGCCGAGGAAACGCCGATCGATTTCGCGGAAGCGCCATTGGGCGAGGAGACGACCGACGCCACGATCATGAACTACAGCCCGCCGAACTGGAAGGACGTGTTCGGCACCCTCGACGAGGCCGATTCGGCGGCCGAGCAGGAGATCGCCGAGACCGCGGCCGACGAGCCGGCCGATGATCTGGAGCTGCCCGAGCCGGATGACCTGCCTTTTGCCATCGACGAGCCGGTCGACGAGATATCCGCCGAGCCGGCCTATGCGGATCTCACCTTCGACATCGGCGAGCCGGAAGCGGCCGAAGGCGCCGAGGCCGAGCCTGCGAGCGATGACGACGATGAGCCGCAGCACGTCTTTGCCGAACCGCCCGACCTGTTCGACTCGGCGGCCGCCCAGGAAGCAAGGCGGCGGTTCCGCGAAGCCTACGACCTCTATCGCGGGCCGCAGCCGCACGCGCCGCATGAGCTGGCGGAGGAGCCCGCCGCGCATCGGCACGAGGAGGCAGCACGCTACGCCTCCGGCCAGCAAGGCCGCGAGGATTATTACGGCGGCTATCAGGAGGCGGCGCCGCTCGCGGCAATGACCGAGGATCCGCCATTCGCCCGGCCGCCGGCCAGCGGCGAGTTCAGCCCGCCGTCGGAGCCGCTGCGACGGGCCGCCACGGTCGCGCAGAGCCGCTATGGCGCGCCAGTCCGGGCACCGATGGCACCGACGCGCCGGCAGCAGCCCTTCGAGGGTGCGTCCTCCAACATGCGGGAGGCGCTCGACAATTTGAACAGCCGCAGCCGGGTCGCCGTGGCGCGCCGCGACACGCCGCGGCGCACGACCGTCCCTCCGCCGCGGACCGGCCGGACGATGAGCGGTGTCGCGGTCGCGGCAGCGCTGCTGATGTCGGCTTGCGGGGGCCTCGGAATCTACGCCTGGAAGGCGGGTGGCCTCGACGCCGTGATGGGGCTGCTGCCGACATTGTCGCCGGAAAGCCCGGCGCAGCAGGCGGCGATGGCACCCGAGGCCGGTTTCGCCGAGACGGCATCGACCAGCCCACCGGCCAGCGAGGCGGACAGCGATCCGCAGCCCAGCCAGCAGAATGACGGCCCCGTCGTGGTCGAGGCCACGCCGACCGCGGAAGGCCCGAACGCGGAAGGGCCGACCGGTGCTCTCCCCGAGGCTAGCAAGGAAGAGACGCCGTCCGAGCAAATGCCAGCGCCACTCGCGGAAGCGCCGCCAGCGTCAGAGACGCCCGCCACCGCTGCGGTGACGCCGGCCGCAGTGCCGCCGGCCGAGCCGTCGAGAGAGCCCGTCAGGGCGCAGTCGACGATCGGCAAGCCGACCAAGAAGCGGTTCCACACCGCCCGGCTCAGCGTCGCCGATGTCGAGGGCGGCGAGCAGCAATCGGTCCCGCTCAACCTGTCGATGGATGCCGGCGACGGCACCGGCGATGTCCAGCTGCGGCTGTCGGGACTGCCCGAGACCGCGTCGCTGTCGGCCGGGAAGAAGCTGGCCGACGGCGCCTGGGTGGTCACCGCCAAGGATGCGTCGGACCTCAAGGTGCTGACGCCCGATATCCAGAAGCCGGAGCGCCATACCGTCGCCGTCGAGGCGGTCGAGACCAAGACCGGGTCGCTCGCCGCGCCGACCCAGGAGATGCAGCTGTCGATCATCCCGCGCAATGTCATCGTCGAGCCGGCCGCCGCATCGACCGACGACAAGCCGGCGCCAAGCCAGGAGACCCGATCGCAGGCGGTGATCGCGATGCCGCCGGCGAAGCCTGCGGCTGTGCCGCCGCCGGCCGAGCTGCCGGTCGCCACGGCCGAGGCGCCTCCGGTGCCGGCGCCTCTGACGCCGGCGCCGCCGAAGCCGGCTGCCGCCGAGAAGCCGGCCAAGCTGCCGAAGCTGGCCTCGCTCAATGCCGAGCCGGACATGGCGATGGCCAAGCCCGCCCCGGCGCCGGCCGCCGCCGCGGCGCCGTCCGAGGGCGACGCCGACCTCATTGCACGCGGCGACGAGCTCCTGTCGCTCGGCGACATCGTCGCCGCCCGGCAGCTCTATGAATTCGCCTACGACCGCGGCCAGATGCAAGCCGCGGTGGCGCTGGGGCGCACCTATGATCCAGTGACGTTCGAGAAGCTGAAGGTGCGGGGACTGACCCCCAATCCGCAATTGGCGCTCGAATGGTACAAGAAGGCCGAGAAGGCCGGGGTCAAGGGCGCGCAGGCCGACATCGAGGCCCTGAGCGCCTGGCTCGCCAGATGATGGAGCGGGGCACGATCGGCCCCGCACTCGAAGCCCTCGCCGTGCAACCGAGCGAGGGCTCTTTTTTGGCGAATAGCCAATAGCGAATAGCGAATAGTTGATCCGAGGTTTTACGGTTTTTCTATTCGCTATTCGCTATTCGCTATTCGCTATTCACCACCTCCCGCCTCGGATAAGGTCGCCTCGCGATCATAAGGAGCTATGCCATGCGGGCAGCGGATGTCATCGTCAAGGCGCTCGAAGCGCAGAAGCTCACGCGGCTCTATTGCGTGCCGGGCGAGAGCTACCTGCCGCTGCTCGATGCGCTGCATGATTCCAAGGCGCTGACCACCATCGTGTGCCGCCACGAATCCGGCGCCGGCTTCATGGCGGTTGCCGAGGCGAAGCTGACGGGCCGGCCGGCCTGCTTCATGGTGTCGCGCGGGCCGGGGGCGACCAACGGGTCGATTGCGCTGCATGTCGCCGAGCAGGATGCCGTGCCGGTGCTCATGCTGGTCGGGCA
>JBEVJH010000187.1:0-18144 GCA_040510355.1 Aestuariivirgaceae bacterium
CCGAGTTCGGCATCGGGGTCGGCCGCACCGCCCGCTATGTCGCCGGCCACTCGCTCGGCGAATATTCGGCGTTGGCCGCCGCCGGCAGCTTCAGCGTCGCCGATGCGGCGCGGCTCCTGCAGATCCGCGGCCGCGCCATGCAGCGGGCGACGCCGGTCGGCACCGGCGCGATGGCAGCACTGCTCGGCCTCGACTACGAGGCGGCGGTGGCGATCGCCGAGGAGGCGGCGCAGGGCCAGGTGTGCGAAGCGGCAAATGACAACGGGCCGGGCCAGGTGGTGGTGTCGGGCGATGTCCGGGCGGTGGAGCGGGCGGTCGAGATCGCCCGCGGCCGGGGCGCCAGGCGGGCGGTGCTGCTGCCAGTGAGCGCGCCGTTCCATTGCGCCCTGATGCAGCCGGCCGCCGAGGTGATGACTGAGGCCCTGGGCACGGTGGCGGTGAAGCGGCCGTCGGTGCCGGTGATCGCCAATGTCACGGCCGGTCCGCTGAGCGACCCGGCGGTCATCCGCGAGGCTCTCATCGCCCAGGTCACGGGGGTGGTTCGCTGGCGCGAGTCGATCGGCTATCTTGGCAGCCAGGGCGTCGGCCTTCTGGTGGAGCTGGGCGCCGGCCGGGTCCTGACGGGCCTGAGCAGGCGCATGCTTCCCGAGGCCAAATGCATCGCCGCGTCGACGCCCGACGAGATCGTTCAGGCGGCGGAGCTGTTGAGGGTCTGACAATGCCGTCCATGTTCGATCTTGCCGGGTCCGCCGCGCTGGTCACCGGGGCAACCGGCGGCATCGGTGCGGCGATCGCCCGTGCCCTTCACGCGCAAGGCGCGAGCGTCGCCCTTTCGGGTACCCGCGCCGAGATTCTCGACAAGCTTTCCTCCGAGCTCGGCGAGCGGGCCCATGCGGTGCCCGCCAATCTCGGCCGCGACGGCGCCGCCGACCAGCTGGTGGCGGCGGCCGAGGCTGCCATGGGCCGGCTCGATATCCTGGTCAACAATGCCGGCATCACCCGCGACAATCTCGGCATGCGCATGAAGGATGCCGAATGGGACGAGGTGCTGGCGGTCGATCTCACGGCGGCGTTCCGGCTGGCGCGGGCGGCGATGCGCGGCATGGTCAAGCGCCGCCACGGCCGGATCATCTCGATCACCTCGGTGGTGGGGGCGACCGGCAATGCCGGCCAGGCCAATTATGCCGCCGCCAAGGCGGGACTCGCCGGCATGTCGAAGGCGCTGGCCCAGGAGCTCGCCGGCCGCGGCATCACCGTCAATTGCGTGGCGCCCGGCTTCATCGAGACCGCGATGACCGCGGTGCTCGACGACAAGCGCCGCGCCGCCGTGCTCACCACCGTGCCGATGGGGCGGCTCGGAAATCCCGAGGAAGTTGCCGCCGCGGTGTCGTTCCTCGCCACCCGCGAGGCCGGCTACATCACCGGCCAGACCCTCCATGTGAATGGCGGCATGTTCATGATGTGACGCCGGAAAGGCCCGGCACAGCGTTTTGCGGGCTCTTTCTCTGCCGCTGGAAAGTGTGATAATAGGCCGCCGAATCCAGAGGGGGTAATCCTGGCCGAGCGCAAGAGTGAAGACTGAAGGCCCGGGGGCTGGCCTCAGGCGTTACACAATGATTGCGGCCCGAAATCGGGCAGAACAGAGGACTTGCACTATGAGCGACGTTGCTGAACGGGTCAGGAAAATCGTCGTCGAGCATCTCGGCGTCGATGCCGAGAAGGTCACGCCGGAGGCGAGCTTCATCGATGATCTTGGCGCCGACAGCCTCGATACGGTCGAACTCGTCATGGCGTTCGAGGAGGAGTTCGGCATCGAAATTCCCGACGATGCGGCGGAAACCATCCAGACAGTGGGGGACGCCGTGAAATTCATCGAGAAGAATCAAGCCTAAATCGCTTATTCTTCGCCTCTGGATCCGGTTCGCTTGGGACCTTTGCTCGAAGGAATTTCGGCCTAATGCGGAGAGTCGTCGTCACCGGCCTGGGTCTTGTCACACCCCTGGCGACCGGCGTCGAGGAGACGTGGAAGCGTCTTCTCGCGGGCCGCTCCGGGGCCGGGCCGATCACCCGCTTCGACGCTGCCGACCTGCCGTGCCGGATTGCTTGCGAGGTCAAGGTGGGCGACGGCAGCGACGGCACCTTCAATCCCGACCAGTGGGTCGAGCCGAAGGAGCAGCGCCGCTACGACAAGTTCATCATCTACGGCATGGCGGCGGCCAGGCAGGCGGTCCAGGATGCCGGCTGGCAACCCAAGGACGAGGATGAGCGCTGCCGCACCGGCGTGCTGATCGGCTCGGGCATCGGCGGCCTGCCGTCGATCGAGGCGACCTCGATCCTCGTCCACGAGAAGGGGCCGCGGCGGGTCAGCCCGTTCTTCATCCCGGGCAGCCTGATCAATCTGTGCTCGGGCATCGTGTCGATCACCTATGGCTTCAAGGGGCCGAATCACGCCGCCGTCACCGCCTGCTCGACCGGCGCCCATTCGATCGGCGATGCGGCGCGGATGATCGCGCTCGACGATGCCGACGTGATGGTGGCCGGCGGCGCGGAGGGTGCGATATGCCGCATCGGCATCGCCGGCTTCGTCGCCTGCAAGGCGCTGTCGACCGGCTTCAACGATCAGCCGGAACGGGCATCGCGCCCCTATGACCGCGACCGCGACGGCTTCGTGATGGGCGAAGGCGCCGGCGTCGTGGTGCTGGAGGAGCTGGAGCATGCCAAGGCGCGCGGCGCCAAGATCTATGCCGAGGTGGTCGGCTACGGCATGTCGGGCGATGCCTATCACATCACCGCGCCGTCGGAGGATGGCGACGGCGCCTATCGCTGCATGCGGGCGGCGCTGAATCGGGCCGGGATCTCTGC
The DNA here is from genome assembly GCA_040510355.1 of Aestuariivirgaceae bacterium. Taxonomy (GTDB): domain Bacteria; phylum Pseudomonadota; class Alphaproteobacteria; order Rhizobiales; family Aestuariivirgaceae; genus DATAFF01. Next base: position 2,863 of record JBEVJH010000187.1, read on the forward strand.
CGCCGACATCGACTATGTCAACGCCCATGGCACCTCGACGCCTCTTGGCGACGAGATCGAATTGCGGGCGGTCGAGCGGCTGATCGGCAACCGGGCCAATGGGCTCGCCATGTCGTCGACCAAATCGGCGACCGGCCATCTCCTTGGGGCGGCCGGGGCAATCGAGGCGATTTTCGCTATTCTCGCCATGCGCGACGACGTCGCGCCGGCCACCCTCAACCTGGAAAATCCCTCGGTTGCAACCGAGATCGACCTCGTCCCGTTGAAGCCGCGACAGAAGGAAATCAACACAGTTCTGTCGAATTCCTTTGGTTTCGGTGGCACAAACGCGTCGCTCATCTTCCGCGCCTCTGCATGATGTGCGGGCGGCCGAGCAGGGAGCCCGTGAAGTGGATGCAAAGACCGAGGTTGCCCTAACCCGGGTGCCCGATCCGCGCCGCGGCCGCAGCAGTGCGGTGGTCCGCACCTTCCGCTCGCTCCTGGTCAGCTTTCTGCTCGCCCTGCTGGTCGCCGCGGTGGGGATCTACTACGCCAAGCGCGAGTTCGAGCGGCCGGGGCCGCTCACCGGCGTCGGGGCGGTGGTGGTCGAGCGCGGCATGAACGCCGAGGACATTGCCAACCGCCTGAAGGAGAAGGGCGTGATCGCCCATCCCTACACCTTCGTGCTCGCCGCCGCCTATGCGCGGCTGCACGGCCAGTCGCTCAAGGCGGGGGAATACGAGTTTCCGGCCGCTGCCAGCCTGCGCCAGGTGCTGGACATGGTCACCGAAGGCAAGGCCTTCACCTATCGGCTCACCATTCCCGAGGGCCTCACCACGGAGCAGATCGTCGAGCGGCTGAACTCCCAGGGCGCCCTGGTCGAGGATGCGCCGGCGGGTTTGGCGGAAGGCATCCTCTTGCCCGACACCTACACATTCACCCGCGGCACCAGCCGGGCCGAGCTCCTCGAGCGCATGCAGGACGCTCAACGCAAGGCGGTCGACGAGCTGTGGGACGGCCGGGCCAAGGACTTGCCGGTGAAGACCAAGGAGGAGGCGGTGATCCTTGCCTCGATCGTCGAGAAGGAGACGAGCCGCCCGGCCGAGCGGGCGCGCGTCGCCGGCGTCTTCGTCAATCGGCTGAAGCGCAGCATGCGGCTGCAGTCGGACCCGACGATCATCTACGGGCTGGTCGGCGGCAAGGGACGTCTCGACCGGCCGATCAGCCGCGACGACATCGCCCAGAAGACCGCCTACAACACCTATCGGATCAACGGCCTTCCGCCGACCCCGATTGCCAATCCCGGCCGTGAGGCGATCCGTGCGGTGCTCAATCCTGCCGAGACCGGCGACATCTATTTCGTCGCCGACGGCACCGGCGGGCATGTCTTCTCGAAGACGCTGACGGAGCATTCCGAGAATGTGAAGGAGTGGCGCAAGATCGAGGAGGAGCGCCGGATCGCCCAGGAGGCGGCGGCTGCTGCGGCGGCAGCGGCGACGACGGCGGTGAGCGAGGCGGCGGCGACCGCGGTGGCCGACGCGGCGGCTGCCGCGGCTGGTTCCGAGCCGACCGGCAAGGTCGAGGCGCTCGCCGCAAAGCCACCACCGGCGACGGCTGCCCTACCCGAGGCGGCCGATGCCGCGCCCGCCGCCGCTTCCGAGACACGGCTCGTGACGGTTTCCGGGCATCTCGTGCCGCTGCCCAAAGCCAAGCCGCGGCAGAACTGATATGGCCCTCGCCAGCATGACCGGCTTTGCCCGGGTCGACGGCCAGGCGGGAAGCTCGCGCTGGCACTGGGAGGCGCGCGCCGTCAACGGCAAGGCATTCGAGGTGCGGCTCAGGCTGCCGAACGGTCTCGAGGCGCTGGAAACGGAGCTGCGCGAACGGGCCGGGCGGCATGTCCGGCGCGGCACCGTCCAGGTGACGCTGCAGCTCAAGGACGAGCAGCGCTCGGGTGCGGTGCGAGTCAATCACGCGGTGCTGGCCGAGCTTCTGCGGGTCGGCCGCGACCTGGCGACGGCGCTCGGCTCGCCGGCGCCGACCATCGAAGGGGTGCTGGCGCTGCCCGGCGTCATCGAGCTCGGCGAGCCCGAGCGCGACGAGAGCGAGATCGCCGCCCGCAATGCCGCGGTGCTGGCGAGCGCCGAGGAGATGTTCGGGCGCCTGAGCGCCATGCAGCGGGCCGAGGGCACGAAGCTGGAAAGCGTGTTGAAGGGCCAGCTCGCGCAGATCACCGATCTGGTGGCCGAGGCCCGCGAAGGGCAGGGCAGGGTCGGGGCGCTGATCCGCAGCCGGCTTGGCGAGCAGGTCGCCCGCCTCATCGACACCGGCCTCACTCTCGATCCCGATCGGCTCCATCAGGAGGCCGCCATCCTCGCGACGCGGGCCGACATCCAGGAGGAGATCGACCGGCTGGGCGCCCATGTCGAGGCGGCTCGCGAGCTTCTCGAATCGTCCGAGCCGGTCGGGCGGCGGCTCGACTTCCTGGCACAGGAGTTCAACCGCGAGGCCAACACCTTGTGCTCGAAGGCGGCCGATACGGCGCTGATCCGCACCGGCCTCGCCCTCAAGGCGGTGATCGATCAGTTTCGCGAGCAGGTGCAGAATGTCCAATAGGCGCAAGAGCCCGCCGCCGCCCTCGCCGGAGCTCAAGCGGCGCGGCCTGCTGCTGGTGCTGTCGTCGCCGTCAGGGGCCGGCAAGACAACCCTGTCGCGGCGGCTGCTGGCGCGCGATCCGTTGTTCGAGATGTCGGTGTCGGTGACCACCCGCAAGCCGCGGGGCGGCGAGGCCGAGGGGGTCGACTATCACTTCATCGACGACCAGCGCTTCACCGAGATGGTGGGGCGGGGCGAGCTCCTGGAATGGGCCGAGGTGTTCGGCCATCGCTATGGCACGCCGCGGGCACCGGTCGAGGCGGCGGTGGCGGCCGGGCGCGACATGCTGTTCGACATCGACTGGCAGGGCACCCAGCAGCTGTCGCAGATGATGGGCGGCGATGTGGTGCGGGTCTTCGTGCTGCCGCCTTCGGCCGAGGAGCTCAGGCGGCGGCTGATCGGCCGCGCCCAGGACTCTGCCGCGGTGATGGCCAAGCGGATGGCCGAGGCGGCGACCGAGATCAGCCACTGGCCGGAATACGATTATGTCATCGTCAATGCGACGCTGGAGGCGGCGGATCGCGAGATCGACGCCATCCTGACTGCCGAGCGGCTGCGCAAGAGCCGGCGCACCGGCCTTACCGGCTTCGTCGGAAATTTGTTGAAGGAGCTTTAGGCGGCGCTGCGCGCCACCTGGCGAATAGTGAGTAGCGAATAGCGAATAGCAAGATCCGGCGTTCTATTCGCTATTCGCTATTCGCTATTCGCTACCAAAGCTGCCAACCGGCAGAACCCCGTCACCGGCACCTGCTCGGCGCGGAGCGAGCCGTCGAGGCCGGCGGCGCGGATCAGGGCCTCGGTGTCGCCGCCAAGCGCCTTGAGGCTGGTGCGCAGCATCTTGCGGCGCTGCCCGAAGGCGGCGGCGGTGACCCGCTCCAGCGCCTCGACCGGGCAGTTGACCGCGGGGCGCGGCAGCGGCACCAGCTCGACCAGGGTCGAGGTCACCTTGGGCTGCGGCACGAAGGCCCGCCGGTCGATGTCGAACAGCCGGCGGGCGATGGCCCGCCATTGCGCCAGCACCGACAGGCGGCCATAGGCATCGCTCCCGGGCGGCGCGGTGATGCGCTCCGCCACCTCCTTCTGGAACATCAGGGTGAGCGACAGCCACCAGGGCGGCCATTCGGCCACCGTCAGCCAGCGCACCAGCAGGGCGGTCGCAATATTGTAGGGAAGATTGGCGACCACCTTGGCACGGCCGCCGGCGACCGCATGCCAGTCGATGTCGAGGGCGTCGGCCTCGATCAGGGTGAGGCGATCGGGATAGGCGCGGGCGACGTCGGCGAGCGCCGGGAGCGCGCGGGGATCACGCTCGACCGCCACGACGCGGCGCGCGCCTTCGGCCAGCAGCGCGCGGGTGAGCCCGCCCGGCCCCGGGCCGATCTCGAGCACCGTCGCGCCGTCGAGCGGCGCCGCCGCCCGGGCGATGCGCCGCGTCAGATTGAGATCGAGCAGGAAGTTCTGGCCGAGGCTCTTGCGCGCCATCAGGCCGTGTCGGGCGATCACATCGCGCAGCGGCGGCAGCGCGTCGCGGTCGTCCGTCATGCCGACGATGCTCCCGCCATCTGCTCGGCAAGCCTGAGCGCCGCGATGAGGCTCTGCGGATTGGCACGGCCGGTGCCGGCGAGCGCCAGCGCCGTGCCATGGTCGGGCGAGGTGCGGATGAACGGCAGGCCGAGCGTGGTGTTGACGCCCTCATGGAAGCCGAGGGTCTTGATCGGGATCAGTGCCTGGTCGTGATACATGCAGACGATCGCATCGAAACGGTCGCGGGTGTCGGCCTGAAAGGCGGTGTCGGCGGGAAGCGGCCCCGCCACATCGAGGCCCGCACCCTCGAGAGCCCGGATGGCGGGACGGATGATCCTCACCTCCTCCTCGCCGATCGTGCCGCCTTCGCCGGCATGCGGATTGAGGCCGGTCACCGCCAGCCGCGGCCGGGCGATGCCAAAGCGCTGCGTCAGAGCCGCAGCCAGCACGAGCGCCTGGCGCTCGATCGCCGCCTGGGTCAGCCGCTCCGGCACGTCCTTCAGCGGAATGTGCACGGTCACCGGCACGCTGCGCAGCGACCCGACCGACAGCATCATCACCGGCTCGGCATGATGACCGGCCCTCACCGCCAGCTCGGCGAGATAGTCGGTATGGCCCTCATGGCGGAAGCCGGCGGCGTAGAGCGTCTCCTTCTGGATCGGATTGGTGACGATGCCGGCAACCTCGCCGCCGAGCGCCAGCTCCACCGCCCGATCGATCGAGCGGATCACCGCCGGTGCGTGACCGGGATCGGGGTGGCCGGGCGCCGGCGCAGGCTGTCCTAGCGGGCAGGGAAGCACCGGCAGGGCATCGCCAAAGGCTGCCGCCGCCGCGGCGATCGTCGCGACCTCGCGCACCGCGATGTCGCGGCCGAGCGCCTGCGCCCGGTCGCGGACCAGCGCGGCATCGCCGATGAGCGCGAAGGCGGGGCCGGTCGCCGCAAGGGCGCGCCAGGCGGCGGCGGTGATCTCGGGGGCGATGCCCGCCGGTTCGCCCATGGTCAGGACCAGCGGCAGAGCCGGCATGGCGAAGGTCCTCGCTTACTGCGACTGCGAGGCGTCCTTGTAGTCGACAAGGGACTTGCGGCGCAATTCCCGGATCGTCGACTCGACATCGGCGGAATATTTCTCGTTGAGGATCATGTTCTCCACCATCTCGCGGGTGGGCTTCGGCGCCTCGGCGGTGCGCTTGCCGCAGAACGCGATCAGCCTGACGCCTTCCTGGGACGGCATCGGCCCGATCAGCCGCTTGGTGCCCGCCTGCTCGAGCACCTTGCGCATCTCCGGCGGCAACCGATCCGCCATCGCCTCGATCTGGCGGTTGATCTTGACGTTGAAGATGCCGTCCGCGGCCTGGCGCAGCGAGCCGCAGCCCTTGTAGCGCTCGACGAGCTGGCGTCCCTCGATGGCGCGGGCATAGACCAGCTGGTCGCGCATCGCCCCGGCACTCTGCTCGACCGGCAGGTCGATCTGGATGATCTGATAGAGCAGGACCGGCTTGAATCGCGGATCGTTGGTAATGCTGGCGAGCCGCCGGTCGATCTCGGCAGGATCGGCGGTGGTCTTCTTCTGGCTGTCCTTGCCGCTCATCAGCCAGCGTATGACGATGGTCGCGGTGACATGGCGCTTCAGCGCCCCGAGGGAAACGCCCTTCTCCTTGAGCTTGTCGCGCAATCCCTCGACCGTGGTGTTTGAGCCCTTGGCGAGCTTCTCGATCGATTCGTCGATCTGCTTGTCGGAGACGTCGACCTTGTTGCGCTTGGCCTCCATGCGGATGACCACATCGTCGATGAGGTTGTTCAGCACCTTCTTGCGCTGGTCGCCGGGGTCCGGGCGATAACCCAGGGCCTCGCGCAGCTTGATGCGCTGCTCGACGTCATATTCGGTGATCGGCTCGTCATTCACGGTGACGAGCACGCGGTAGGAGGCGGCCCCGGCCGGCGGCGGCGCAAGGGCGAGTGCAAGAGCCAGCAACGCTGCCAAGGATAGCAGCCATCGCACGCCATTCCATTCCAGACTCATTCGTCAGAGCCCCCCGCCGATGCTTCCTCCACCCAGGGTCTTGAGCTGGACCGACAATTGAATGGAGCGGTTCGGCTCGATGTCGCGGTCCTTCTGATATTCCTCCTGATAGGAGATGCGGACAGCGGCACAGTCGCAGTCATAGCCCAGCCCAACAACATTGCGGATCATTTGGTCCGATTCGATGTCGTACCGGAACCCGCCGAATACGCTCCACCCCGCATACAGCGCATAGTCCGCCGTCGCCCAGACCTGCTGGCGCGCGTCCTCGCGGCCATAGATGGGCTCCTCTTCGAGATTAACGTAGTTCACGGCAGCATTGAGGCGGTCGATGTCGAAGTTGACGCCGGTCTCCATCGAGTGGACGTCGAAGGTCTGCTCGTCGAACCGCGCCTGCGCGGTCAGCCGGAAATTGTCGAAGGGCTGCAGCGCCACCGCGCTGACGAAGTCCGATTCGGTCGTTTCGAGGCCGGAATCGTCCTGGAAGCTGTTGGCGCCGGCGACATGGTAGCTCTCCCCGAAGCTCGCCCTGAGAAAGCCGCCCTCGGGGAACAGCAGCGTATAAAGCAGGCCGGCATTCACCCTGGTCCCGCCCTCGAAGCGGTCGAGGCCGGTGAAGCGGTCATGCAGGAACAGGCTCGTTGCGTCGAAGTCGAGGGTGATGGCGTCCTCATTGCCGATGCGGTCGCGCTCGACCTCGTCGGATGCGGCGATGAACTGCACCACCGGCGTCACGATCTGGGTGCCGAGCGCATCGCCGCGCACGAAGGGCCAGCGCATGTCGACGCCGCCGGTAGGCAGCAGCCGGCTCGTCACCTGGGAATCCTGCAGCCGGCTCGGATCGACGTCGTTGGGCAGGGGGCCGTTGTCGTCGGGCAGGTTGTCATTGGCATAGACGTCGCCGCGCACCCGGCCGAACGGGGTGAACTGCAGGCCGCCGCCGGTCGTCATCTCGCGATGCCAATGCGCCTGGACGATGCCGCGGGTCTGCTGGGTGCCTTGCTCGACGGTGGGATAGGGGATCAGCGGATCCTTGCGGAACACCGCATAGATGTCGGTGTCGAATCCGAGGATGCCGCCGAAGATCGGCCGGTCGACGGTGTAGTCGTGCTGGACATAAGGCGCCACCACCGGGAACTCGGCATCGTTGTCGGTGTCGAGGAGGCCCTTGAACTGGTAGGCCCGCGCCGAGAAGTAGTTCCGGTCGTTGATGCCGGTCAGGTAGATCACATTGTCGAGCTCGGTCCGCTCGTCGATGTCGTAGCGGCGCATGAAGGTGTCGTCGCTGGTCACCGTGATGTCCCAGCCCCAGGTCCATTTCTGGTTGATGCGGAAATCGCCTTCGGTCCTGAGGAAGCCGCGCAGATGCCGATTGCCCGGCGCCGGCAGATCGGTGTCGGTCTGATACATGCCGCCGGCGTCGACGGTGTAGACTCCGTTGTCGAGCCGGTGGCGCCACAACGCCCGCGCCAGAACCCCGTCGGTGGTGGTGAAGAGCGGCCTGAGCGTCAGGTCGTAATTCGGCGCGAGATTGAAGAAATAGGGAGTCTCGATGCCGAAGCCGTAGTCGGTCGAATGGTAGAAGGTCGGGGTGAGGAAGCCGCTCGACCGCTTCGCCGAGGGGTCGGGATGCGACAGATAGGGGAGCCAGAGAACCGGGACGCCCGCGAGCTCGAGCGTGACGTTGTGGTGGTACATGCGCTTCAGCGCTTCGTCATGCTCGACCTTGGCCGATTTCAGCTGCCAGAACGGCACGCCGTTGGGCAGCGTGCAATATTTGCAGCGCGTGTAGGTGACGCGGTCGAAGACCGTGATATTGCCGTCGCGGCGGACCGCATAGTCGGCCGTCAGGGTCGCGTCGTTGGTCAGCAGGAGCCGCAGATGACGGGCAAAGCCGTTGCGGAACTGCTCCTGGATCTGCGCCACGTCGGCTTCGAGCACGGTGCCGCCCGGCTCGATGAGCCGCACGTCGCCCTCGGCATTGAACTCGTCGGTCCGGCGATTGTAGGTGACCTTGGTTGCGTCGAGCACATAGGGGCCCCAGATGATCCGCACCTTGCCGGTGGCGATCGCGATCTGGGTGTCCGGATCGTAGGTCAGGTGCTCCGACTCGACATTGACCGGCGATCCCTCGGCCGGTTTCTTCAAATTGGGGAGCGGGAAGTCCAGGCCGTCCTTCTGGGTCGATTTCGGGGCCGTCGTGGTCCGGTCGGCCTTGCCTGCCTGTGCCGGGGAGGGGGCGGAAATTGCGAGCAATATCAATAGGATAGCGGTCAGGAAAGGCAAAGCCCACCTGTCGTGCAGTTTGGTGAAAGCCACCAGCTTCACGATCCCCGGATCCCTACTACGGTCCCCACCGCGATCCCCGCCCCCCTATTGGCAGGATCACGGATTCTTCCACATTATTACACTGTCCCCACCCCAGGTGAGAAGTACATTCGCGCACCACCCGGCCGGCGATTTTCGCCGCCGGAATCAATCGCTTGAAAAACACTAAACCGATCCCCAGGGTCATGGCAATGAAGCGGGATTGCCGGGCTGGCATTGCTACTGATAAGTGAGCGTGACGGCGGATTATTCCCGGGAACTGTCGCATGAAAATCCGTTTTGCATCCCCCGCGATGCCGAAATCCGGCGCGCTCGTCCTTCTGGTTGCAGAAGGCGGGGCGCTGTCGCCCCTCGCCGAGACTCTCGACGGCGCCACCAAGGGCCTGCTGCGGCGGGCGATGGGCAAGGCTTCCTTCGAGGGCAAGAAGGACCAGACGCTTGACCTGGTGCTTCCCGAAGGAGCCGGCCCCGACCGGCTGCTGCTGCTCGGCGTCGGCAATCCCGCGTCGCTCAAGGCCCGCGATGTCGAGCTCATGGGCGGGACGATCGGCGGAGTGCTGCTCGGCTGGAAGGTGAAGGAGGCGACGCTTGCCGCTGCCATCGCGGGGGAATCGGCGCTACCGGAGTCCGATGTCGCGGCGCTCCTCGCATCGGGCGTGAAGCTGCGCGCCTACAGCTTTCTCAAATACAAATCGCCTAAGGCCAATGACCGGCCCAAGCTCGAGCGGGCGAGCGTGCTGGTCGATCAGCCGGCGGCCGCCAAGAAAGCCTTCGTGCCGCTCGAGGCGGTGGCTGACGGCGTGCTGCTGGCGCGCGACCTGGTGAACGAGCCGGCCAACATCCTCACGCCCGAGGAGTTCGCCATTCGCGCCGAAGGCTTGCGGGAATCCGGGGTCGAGGTCGAGGTCCTCACCCCCAAGGAGATGAAGAAGATCGGCATGCGGGCGCTGCTGGGGGTGGCGCAGGGATCGGTCCTCCAGGCGCGGCTGGTGGTCATGCGGTGGAACGGCGGCAGGGACGGCGATCCGCCGGTGGCCTTCATCGGCAAGGGCGTGACCTTCGACACCGGCGGCATCTCGATCAAGCCGGCCGCCGGCATGGAGGACATGAAGGGCGACATGGCGGGTGCGGCCTGCGTCGTCGGCCTGATGAAGGCGCTGGCGCTGCGCAAGGCGAAGGCCAATGTGGTCGGCATCATCGGGCTGGTCGAGAACATGCCGTCCGGCACCGCCCAGCGGCCGGGCGACATCGTGAAATCCCTGTCGGGCCAGACCATTGCGGTGCTCAACACCGATGCCGAAGGGCGCCTCGTGCTCGCCGACGCGCTGTGGTACTGCCAGGACCGGTTCAAGCCGAAATTCATGCTCGATCTCGCCACGCTGACCGGGGCGATCCTGGTCGCTCTCGGCAAGGAGCATGCCGGCCTGTTCTGCAACAACGACGAGCTTGCCGAGCGGGTGATCGAGGCCGGGATCGAGACCGGCGAGAAGGTGTGGCGCCTGCCGCTCGCCCCGGAATATGACAAGCTGATCGACAGCGACATCGCCGACATGAAGAACATCGGCGGCCGCAATGCCGGCTCGATCACCGCCGCCCAGTTCCTGCAGCGCTTCGTCAACAGCCTGCCCTGGGCCCATCTCGACATTGCCGGGGTCGGCATGGATTCGACGAAGAACGCCATCAACCAGGCATGGGGCGGCGGCTGGGGAGTGCGGCTCCTCAACCGGCTGGTTGCCGATCACTACGAGGGCGGCAGTCGGCAGTAGGCAGTCGGCAGTAGGGAAGTGCACCGCTCACGGCCTAATGCCAATTGCCTACTGCCTCGCTTTACGGCACCGCGCAGGCGGCGTTGACCCAGTTTCCGGTGCAGACCCTGGCGGTCGTGACGGCGACACGGAGCGCCTTTTGCTGAACGTCCTTCTCCGCGACGGCCTTCTGGCGGGCGGCGCGTTGACTGCGGATCGCCTCGCGGCGCGGCGCGGCCTCGCGCGGCATGAGGCGCACCGCTGACCTGGCCGACAGAGGCGCGGCGAGCGCCATTTCGAGCTGTTCGGGGCCGCCGGCCCGCACCATCTCGAGATATCGGCGCATGCCGTGGTGGTAGTTCACCAGCACCTGGTCGCGCTCGGCCTCGGCACTGGCAAAATCGGCGTCTCTGCCATCGCCCCGCTCGCTGCGGGCGAGCGCCTGCTGGAGCTTGCCCTCGGCGCGGCCGCGCCACAGCTCGATCCATTGCCGGAAGCGCTCGAGCGCCGGGCGGTCCGGGTGCCCCATGCTGAGGAATTTGAGCGAGTCCACGGCCAGGGCGTTGTCCCCCGGCGGCCTGCCGGCATTCCCGCCATAGATCACCGCCGGCCGGCACATGGGAATCTCTTCCCTTGCGGCGGCGCAAGCCGACCGGCAATCCAAAGTCAGCGCCGGCCCATTGCCGCAGCAGTCGCACAGGCCCGTGGCGCCAGCCGTGGGACCGCCAAACTGTGACAACAGCACTATGAGCGCGGCCAACCGCGCCGCCCGTGACCCCATCAGGAGAGCCTCCCCAAGCCCTTATGCGCTGGGAGTCTATCCGCCGCGCTCGCGGCTGCAACGCCGAAGCGGCACTTGACCACTGGTTTTTCGGGCAGCAAGAGAGGGCATGGGAGAGGTCCATTTCTATCATTTGGAATGCCAGCCGCTGCAGCGGGTGCTGCCGACGCTCCTGAAGAAGGCGCTGGAGCGCGATTGGCGCGTGGTCGTGCAGGCGGGCAGCGACGAGCGGGTGGAGTGGCTGTCGAACGAGCTGTGGACCTTCAGCGACGATTCGTTCCTGCCGCATGGCACGGTGCGCGACGGCCATGCCGACCGCCAGCCGGTGTGGATCACCGCCGGCCCGGATTCGCCCAATGGCGCTCGGCTCAGGATCTATCTCGACGGCGTGCCGATCGTCGTCGACGAGCGGCTCGCGCGGATCATCTATCTGTTCGATGCCCGCGACGAGGCGGCGCTCGAGGCGGCGCGTGCCGAATGGCGCCGCACGGTGTCGCTCGGGCAGCAGCCCATCTATTGGCGCGAGGACGAGCAGGGGCGGTGGAGCCGGAAGAGTGAATAGGGTAGGCAGTAGGCATTAGGCAGTCGGGAAGATCTCGGACCACTGCCTACTGCCCAATGCCTACTGCCTCACAATTGGAGCATCGAGATGAAATCGCAGGCACGCGTGGTCATAGTCGGCGGCGGCATCATGGGCGTCGGGCTGCTCTACCATCTGGTCGAGGAGGGCTGGAGCGACGTCGTGCTGGTCGAGAAGGGCGAGCTGACCTCGGGGTCGACCTGGCACGCTGCCGGCCAGTGCCCGCATTTCAACGGCTCGCTCAACCTCACCAAGATGCATGTCTACGGCACCGAGCTCTATCCGCGGCTCGAGGCGCTGACCGGGGTGGCGGTGTCATGGCACGGTTGCGGCGGCGTCCGGCTTGCCTTCAGCGACGACGAGGTCGACTGGTTCCAATATGTCCATGGCCTGTCGCGGCTCGCCGGCTACGAGGCGGCGATCGTCGGGCCCAACGAGATCAAGACCTATCATCCGCTGGTCGAGACGCATGGCGTCAAGGCGGCCTACGTCACCTTCACCGACGGCCATGTCGCGCCGGCCGACATCACCAATGCGATGGCAGCCGGAGCCCGCCAGGGCGGCGCCGCCATCTACCGCCGCTGCCGCGCCACCGACATCCGCCGGCTGCCGTCGGGCGAATGGGAGGTCGTCACCGAGCGCGGCAACATCCGCTGCGAGCATGTGGTCAATGCCGCGGGCTCCTATGCCGATGTGGTGGGCGCCTGGACCGGCCACACCGTGCCGATCGCCAACGTCCTCCACCACTATGTGATCACCGAGCCGCTGCAGGAGCTCATCGACCTCGACAAGGAGCTGCCGGTGCTGCGCGATCCGTCCTCGCACTGCTATATCCGCGAGGAGACCAATGGTGTGCTGGTCGGCCCCTATGAGACCGCGGGGGGCCATCTGTGCTTCGACGGCGGCCCGCCCGCCTGGGATTTCGAATCGGAGCTGGTACCGCCCGAGCTCGAGCGGCTGATGCCCTGGCTCGAGAAGGCCGGCGAGCGGCTGCCGCTGTTCAACCGCGCCGGCGTCAAATCGGTGATCTCGGGCGCCATCACCCACACGCCGGATTCCAATTTCCTGCTCGGCCCGGCGCATGGGGCGCCCGGCTACTGGATGGCCAACGGCGCCTCGATCGGCATCTGCCAGGGCGCCGGCGCCGGCAAATATCTCGCCCAGTGGATGGTGCACGGCCAGGCCGAGATCAACATGCGCGAGTTTGATCCGCGGCGGTTCGGTGCATGGGCGGCCGGCGACTATGCGGCGGTCACCGCCATCGAGGACTATCACCACATGTATTATTGCTACCGGCCCGGCGAGCAGCATGAGGCGGGGCGGCCGGTGCGCAAGTCGAGCCTCCATGAGCGGCTCGGCGCGGCCGGCGCGCAATATCAGCAGGTCATGGGTTGGGAGCGGCCGCGCTGGTACGACAGGAGCGGCGAGGGCGAGCGCTACTCGTTCCGCCGCAGCAACTGGTTCAAGGCGGTGCGCGAGGAGTGCCTGGCGGTGCGCAACGCGGTCGGGCTCATGGACCTGTCGAGCTTCGCCAAATACGAGATCAAGGGAGCGGGCGCCCATGCGGCCCTGTCGCGGCTCTGCGCCAACCGCATCCCGAGCCGCGACGGCGGGATCGTGCTCACCCACATGCTGACCGAGGCCGGCTTCATCGAAAGCGAGCTCACCGTCTCGCGGCTTGCTCCCGAACATTATTTTCTGCTGTCGGCCGCCACCGCCGAGCTGCAGGACGAGGACCTGCTGCGGCGCGGCCTGCCGGCCGATGGCGGCACGACGCTCGCCAATGTCACCGAGGCCTATGGCACGCTGATCCTCGCCGGGCCGCGCTCGCGCGAGGTGCTCGCTTCGCTGACCGAGGTCGATCTCGCCAATGAGGCGTTCCCGTGGCTCACCGGCCGGATCATCACGGTTGCCGGCGTCGAGGACGTGCGGGCGCTGCGCATCAACTATGTCGGCGAGCTTGGCTTCGAGCTCCATTGCCCGATGGCGGCGATGCCGACAGTTTTCGATGCGCTGATGCGCGAGGGCGAGCGCCACGGCATCAGGCTGTTCGGCACCTATGCGATGAACTCGCTGCGCATGGAGAAGGCCTATCGCGCCTGGGGCGGCGAGCTCACCAACGAGGTCACGATGATCGAAGGGGCGATGGAGCGCTTCGTCGATCTTCGCAAGGACTTCATCGGCAAGGCCGCCACGCTGAAATCGAAGCAGGAGGGTCCGCGCATCCGGCTCGTCTATCTCGAGGTCGATGCCACCGACTCCGACTGCCGAGGCAACGAGCCGATCTATCTTGACGGCCGCCTCGTCGGCATCACCACCGGCGGCGCCTTCGGCCATGCGGTCGGCAAGTCGCTGGCCTTCGCCTATGTCGAGCCGGCACTGGCGTCGGGCGCGGGCCAGTTCGCCGTCGAGCTCTACGGGGTGCGCCATGCGGCGCGGATCATCCCGGAGCCGGCTTATGATCCGAACAATGCGCGGCTGAAGGGCTGAAGCGCCGATGGTCAGCGCGCCGCTTGCCGGTCGCGATGCGGCATCCTCGCGGGCATCGGCGGGCATCTCGCTGATGCTGTTCGCCATGGCGATCCTGCCGATCATGGACGCCATCGGCAAGCATCTCGGCCAGCTCCTGCCGATCCTCCTGATCGTCTGGGGCCGGATGGTGTTCTCGACGCTGTTCACCCTGCCGGCGGTGCTGATCCGCCATGACGTCACGAGCGCGTTCACGCTGCAGCGGCCGGCGATCCAGGTGGCGCGCAGCGTGCTCATGGTGTTCTCGACAATGTCGTTCTTCTCGGGCCTGCGCTATCTGCCGATCGCCGACACGCTCGCCATCTTCTTCATCATGCCGCTGGTGGTGACCGCGCTGTCGCCGCTGGTGCTCGGCGAGCAGGTCGGGGTGCGCCGCTGGAGCGCGGTGGTGGTCGGCTTCATTGGTACACTGATCATCATCCGGCCGGGATTTCACGGGGCGAATGTCGGGACGCTGTGGGCGCTGGCCTCCGGCCTGTCGATGGCGCTCTACATGCTGCTGACCCGCAAGATCGCCGGCGCGATGGATGCGCTCGTCAACAATTTCCAGACGACCCTGATCGGCGCCATCCTGGCGAGCTTCGCGCTGCCGGTGGTGTGGCAGCCGCCGGGGCTGGAGAATTGGGGGCTCCTGGCGGCGTTGGGGGCGGTGGCGGCGGTCGGTCATTACGCGATGGTGCGCGCCTATGACTATGCGAGCGCTCCGACGCTGGCCCCGCTTGCCTATACCGAGATGGTCTCGGCGGCGGTGATCGGCTATCTGGTGTTCGGCGATCTCCCCGACGGATGGACGATCCTCGGCGTCGCCATCCTCATCGCCTCGGCGATCTACATCTCTTATCGCGAAGGAAGGCTCGGCCGCCCGCGCCAGGCAGGCGACACGGCGACGATGTGAGGGAGCGAATAGCGAATAGTGAGTAGCGAATAGTTGGACCGCGCTCGGCCCCCTCTATTCGCTATTCGCTATTCGCTATGGTCAGCTTGCACCGCCCAGAGCGAGCCGGCGAATCCGCCGCCGGAGCACCAGCCACACCGCGACGGCGCCGAGCATCTTGGAGGCGGTCTCCATCGAGAAGGCGGCCGGGGTGAGGATCCCGATCATGTGCTGGAACACGATGGTGTCGAGCGGCGCCGACAGAG
>JBEVJH010000188.1:0-4637 GCA_040510355.1 Aestuariivirgaceae bacterium
AAGGTGACATCGACACGCTGGCGACACGCATTGCCCATATCCGAACCTGGACCTTCATTGCCAATCGCGACTGGCTTGCCGATCCGCTCCATTGGCAAGAGCGGGCCCGCGCCATCGAGGATCGCCTCTCTGATGCCTTGCATGAACGGCTCACTCAGCGTTTTATCGATCGCCGCACGAGCGTATTGATGCGCCGTCTGCGCCAGAAGGAAGATGTGATGTCGAGCGTCGAGGAAGATGGCGGTGTCTATGTCGAGGGCGAGTTCGTCGGCCGCCTCCTCGGTTTCCGCTTCCTTCCAGAAGGCGACGCCGCATCCGGCAAGGCCCTGAAGTCGGCATCGCTCCAGGCCGTCAGCCGCGAGCTTCTCGGCCGCGCCCAGGCGCTCGCTGCCGCTCCCGATCCCGATTTCAGCCTGACCCGCGACGGCAATGTCATCTGGCATGGTGCACCCGTGGCGAAGCTCGTCGCCGGTGTCGGCCCGCTTAAGCCCAAGATCCAGATTCTCGCCGATGAGGCTCTCGCCGCCAGTGAGCGCGACGGGGTGGTGTTCCGCATCGAGAAGTTCCTGTCGCGTCATATCGGCAGCGTCCTCGAGCCGCTGCTCAAGCTCGAGGCGGCCGAGGAGCTGAACGGCATCGAGCGTGGCCTGGCCTTCCGGCTGGTCGAGAACATGGGAGTGGTCGCGCGCGAGGAGGTAGCCGACGACGTCAAGGCGCTGTCGCAGGACGGCCGGGCCGCGCTGCGCCGCCATGGCGTGCGCTTTGGCGCCTTTCACATTTTCATCCCGCTCCTGCTCAAGCCGGCCGCCACCGCGCTCCGCCTGCTCCTCTGGGGCCTCGGGCTCGAGCGTGACGGAAAGATCGCCATCGAGAACCTGCCATCGATTCCCGGCCAGGGCCTGACATCGGTTTCTTTCGACCGTTCGACGCCACGCGGCTTTTACCGCATGGCCGGCTTCCGCATTTGCGGCGAGCGCTGCGTGCGCATCGACATGCTCGAGCGGCTGGCCGACACCATCCGGGACCGGGTGTTCTGGCGCCCCCGCTTTCCGACTGAGCCACGTCCGCCGGGCTCGATCGAGGGTGGCGGCTTCATCATCGTTCCCGACATGATGTCGCTCGTCGGCTGCTCCGGCGAGGAGTTCGCCGGTATTCTGCGTTCCCTGGGCTTTCGCAGCGAGAAACGGCAAATCGTCGCAAGCGCGACTCCGGAGGCCGCGACCGCCGATCCGCCGCCTCAGCCCGACTCTCCCGATCCGGCGCCGCCCCCCTCCCCTCCCGGTATTCCCGAGCCTGACCTTGCCAGCGACCCGGCTCCCGTCGACCCGACTCCCGTCGACCCGACTCCGGGCGACCCGACTCCGGTCGACCCGACCCCGGTCGACCCGACCCCGGCGCATTTCCAGCCCGAAGAGCCGCCGTCGGAACCTTCCGGCCCGGACATCGATCCCCCTGGGCCGGATGTGCCCGAGGTCACGCCGCCCGATCCGGGCGGTCCCGAGGTCCCGGCGCTCTTGCTCGAGGTCTGGTGGCCGCGCGACACCGGTCCCTTCCGCCGCCGCAAGGCGCGGCCAAGCACCGCCAAACGCCGGCCGCCGCGGCGTGCGCCCAAGGACCAGCCGACCGTCGCTGCTCCGCCTGAGGCGCCGGCGGCCGAGCAAACCACCGCCAGCACGACCGAGGCGACGGAAGCGAAACGGCCGCCGCGTCCCGAGCGCCACAAGCGCCGGCCGCGCCGCGGCGAGGAGGACGGCAAGCGTCGCCGCGAGGACGGCGCGGATGAGCGGCCGAAGCGCTATCAGACTGCTCCGCGCGACGAGCAGCGTATTGCCGATGGGCCCTTCGCCGTGCTCGGCGCCCTGCGCGAGAAGCTCGCCCAGACCAAGAAGTGATGGTGGCAGAGCGCAGTCAGCGCATCGACAAATGGCTCTGGTTCGCCCGGATCGTCAAATCGCGCAGCCTGGCGCAGTCGCTGGTCGAGCATGGTGCCGTTCGCATCAACCGCATCAAGGTCGTGCGACCAAGCACCGGCATTGCGCCCGGCGATGTCGTCACGGTTGCGGTGCATGACCGGGTTCGCGTGCTTAAGGTGATGGGCGAGGGCAGGCGCCGCGGTCCGCCTGCCGAAGCGCGCGAGCTCTATGAGGACTTGTCGGCCGGCACGCCTGCCCGGCCACGAGACTCTTGCTAACTGCTCGCTGACGGTTCACAAAGCCCGCCGAATCACCGCTTTCAGGGGCTGCGTTTCGCCATGACCTATGTCGTGACCGACAACTGCATCAAGTGCAAATACATGGACTGCGTCGAGGTCTGCCCGGTGGACTGCTTCTACGAGGGCGAGAACATGCTGGTGATTCACCCCGACGAATGCATCGATTGCGGGGTCTGCGAGCCGGAATGTCCGATCGACGCGATCAAGCCCGATACCGAACCCGGGCTCGAGAAGTGGCTCGAAGTTAATGCCGAGTATGCGGGTGTCTGGCCGAATATTACGCAGAAGAAGCCCCCGCCAGCCGACGCCAAATCCTTTGAAGACCAGCCTGACAAATTCGACAAATACTTCTCGCCTGAGCCAGGTGAGGGCGATTGATCGGCGGCTTGCTTGTCGAATTCTGGAGTGGTGCAGCTCGTTAACCAGCACTTCACTGTGCTGATCCGAGCGCGCTGCTGCGGCGTTCTGTTTCCGGTAAGCCCCTTTAAAAAAGGGTGAATTCGTGTTATATCGCTCTGGATGTTGAAAAACCTGTCCGGACAACCGAAGCCGAGCCTCTGAGCTCGGATATTTTTTCGCCTTTGCAACTTCTATAGGCAAGACGCGCGGAAGGATCACCCTTCGTGGCCGTGGCCCGAACGGGGTTGTCGGATTTTGAGATTGGAGCATGGCAATGGCGAGTCCAAAGAAGACTGCGGCGAAAAAGCTGAAATTCAAGGCCAATGAGTATGTGGTGTACCCGGCCCATGGCGTTGGCAAGATTGTCAGCATCGAGGAGCAGGAGATCGCCGGCCTCAAGCTTGAGCTGTATGTCATCGATTTCGACAAGGAGAAGATGCGGCTGCGCGTCCCGACCTCCAAATGCGAATCGGTGGGCATGCGCAAGCTCGCCGACAAGCCGTTGATCGAAGAGGCCATGAAGGTCCTGAAGGGCCGCGCCCGCATCAAGCGGACCATGTGGTCGAGGCGGGCCCAGGAATATGAGGCCAAGATCAATTCCGGCGACCTGATTGCCGTTGCCGAGGTGGTGCGCGACCTGTTTCGTTCCGAGCGCCAGCCCGAGCAGTCCTATTCCGAGCGCCAGCTCTATGAGGCGGCGCTCGACCGCATGGCACGCGAGATCTCGGCGGTGCGGCGCATCGAGGAGGCGACCGCCGTGACCGAGATCGAGGGTGTGCTGGAGAAGTTCTCCCGCCGCGGCGACAAGAGCGAGGAGAGCGCCGCGGAGCGCGCCGCCTGAGGCCCGCCACCGCGCCGAGCGCCCTAGCCGTCCAGGCCGTGCTCGGGCCCGGCTTCACCGTGGTGGAGTTCGAGGCGAGCACGCGAACATCTAAGGATGCCGCGATGGCGCTTGGCTGCACCGTCGCCGAGATCGCCAAATCGTTGATTTTCAAGGCTGCCGATGGCCGGCCCGTGCTCGTCGTCGCGTCGGGCGTCAATCGGGTGGACGAGGCGAAGCTGCGCGACCTCCTCGGCCAGGAGATCGGCCGAGCCGATGCGGCGTTTGTCCGCGCTTCGACTGGCTTCGTCATTGGCGGCGTGCCGCCGGTCGGCCATGCCACCGAGCCGCTGGTGGTCATCGACCGCGACCTCCGGCAATTTGCCTTCCTGTGGGCCGCCGCCGGCACCCCCAATGCGGTGTTCAGGCTGACGCCCGACGACCTCGTCCGCCTCACCGATGGGCGTATCGCCGATATCGCCGAGCGCCCCCGCACCACTTCCGCCTCGACCGGCGAGCAGCTATAAAGCGGTCGGGTCATAAGCAGCCGACAGACGGCCCCGTAGCTCAGCAGGATAGAGCACCAGATTCCTAATCTGGGTGTCGTGCGTTCGAATCGCGCCGGGGTCACCAAAATTTCCGATTAAATACAGCTACTTAAACGGCTCTCGCTATTTCCCAGTCTACCTCATAAAAACTTATACACTGCTCTACACAATTTCGTCGTCGCGTTGCACTCACTCTCGAAACCACATGGATCGTCGCAGGAACGGTACTGCGGTGTTCTAAATCATGTTCAGCTTCGCTCCCCATGCAGTTCACTAGCACCGGTTCAGACCTGCTCTCGACACCCTGGCTCATGCTGGCACAACGACGCGCTAGCACTCTAAGGGGAAGAGTGCTAAGGACCGTTCGAACGGGCTCGATAGGCGAGTTGCGCATGCGCAATTTTGATTAGGCCCGTCGAAATCAAAATCAAGGAGACATCTATGAAGTTTCGTCCATTGCATGACCGCGTGGTGGTGCGTCGAGTCGAGGAGGACACCAAGACCAAGGGCGGCATCATCATTCCCGATACCGCCCAGGAAAAACCGATGCAAGGCGAGGTCATTGCCGTTGGCCCGGGCGGCCGTGACGAAAGCGGCAAGCTTATTCCAATCGATGTCAAAGTCGGCGAGACGATCTTGTTCGGTAAGTGGTCGGGCA
>JBEVJH010000189.1:0-5003 GCA_040510355.1 Aestuariivirgaceae bacterium
GCCGCGCTCTACGACACCCGCGGCGAGGCCGCCGCGGTGGTCCATCTCCATTCGACCCATGCGGTTGCGCTGTCGACTCTTCCCGCCGCCGATCCCGGCAACGTGCTGCCGCCGATCACCGCCTATTCGCTGATGCGGGTCGGCCGGCTGGCGCTCGTCCCCTATTTCCGGCCCGGCGACCCGGCGGTGGCCGAGGCCATTCGCGCACTTGCCGGCCGCCATGCTTGCGTGCTTCTTGCCAATCACGGCCCGGTGGTCGCCGGCCGGAGCCTCGAAAGCGCCGTCTACGCCGTCGAGGAGCTGGAGGAGACGGCCCGGCTCGTCCTGTTGTTGCGCGGGTTGAATCCGCGCCTGTTGTCGCCGGCCGAGATCGACGAGCTGGTCGAGGCCTTCGGGCTTGATTTAGGCAGTAGCCAATAGGCAGTAGGCAGTAGAAGATCTCCACTTACTGCCTATTGCCTAATGCCTACTGCCTTTGGAAGGGAAGTAGATCGAGATGACTGAGGCCAACGAGGCCGATGCCGCAGCGATGATCTGGGATGCCTGGTGCGCCGGCCGCAAGCTCGACAGCCTGCCGCCGCCGCTTCGCCCGAAGGACCGGGCCCACGCCTATGCGGCGCAAGCGGGTCTGCCGCGCGCCTCCGGCCAGCTGGTCGTCGGCTGGAAGATCGCTGCCACCAGCGCCGCCGGCCAGAAGCACATCAATGTCGCCGGCCCGCTGGCCGGCCGGCTGCTCGAGACCAAGGTGCTGCCCGACGGCATGGCCGGCCCGCTCGCCAACAATGTCATGATGGTGGCCGAGGCCGAGTTCGCCTTCCGCATGGGGCGCGACCTGCCGAAGCGCGATCGTCCCTACACGGTCGACGAGGTGCTCGCCGCCGTCGCCACCCTCCATCCGACCATCGAGGTTCCCGACTCGCGCTTTCGCGACTTCACCGCCGTCGGCGCCGAGCAGCTCATCGTCGATGCCGCCTGCGCCGGCTGGTTCTTCATCGGCGATGCCGCCCCCGACCGCTGGCGCGACATCGACCTCGCCGCCCATGCCGCCACCGTCTACAAGAACGGCAGGCCGGTCGCCCAGGGAACGGGTGCCAACGTGCTCGGCGACCCGCGCCTTGCCCTGACCTGGCTCGCCAATGAGGTGGCGGAGTTTGCCGGCGGCCTGCGCAATGGCGACATCGTCTCGACCGGCACCTGCGTGGTGCCCGTGCCGGTCAGGCCGGCCGACCAGCTCATCGCCGATTTCGGCGAGCTCGGCCGGGTCCATGCGCGGCTGGTGTGAGAAGGCAGTAGGCAGACCCATGAAGCTCTCGGCCAATATCGGCTTCCTTTTCTCAGACCGGCCTCTCATCGAGCGCATCCAGGCTGCCGCTGCTCACGGCTTTGCGGCGATCGAGATGCATTGGCCATACGATGTCCCGCCCGAGCCGGTCCGCGACGCGATTGCGGCGCACGGCCTCGCCATGCTCGGGATCAATACGCCGCGCGGCGGCAGCGCCGATTTCGGCCTCGGCGCCGTGCCCGGTCGCGAGGCCGAGTTCCAGGCGGGCTTCGATCTCTCGCTCGACTATGCCAGGCGGATCGGCGCCACCGCCATCCACTGCATGGCCGGCAAGGCCCAGAAGGGCGATGCCGCCTGGGGCGTGTTCGTCGACAATCTGCGGATCGCCGCCGACAAGGCGCGAGGCACCGGCATCACGCTCCTGATCGAGCCGATCAACCATCGCGATGCGCCGGGTTATGCGCTGTCCCGCAGCGAGGAGGCCGCCGCCATCATCGAGCGCACCGGCCGCGCCGACATCAAGCTGATGTTCGACTGCTACCACCTGCAGATCACCGAGGGCGACCTGACGCGCCGGCTCGAGACGTTGCTGCCGATCATCGGCCATGTCCAGATCGCCGCCGTGCCGAGCCGCGCCGAGCCGGACGAGGGCGAGATCGACTATGCCCATATTCTCCAGCACCTCGACCGCCTCGGCTATGACGGCTGGGTCGGCGCCGAGTACAAGCCCCGCGGACTGACCGAGGCAGGTCTCGGCTGGCGGGAGAAGCTTGGTTAGCGAATAGCGAATAGTTGGGCCCGAGCTCGATCCCGCTATTCGCTATTCGCTATTCGCTACTCGCTCATCTAAAATATCCCGATCAGAGGAACTCCCCCATGGCCGTCTCTGCCTCCTCCACCGAATTCGATTCTCCGGCCCCCGACTTCCGCCTGAAGGCGACCGATGGCAAGACCTATGCGCTGAACGACATTGCCGGCCCCAACGGCACCGTCGTCGTCTTCATCTGCAATCACTGTCCCTATGTCAAAGCGGTGATCGGCCGGATGGTCGCCGACGCCAAGGCGCTGATGGCCGAGGGGATCGGCTTTGCCGCCATCTGCTCCAACGATGCCGCGGCCTATCCGGAAGATTCCTTCGACAATATGAAGCACTTCGCCCGCACCCACGGCTTCCCCTTCCCCTATCTCTATGACGAGGATCAGACGGCAGCGCGCGCCTATGACGCCGTCTGCACGCCGGATTTCTTCGGCTTCGACAAGGCCCGCCTGCTGAAATATCGCGGCCGTCTCGATGAGGGGCGCACCACCCCGCCGCCGCCGGGCGCCCGCCGCGAGCTCGTCGAGGCGATGCGCCAGATTGCCCGCGGCGAAGAGCCTCCGGCCGAGCAGCTCCCTTCGATTGGCTGCTCCATCAAGTGGAAGGACCGCTGAGGCGACTCCTTGCCGATGTCGTTAAGCCTGTAACGCTGCTGCCGGTGACCGAAGGTCAGGAATTTGCTACGATGGCTGAACGAGCGGGGGTGCTCGTCGATCCATCGGCTGAGGTCACGACATGCGCATTTCAACCATTATTTGGCGGCAGATTTTCTTGGTGATCGCGATGGTCGCGCTCGCCGCCATCATCATTGGGCCGGATACGGCCGCGGCAGCCTCGCGCAAGGAGCAGGGCGCATCGCTGACCGGCCGCTGGGCCTGGCGCGCCCTTTGCCCGCGCGGCCAATATCGCGGCGCCGCCTTCATCTCCCAGCACAGCGCCAGCCGCTTCTCGGGGCGGCTCGGCAACACCAGCTTCTATGACAGCGGGACGATCGCCGCCGGCAGGCTGAGCGGCCGCAGCGCCTCCTTCATCCTCAACGCCTTCGGCAAGAGCGCCCGCATCAATGCGCTGCTCACCGTCAGGGGCGGCGGCATGGTCGCGCGCGGCGCCTACAACTCGCAGACCTACGGCCGCTGCCAGCTGGTGTTCACCAAAGTTTGAGGCAGTAGGCAGTAGGCAGTAGGCAACGGCACCGCTCACGGCCTATTGCCTACTGCCTATCTGCCTCGCCTACGGCGACCGCCGAGCGAACGACGCCGCATAGGTCGAATCCCGGATCGCCGTCAGCGGATCGTCGGATGTCTCGATACCGTCGGCGAGCTGTCCGGGCAGGAACAGCAGGGCCTTCTCCGCCGCTGCGCTGTCCGGCACGATCTTGTCGAGCGTCAGCGTCCCGAGCTCGACCACCTGGCGCTCCGCCGGCCAGCCTTTGGTTGCGTCATTGGTCGGGTCGCCCGGCTGCGCCAGCTGGGCCTTGAGATGGAATGTCACCGGGCCGGCCTTGAGCCGCTCCGCGAGATCGGTGAACAGGAAGTTGCGATTGCGCTTCGCCGCATCGGCCGGGTCGAGATGGACGAGCTTCTCGGGCGCCATGATGAATCGCACCGGCTGCCGCTTGCCGTCCGCATTGACCAGCATGAAGGCGCTCAGGCTGCGATATTCCTCGTCGGCGAAGCTGTCAGGCGTGGCGGCGCTGGCGAACGCCGGCGGTGCCGCCGGATGGGCGGCGAGGAACTGGTCGAACGCGGTCGGCTTCGCCGCATCCGGCGGGCTCTTGGCGATCGCCATGAACATGTCGCGGAAATCCTCGCCCGTCGCCACCGGGAAGGTCTTGAGCGACACCAGCACCATGTCGGATTCGACCCCGTCCGCCTGCTTGAACTTGACCGCCATGCCATGGGGATTGGCGAAGGGCGAGCCGTCGGGCAGGTCGGGGATGCCGGTCGAGTCGGAGAAGCGGCCGGTGACCGGCGTCGGGCCGCCGTCGAACAGCTTGGCCTTGCTGAGCGCCTTGGCCTCGGGCGTTGCCGTGAAGCGGCCCTCGACCACCACGCCCTTGGCGTGATTGGGGCGAAAGCCCTGATGCAGGCCGAAAGCCTGGTCGAGCGCCGCCAGGATCTGGCTCTCGAGCGCCTCCTGTGCCGCGACATGGGATGCGGCGCCAAGGCCCATCACGGCCGCGATGACGGCCACTCTGCAAAGCGTCATGAGCTCCTCCCGATTGCTGTCGCCTCACATAAGCAGGAAACCCGCTGTCGTCCAGCCGCCGGGAACCCTCCGCCGTCAGGCGGAGTTGGGAGGCCGCGGGGTGCTGCAGGGAAGGCCGCCGGGTGAATCCGATCGCTGGCAAATGCGTGCTGATCGCCGACGGCCGCAGGGTCGAGGGCGCCGCCTGTGCCATCGACGTGGAGGAAGGCGACAATCCGCAGGCTTACGGCTTTCTCAGCGCCCCTTACGATGTGCTGAGGACCGCGCAGCTTGCCCGCCGTGTCCAGGTCGACCTCGCCGACGGCCGCATTATCGAGATCAGCCTGCTCCAGGTCCACCGGACCGGCATCGCCCTGATCGCTCTGCGACGCGAACTGTCATGAGGCCTGCACGCTGCGCGACAGAAGGTGTAAAAGGCAGTAGGCAATAGGCATTGGGCAGTAGTAAAGAGCCCTGCCGATTGCCTATCTGCCTACTGCCTCACCATGATCAAGACCGACACATCCCACCTGACCCAGCTTGGCGCCGAGTCGCGGATTCCCGCTTCGCCCGACGAGGCGGTCCTCGAGCGGGTGGCGAACGGCAACCGGGGAACGCCCTATCTCGTCCGCTTCGCCGTGCCGGAGTTCACCTCCCTCTGCCCGATGACCGGCCAGCCCGACTTCGCCCATCTCGTCATCGACTTCGTGCCCGATC
>JBEVJH010000190.1:0-5641 GCA_040510355.1 Aestuariivirgaceae bacterium
TCTCATGCGATGCGGTATCCTTTCTCGTCGAGCAGCACGCAGTCTGCCGGCATCACCGTGACGCTCACCCGGTCGCCTTCGCGCCACACCTTGTCGTCGATCATCGTGTTGGCGAGCATCGTCAGGCCAGCGATGTCGATCAGGTAGGAGGCGGTGCCGCCCAGGAAGGAGGTGGTGGCGATGGTGCCGGGGAGGCGGTTCGGCTGCGCCGCCTCGGGCGGCCCGACATGGACCCGCTGGGCCCTGACGACCACGGTCACGGCCGCGCCCTCGGCGAGTCCGTCCGGCGCCGGAACGGTGAGCTCGGGGCCGCGGTCGATGGCGACGACGGCCAGGCCCCGGTCGATCGCGGCGACCCGGCCCGGCAGGAGATTCGACTGGCCGAGAAAGCTCGCGACGAAGCGCGAGGCAGGTGCGCGGTAGACGGCCTCCGGCGTGCCGGTCTGCTCGACCTTGCCGTGGTTCATCACCACGATCCGGTCGGACATGGCAAGCGCCTCCTCCTGGTCGTGGGTGACGAAGATGGTGGTGATGCCGACCTCACGCTGGATGATCTTGAGCTCGGTGCGCATCTCCTCGCGGAGATTGGCGTCAAGGGCGGAGAGCGGCTCGTCCAGCAGCAGGACATCGGGCTCGATGACGATGGCTCTGGCGAGCGCGATGCGCTGCTGCTGGCCGCCCGACAGCTCGGACGGGAGCTTCCGCTCGACGCCCGGGAGCCGCACCATGTCGAGCGCGCGCTTGACCTTGGCGGCCGCAGCCGAACGCTCGACATTGCGGTATTTGAGACCGAAGGCGATGTTGTCGAACACCGTCTTGTGGGGGAACAGCGCGTAGTTCTGAAACACCAGCCCGATATTGCGCTTGTGGATCGGGATGTCGTTGATGCGGCGGCCGGCGACATGGATGTCGCCCGAGGTCGGCTGCACCAGGCCGGCGATCGACCGCAGGATGGTGGTCTTGCCGCAGCCCGAAGGGCCGAGCAGCGTCACGAAGGCGCCCTTGGGAAAGTCGAGGCTGACCCGGTCGACGGCGACATAGTCGCCATAGGACAAGGTCACCTCGCGCAGGGCGACGGCCGACTCGGTCACTGCCCGGTGCTGCATGGCTCGATCGGACAGCCCCTCCCCGGGATCGGGGAGGGGAGGCCCTCGTTGCGTCCTCTCATGCCCCCTTGGCGATCCTGTCCCATTGCTTGGTCCATTGATCGGTCACCGGCGCCCAGTAGTTGGGATCGGCGAATGTCAGGGCCTTCATGCTGCCGGTCGCATCGAAGGCCGGCAGCTTCTTGATCTTCTCGGTCATCGCGACCTTGTTCGGGTCGAGGGCAGGGGGATAGTTCTGCCCTTCGGCGACCGCGATCGAGGTCTGGGGATCGAGCATGAAGTTGATGAGCTGCTCGCATTCGGCCATCGGCGCGCCCTTGAGCACCAGCATGTCCTCCATCCAGGCATAGCTGCCCGGTGGGTCGAAATAGGCGATCGGGTGGCCCTGCTGCTGCAGCGCCGCGATGCGGCCGGACCAGGCGTCGGTGACGACGATCTCGCCCTTGGCGAGCAGGTCCATGAGCTCGGCGCCGGATCCCCAGTATTTCTTGGCGAGGTCGCGGCTTTCGCGCACCTTGGCCCAGACCGCGTCGATATCCTTGATGTCGTTCGGGTTCTGGTCGGACTGCAGGGCGCCGTACCAGACGCGGGTGATCATGTCGCCATAGCCACCGATCTTGTCCTTGTATTTGGGATCGATGAGCAGCTTGGCGCCCTTCTCCTTGGCCTCGGCCTCCGAGACCACCTTGGTGTTGTAGGCGATACCGGTGGTGCCATAGTCGTAAGGCGCGCAGGAGAGCTTCGGGGTGATCTTGCGGAACGGCTCGATCATGGCCGGCATGACGAGCTTGAGATTGGGAATGTTCGCCTCGTTGATCTCGGTGAGGAAGCCGCCATCGGCGTAGCGCTTGTAATATTCGACGCCGGAGGAGTGGATGATCTGGAAGTCGCCCGGATTGGCGGTCTTCACCTTGGTGATGATCTCGCTCTCGTCGCCGAAGGTCCCTTGGACCACCTTGACGCCGCTCTTCTTGGTGTAGGGCTGGAAGGCGTATTTGTCGATCGCCTCCTGGACGACGCCGCCCCAGCCGTCGAAACGGACCTCGGTGACGGCGGCAAGAGCGGGGCCGATCCAGCGGGCCCCGAGGCCGGCGGTGGCGGCGAGCGCCGCGGCGAGCCCGAGAAATGTCCGCCGGTCGAGATCGCCATTGCCATAGCGCTCGCGCAAGGCGGCGAGCCGCCTGTCGGTGATGTGCTTCATTCTTTTCTTCCTCCCTTGACCGGGTCAACGCGCGCCCCGTCCGAGGAGGCGGGCCAGCCCGCCACCCAGGAGCGGCAGCCCCACAGTGACAATGATCATCAAAGTGCCCAGGGCGTTGATCTCCGGGCTGATCGAAATCTTGAGCATCGACAGGATCTGGGTCGGCATGGTCTCGACGCCCGGCGGGCGCCAGAACATGCTCGCCGTGATGTTGTCGAAGGAGATGGTGAAGACCAGCAGAAGGCTGGCGACGATGGCCGGCATCAGCAGTGGCAGCGTGATCTCCCGGAAGGTCTGCAGCCGGTTGGCGCCGAGCGACAGCGCCGCCTCCTCATAGACCCGCCGGATGCCGATGAGGCGCGCCTGCACCACCAGCACCACATAGGGCACCGCCAGCAGGATGTGGCCGAGCACCAGGACGAGAAGGGAGCGGGGCTGCTGGGCGAAGCGGATGAGGAGCAGGAGCCCGACGCCGAGCACCGTCTCGGGCACCAGCGCCGGCGCGATGATCAGGGTGTTGACCACGGTCTTGCCCGGGAACTCGTAGCGGACCAGCGCCAGCGCCCCCATCACACCGAGCGCGGTGCAGGCGACAGAGGTGACGAGCGCGATCCACATCGAGGTGTGGAAGGCCCTGAGCACCGCCTCGTTGCCCATGAGCTTGTCGTACCAGCGCAGGCTCAGGCCCGTCATGGGGAAACCGCCGAATTGCGAGGCGTTGAAGGACAGGATGACGACCACCAGAATGGGGGCGAACATGAATATGTAGACCAGGATGGTCGCCAGCTGAACGCCCCGCCAGCCCCAGCCGGTGTCCTCGCCGGTCATCGCGACAGTCCCTTGAAGATCTGGGAAAGGCCCATATAGCGGCTATAGACCACCGAAACGATGCCGAGCAACACCAGAAGCACGATCGACAATGTCGCCCCGAGCGGCCAGTTGAGCTCCGACATGATCGTGTCGAAGACGAGATTGCCGAACAGCGCATCGCGCGAGGAGCCGAGAATCTGCGGCGTGACGTAGCTGCCGGCGGCGAGCACGAAGCAGAGCAGGAGACCGGCCAGCAGGCCGGGGAGCGACAGCGGCAGGGAAACCTCCTTGAAGGCCTGCCAGCCGGTGCAGCCGAGCGTGCGGGCGGCCGAGATCAGGTTGCGGTCGATGCCCTCGAGGCTGACATAGACGTTGAGCACCATATAGGGGAGCAGGAAGTGGACCATTCCCATGATGACAGCGCCCTCGGTGTAGAGCATGCGGATCGGCTGGTCGATGAGGCCGAGCTCCATGAGCGTGACGTTGATGACGCCCTGCTCGCCGAGAATGTGAATCCACGAGTAGGTCCGGATGGTGAAGCTGATCCTGAACGGCACGATCAGCAGGAGCAGCAGCAGCCATTTGTGCCGGAAGCGGGTCATGGCGATGAAATAGGCCGCCGGATAGCCCATGACGGCACAGACGAGAGCCGTGATGGTGGCGACCCGGACCGTCTTCCACAGGAAGCCGTGATAATAGGGATCGCTCAGGAACTCATGCCAGTTCGCGAGCGTCAGGACCGGCTTCTCGACGCCGGCGGTGACGAATGTATAGAAGGTGAACACCACCATGATGGCGATGGGCAGCACCAGGAGCATGATCAGCAGCGACAGGACCGGCGCCAGCAGCAGCCAGGGCCGGCGGTCAGGAACGCCGGTCATGGCGACAGGCTCGCAGGTCCGCTGATGAAGGGGTTGCCGCGCTCATAGAACCGCAGGACCCGGTGGGCCTCCTTGCTGAGGCCGATGCGCACGCTCGAGGCGATCCGACCGCGCGGGCGCTCGGTCTCGCCGAGCCATAGCGCATGACCGGCGGTGAGGTCGAGCCCGTCGAGGCGATCATCGATGCCGAAGGCGGTGGCGAGGCGGCCGGGCCCGCGGGCGAGGTCGCGGGGGCGCGTGGTGCCGCGGCGGCCGGCCATCAGGGCGAGGCCCTCCAGGGGCTCGGCGGCGCGCAGCAGGACGCCGGCGCCGATGCCGGCGTGCTCGCTCGACACATTGAGGCAGAACCAGCAGCCATAGATGAAATACACATAGGCGTGGCCGCGGTCGAGAAAGAGCGAGCGGTTGCGGCGGGTCTCGCCACGATAGGCGTGGCCGCTGGCATCGCCGACCACATAGGCCTCGGTCTCGACGATGCGGCCGCTGGTGCGGCCCTGCGCGCTGTCATGGACCAGGATGCGGCCGATCAGGAAGCGGGCGAGCGCCACGGTTTCGGCGGGGAGCTCCTCCCTGCGGAGCCGGCGCGGCATCGCAATGACGGAAAGCGCCCGATCAGCCAAGACAGGACTCGGCCGCCGCCTTGGCGCGTAAGGAGGCTTTGTAGTCGGAGGCGCGCATCTCGATCATGGTGAGGCCGGAGTCTACCCGCGTGACCGTGATGATGTACACCGGCGCGCCGGCCTGCATGGCCTTGGAATGAATCTCGATGGTCTGTCTCGGCGCCGCCGCTATGCGGTGAACCGTGACCTCCTTGCCGAGCTTGGCGGCGGTGCAGCTGGCGGCGGCTTCCGCGCTCTTGATCGTTCCCCATCGACCGGAGTCGGTCACCGCAATATTGGCGGCGCGCGCGTCCCCTTGAGCCCCGAGCATCAAGGCGATGAAAAACAGAAATATTTCGACAGCGCGTACTGGTCGGCTGCCGCAAGGTCGTATAATGTCAAGTTGCAACACTGATGCCGAATCTCAACCATTTGGCGCAACGTTGGGGGGATTATATGCAAGTGTTTGACAATTTTCGTGCCCTTATGACGGATTTTTCCAAGTTCACAGGGTTGCCGCTCGCCGATCTGCAAGATGACGCGCTGCTATTCACGTCCCGCGATGGCAGCGAGCTGTCCTTCTTCCATTCCCGGGATTCGGACTTCGTCAGCGTGATGGTCACCGGGGGATTGCTGCCGGAAGCGAACCGTCCGGCCCTGGCGGAAGTGCTGATGCGGGACAATCCGGCGCTGTGGATCGCCTATGGGGCAACGGTTGGCCTCAATGAGCGCGGCGAGGTGTGCGTCCTCACCGGCGCGCCGCTCGAGCATTTGACGGGCGCATTGCTGGCATCGATGACGCAGGGGCTGGTCGACCTCGCCGCAAAGCTCGACGAAAGCCTCAAGACGGGATGGCTGAAGAGCCAGGCCAAGCCCGACCTCGCTGCGGAGGTGCGGGTGTAGGGGAGGAGGTATTAGGCAGTCGGCATTAGGCAGTCGGCATTAGGCAGTCGGCATTAGGCAGTCGGCATTAGGCATTAGCTTCACTCACTGCCTAATGCCTATCTGCCTAATGCCTATCTGCCTAATGCCTATCTGCCTAAT
>JBEVJH010000191.1:0-9224 GCA_040510355.1 Aestuariivirgaceae bacterium
AAGCGGAAATATTCGGCGGAGATCAAAAGCGACCCGCAGATCTTCGAGCAGTGCACCTCGACGATCATCCGACAGGTCGGCGACATCGGGCGCATGGTGGACGAGTTCTCGGCCTTCGCCCGGATGCCCTCGGCCCAGCTCGAGACCGAGGATCTCGGCGAGGTGGTGCGCCAGGCGCTGGTGCTGCAGCGGGTGAGCGCGAGCAACATCGACTATTCGATGGACCTGCCGGAAAGCGGCCCGGTCATCGGGATCGACCGCCGGCTGGCCACCCAGGCGGTCACCAATCTCGTCAAGAATGCCGGCGAGGCGATCGAGGCACGGTTGCATGGCGAGCCGGGCGGCCAGGGCCATATCCGTGTCGCGATCCGCGAGCTCGATGACCAGGTTCATGTCGACGTGATGGACGACGGCATCGGGCTGCCCAAGGAGAACCGGTCGCGGCTGACCGAGCCCTATGTGACGACCCGCGAGAAGGGCACGGGACTGGGATTGGCGATCGTCAAGCGCATCATGGAGGAGCATGGGGGCCGGGTCACGCTCGGGGATGCGCCGGATGATTTCTTCGGGGGAAAGGGTGCGCTGGTGCGGCTGATCTTTCCACGCGACTCCGCAGGATCGGTGGCACAGGCGGCCGAACAGGTTGAAACCGTAGGGGCTTGAGCAATGGCTGCTGACATCCTGATCGTTGACGACGAAGCCGACATTCGCGAGCTGATCGGCGGGATACTCGAAGATGAGGGATATGAGGCCCGGCTTGCCGCCGACAGCGATTCGGCGCTGCAGGCGATCGCCGATCGCAAGCCCTCGATGGTGGTGCTCGACATCTGGCTGCAGGGATCGCGGCTCGACGGGCTCGAACTCCTCGAGGTCATCAAGGAGCGCCATCCGGACCTGCCGGTGGTGATCATCTCGGGACACGGCAACATCGAGACCGCGGTGTCGGCGATCAAGCGCGGCGCCTATGACTATATCGAGAAGCCGTTCAAGGCGGATCGGCTGGTGCTGGTGGTCGGCCGGGCGCTCGAGAACTGGCGGCTCAGGCGCGAGAACGAAGATCTGCGCGGCCGGACCGGCGCCGAGAGCGAGCTGATCGGCAACTCCGCGGCGATGCGGCAGCTGCGGGCGACGCTGAAGAAAGTGGCGCCGACCAACAGCCGGGTGCTGATCATCGGCGCCATGGGCTCCGGCAAGGAACTGACTGCGCGGGTGCTGCATGGCTGGTCGCACCGCGCCGAGGCGCCCTTCGTCATCCTGCCGGCGGCCACCATGGCGCCGGAGCGGATCGAGGCCGAGCTGTTCGGCACCGAGGATCCGAGCGGCGGCGTGCAGCGGACCGGCGCGCTCGAGGAGGCGCATGGCGGCACGCTCTATATAGACGAGGTCGCCGACATGCCGGTCGAGACCCAGGGCAAGGTGGTGCGGGCGCTGGTCGAGCAGACCTTTCTCAGGGTCGGCGGCACCAAGAGAGTGCGGGTCGACGTCCGGATCGTGTCGTCGACGAGTCGCGACCTCGAGGCGCTGATCGCCCAGGGGCGGTTTCGCGAAGACCTGTTCCATCGCCTGAGCGTGGTGCCGGTCCGGGTGCCCGGCCTTTCCGAGCGGCGGGAAGACATCGTCGACCTCGTTGAACATTTCGTGAAGCAGTATTCGACGGTGTCGGGCCAGGCGCGGCGAACCATCGCCCAGGATGCCCTCGCCATCCTGCAGATGCATGAATGGCCCGGAAATGTGCGACAGCTGCGCAACAATGTGGAGCGACTGCTGATCCTGGTCGGCGGCGATGCCGGCACCGAGATCACCGCGGCGATGATGCCGGCCGATCTCGATGCAACCATTGCGACCCAGGTCAATGGCGCGGGCGCCGAGCACCTGATGGCGATGCCGCTGAGGGATGCGCGGGAAGCCTTCGAGCGCGACTATCTCGCCGCCCAACTTGGCCGATTCGGCAACAATATCTCGAAGACGGCGGCCTTTGTCGGCATGGAGCGCTCCGCCCTCCACCGCAAGCTGAAGCTGCTCGGCATCGGGGCCAATGCCCGGGCGGAGGACGGCGCCGAGGCTTGAGGCTGCCGAGGGTCGTCCACAGGACGACTCGCTGAATCCCGCCAGGCGCAAGGGCCCTGCAACCCTGGAGATTGACACCGGCCGTCAAAAATCCGAGATGTAGCGTTGCGGAAAGATCAACGCCGATCGCGTCTGCTCGCGGTTTGAGGATGGGCGGGAGTGAAAGACGGGATCATCCCAGGAGGGCAACAACACGAATGGCGCAAGAAAAGCCGCAAAACCTGCAAGACACTTTTCTCAATCATGTTCGCAAGCATAAGATCCCGCTCACCGTGTTCCTGGTGAATGGCGTCAAGCTTCAGGGCATGATCACCTGGTTTGATAATTTCTGCGTGTTGCTGCGTCGTGACGGCATGTCGCAACTCGTCTACAAACACGCGATCTCCACGATCATGCCGGGTCAGCCGGTGTCGATGTTCGAGGATGACACCGGTGAGCGCTGACGGCCGCCCGTGACCGATCGCAGCCCCACCACCCGAGCCCTGGTGCTCCATGTCGAGTTCAGGTCGCGGGTGCGCGGGCGCAATCAGGCGGCGAGCGGCGGGCGCACGCCGGCATCGCGCTTGAGCGAGGCGACGGGGCTGTCCAGCGCCATCGATCTCGCCATCGTCGATTCGGCGGTCGTCACCCTGGCGACGCCGCATCCGGCGACCTTGCTCGGTCCGGGCAAGGTCGCCGAGATCGCGACGGTGGTCGAGGAGGACGATATCGAGCTCGTGGTGATCAATGCCCAGCTGGCGCCCGGCCAACAGCGCAACCTCGAGCGGGCGTTCAAGGCCAAGGTGGTCGACCGCACCGGGCTGATCCTCGAGATCTTCGGCGAGCGGGCGCGCACCCGCGAGGGGGCGCTGCAGGTCGAGCTCGCCCATCTCGAATATCAGAAGAGCCGGCTGGTGCGGTCGTGGACCCATCTCGAGCGGCAACGCGGCGGCTTCGGCTTCCTCGGCGGTCCCGGCGAAACCCAGCTCGAGACCGACCGGCGGCTGATCCAGGAGCGGATCGCCAGGATCGAGCGCGACCTCGAGCAGGTCAAGCGGACGCGCGGGCTCCATCGCAAGAAGCGCGACCGGGTGCCCTATCCGGTGGTGGCGCTGGTCGGCTACACCAATGCCGGCAAGTCGACGCTGTTCAATGCGCTGACCCATGCCGGGGTGGATGCGCGCGACCTCCTGTTCGCGACGCTCGACCCGACGATGCGCCAGGTCACGCTGCCGCATGGGCGCCGCATCATCCTCTCCGACACGGTCGGGTTCATCTCCGATCTGCCGACGACGCTGGTGGCGGCATTCCGGGCGACGCTGGAAGAGGTGATCGAGGCCGCGATCGTGCTGCATGTGCGCGACATCGCGCATGAGGAGAGCGCCGCACAGGCGAGCGACGTCGAAGGCGTGCTCGGCGAGCTCGGTCTCGACGAGGAGCGGCGCAGCCAGATCATCGAGGTGTGGAACAAGGTCGACCTGGTGCCGCCGGACCGGCTGGAGGTGCTGAGGGAGGTGGCGGAGCGCCAGGGCGGGGTGATCGTCTCGGCAGTGACCGGGGAGGGGCTCGATCAGCTCCTCGGCCTCATCGAGCGGCGACTCGCGGAGGCGCTCGATGTGGTCGAGATCCTGCTCGCGGCGAGCGATGGCGAGAATCTCGCCTGGGTCTACGAGCATGGCGAGGTGCTGTCGCGGCAGGAGGCCGACGGGGCGATCAGGCTGGTCGCGCGCTTCGACGCGCCGCGCCTGAACCTCGCCGAGCGGCGGTTCGGGGAGGCCCTGCGCCGGCTCGACAGCGCCCGCCGGGCGGCCGAGTAGGGACGATGGAGTCGGGTCTCGGGGTCAGGCGAAGGCTTCGGGCGCTGGCCCGCAGCGTCGGGCCGCGGCTCGCCGGCCTCGTGGTGCTGGTGGCGGTGATCCTGCTCCGGCTGCTCGATCCGGCGCCCCTCGAAGTGCTGCGGCTGAAGACGTTCGACCTCTATCAGCTGGCGTTCCCCCGGGTGCCGTCGGAGCAGCGGGTGGTGATCGTCGACATCGACGAGGAAAGCCTCAACGCCTATGGGCAGTGGCCGTGGCCGCGCACCCGCATCGCCCAGCTCGTCGACGCCATCACCAATGCCGGGGCGGTGGCGATCGGCTTCGACATCATGTTCCCCGAGCCCGACCGCATGTCGCCCAAGGAATATATGGCGACGCTGTCGAATGTCGACGCGCCGGTGCGCGATGCGCTGCTGAAGCTGCCGTCCAACGACGACGTGCTGGCGGCGGCGATCGCCCGCTCGCGGGTGGTGCTCGGCCATACCGGCTACCACCGCAAGGTCACCCAGGCCCATGCGACGAGCGAGACCCAGTCGATGCTGGCGACGATCGGGCCGGACCCGACGCCGTTCCTGCTGACCTTCCCGGGCATCATCCGCAACATTCCCGAGCTCGAGGCGGCGGCAGCCGGGCGCGGGGTGCTGACCGTCGGGCATGATCGCGACGGCGTCGTGCGGCGGGTGCCGCTGGTGGTGCTGGCGGAGGACATCGTGCGGCCGGCGCTGGCGCTCGAGCTGCTGCGGGTGGCGACCGGCGGCGGCGCGATCATCATCCGCTCGAACGACATCGGCATCGAGAGCGCGGCGGTGCAGGGCATTCCGATCCCGACCGACGAGAACGGCCAGGTGTGGATCCGCTTCGACCGCCACAATGCCGACCGGTTCATCTCGGCCAAGACGGTGATGGAGAGCCCGCATGAGGCGGCCGCCAAGCTCGCCGGCAAGCTGGTGGTGGTCGGCACCTCCTCGGCCGGGCTGTTCGACCTCAAATCGACTCCACTCGAGGCGGTGGTCCCGGGGGTCGAGATCCACGCCATGCTGCTCGAGAACGTGTTCGACCAGCTCGCCAACAAGGAGATGCAGCTGCAGCGGCCGGGCTATGCGCTGGCGCTCGAGCTCACCGTGACGCTCATCGCCTCGCTCTTGCTGATCGCCTTCGTGCCGCTGCTCGGGGCGGCGGTGTCGCTGATCTCGGGCGGCGTGCTGGCCGCCGGCTTCACCGCCGCGGCGTTCTGGCTCTATCGCGAATATGGCTTCGTCTTCGACTTCCTCTATCCGCTGATGGCGAGCTTTGCGGTGTTCATGCTGCTGGTGTTCGTCAACTATCTCAGGGAGGAACAGCAGCGCCGGCAGATCCGCGAGGCATTCGGCCAGTATCTGTCGCCGCAATTCGTCGAGGAGCTGGCGCGCAATCCCGACAAGCTGAAGCTCGGCGGCGAGACCAAGGAGATGTCGATCCTGTTCTCGGACGTGCGCAACTTCACCACGATATCGGAGTCCTTCAAGGCCAATCCGCAGGGCCTCACCCATCTGATCAACCGGCTGCTCACGCCGCTGTCGAACGTCGTGGTGCAGGGCAAGGGCACGATCGACAAATATATGGGCGACAACATCATGGCGTTCTGGAACGCGCCACTCGACGACGAGCAGCATGCCAGGAACGCCTGCACGGCGGCGCTCGGCATGGTGCGGGCCCTCGACGACCTCAACGCCACAATGGCGCAGGAGGAGGCGGAGAAGGGCCTGCCCTACGAGCTCAAGGTCGGCGTCGGCATCAACACCGGCCAATGCGTCGTCGGCAATATGGGATCGGACCTCAGATTCGACTACACGGTGCTCGGCGACTCGGTCAACCTCGCCTCGCGGCTGGAGGGCCAGACCAAGTCCTATGGCGTGCCGATCATCATCGGGGGGCGGACCAACGAGCTGGTGTCGGACGCATTCGCGACGCTGCCGATCGATCTCATCCGCGTCAAGGGCAAGGCGGAGCCGGAGGCGATCGCCGCCCTGATCGGCGGCCGCGAAGTGCGCGACAATCCGGCGTTCCAGCAGCTGGTGCCGCTACACGAGCGGATGCTCGACGCCTATCGCGACCGCGATTGGGACGCGGCAGCGGCGGCAGCGCAGGAGGCCCGCAGCCTCGCCGCAGCGCTCGGCATCGAGAAGCTCTACGACCTCTATCTCGCGCGGATCGACAGCTTCCGGCAGAGTCCGCCGCCGGCGGACTGGGACGGGGTTTATGTGGCGGAGACGAAGTGAGGCAGTGGGCAGTAGGCAGTAGGGAAGAGCACCGCTCGCTGCCTAACGCCTACTGCCTCTTCTATTCCCCCCGCACCTTCACATATGATCCCGGGGCGTCCTCGATCGGGGTGAGGGTGCCGTCGCCCGGGGTGCGGGCCTTGACCTTGCCGCCGGAGCGCTTGGTCACCCAGGTCAGCCAGTCGGGCCACCAGGAGCCCTGATGCTCGGTGGCGCCGGCGAGCCAGGCGTCGAGGGTCGGCGCGCCCTTGTCGTTGGTCCAATATTGGTATTTGCGGGCGGCCGGCGGGTTGATCACGCCGGCGATGTGGCCCGAGCCCGCCACCACCAGCCGGCACTCGCTGCCCAGCGCGCCGCCGATGCGGAACACCGAGGCCAGCGGCGCGATGTGATCCTCGCGGGTGCCGAGATTGTAGATCGGCATCTTCACCTTTTTGAGATCGATGCGAACCCCGTCGAGCTCCACCTTGCCCTTGGTCAGGCTGTTGTTGAGATAGCACTCGCGCAGATAATAGGCGTGGGTCGCCGCCGGCATGCGGGTCGAGTCGGCGTTCCAATAAAGAAGATCGAAGGGCAGGGGATCGCGGCCCTTGAGATAGTTGTTGACGACATAGGACCAGATCAGGTCGTTCGAGCGCAGCATGTTGAAGGCCTGCGCCATCTGCTTGCCTTCGAGATAGCCGCGCTCCGCCATCTGGTGCTCGACGCCCTTGAGCTGAGATTCGTCGACGAACACCCGAAGATCGCCGGCCAGCTCGAAATCGACCTGCGAGGCGAAGAAGGTTGCCGAGGCGATGCGGCGGTCCTTCTTGGCGGCCATGTAGCCCAGCGTTCCGGCCAGCAGCGTGCCGCCGATGCAATAGCCGATGGCGTTCACCTCCTTCTCGCCGGTCGCCTTCTCGATGGCGGTCAGCCCCTCGAGAATGCCCTGGCGCATATAGTCGGTGAAGCTCTTGCCGGCCAAAGCCTCATGCGGGTTGACCCATGACAGCACGAAGACGGTGAACCCCTGCTCGACGGCCCATTTGATGAAGGATTTGCGGGGGTTCAGATCCAATATGTAGAACTTGTTGATCCAGGGCGGGACGATGAGCAGCGGCCGGCGATAGACCAGCTCGGTCGCTGGGGCATATTGCAGGAGCTGCATCAGCTCGTTCTGGTAGATCACCTTGCCCGGCGTGGTGGCGAGGTTGCCGCCGACCTCGAAGGCGCCGAAATCGGTCTGGCGGATGCGCAGCTGGCCGCCGCCGGCCGCGATGTCGCGGGCCAGGTTCTCCAGCCCCTCGACGAGGTTCTCGCCATTGGTCGCAAGGGTGAGCTTCAGCACCTCGGGATTGGTCAGGGCGAAATTTGACGGCGCCAGAGCGTTGGTGATCTGCTCGACATAGAAGCGCGCCTGATGCTTGGTGTGTTGATCGCTGACATCGGCCTCGGCCACCATGTCCTGCGCCCAGCGCACCGTCAGCAGATAGGACTGCTTCAGGAAATCGAAGACCTGGTTCTGCTCCCAGTCGGGATCGAGGAAGCGCTTGTCGCCGGCCTCGGGCCGCACCACCGGCTCGACCGTCTCGCCGAGGAAGCGCTTCCAGGCGCTGTCCCACAACCTTGCATGCATGCGCCACAGCTCGAACTGGGCGTCGATCATCTTGTCCGGATGCTTGAGATAGGATTGGAAGATCTCCCCGAAGGCCCGGATGGCGGCCTCGAACTGGAGCGTCGAGCCCGGCGCCACCTCGGTCGGGGCGTCGCGGTTCTCCGAAAAGGCGGTGACGATCTCGCCGGCCTTCTCGATCGCCCGCCCCATATTGCGCAGGAAGGCGGCCGGGTCGGTCAGCCGGAAATCGCTCGGCAGCTGGGGTTTGATCTCGGACATGGGGCTGGATTTCAGGAGGGCTGTCAAACGGGATCACCTTTGATGGTCGGTAGTGCGGGATCGATGTGATGCCATGGCTGTGCCGACTTCACCCAGATATGGCCTCTCGGACGGTAAAGCGAGGGCTCGTCCAACGTTCCCGCCTTGATCGACAGAAAGCCGGGGCGGG
The DNA here is from genome assembly GCA_040510355.1 of Aestuariivirgaceae bacterium. Classification (GTDB taxonomy): domain Bacteria; phylum Pseudomonadota; class Alphaproteobacteria; order Rhizobiales; family Aestuariivirgaceae; genus DATAFF01. The sequence goes on from JBEVJH010000191.1 coordinate 8,164, forward strand.
CGGCGTTCTGGGCGAAGATCGGCGTGCCGCAATCTTCGCAGAAGGAACGGCCGACCGTGTGTCCTGCTTCCGACAGGCTGAAATAGATCCGCGGCTCGCCCTTGGTCATTTTGACGTCGCCCGCCGCCATGACCAGCACATGGGCGGGCCCGCCGCCCGAGACATATTGGCAGTCGCGGCAATGACAGGCGCCCGCCGTGACGGGCTCGCCGTCGGCCTCGTAGCGTATTGCGCCGCACAGGCAACCGCCGGTGAACTTTGCCATGGTCGCCTCCGTTCGGCGTTGAATCTAACGCATTTCCCTGCCACCGCGAGGGGAAATACACGAAGGGCGCAAAGGAACCGTGAAGCGGCGGCCCGGGTGGCGGGCTTTCCTTGAAAAGCGCGGCGGGTCGATCCATAAGGGCACTCGTTCGCGGTTGATTCTGAGTTCGGAGCTCTCCCATGCAGCGACCCCTGCGGATCGGCATCGCCGGGCTCGGCACGGTCGGCACCGGCGTCCTCGACGCCCTGAAGATCCATGAGGCGATGATCCAGGCGCGGGCCGGCCGGCCGATCACGCTGGCCGGGGTCTCGGCGCGCGTGCGCGACAAGCGCCGGGGCGAGCACGACCTGGCACGGGTCGCCTGGCATGACGACCCGGTGGCGCTGGCGCGCTCGGCGGACATCGACCTCTTCGTCGAGCTGATGGGCGGCGAGGGCGATCCGGCCAAGGCTGCCGTCGAGGCGGCGCTCAAGGCCGGCAAGCCGGTGGTCACCGCCAACAAGGCGCTGATCGCCCATCACGGGCTGGCGCTTGCCGGGCTTGCCGACCGGGCCGGCGTGGCATTGGCCTTCGAGGCATCCGTCGCCGGCGCCATCCCGATCGTCAAGACGCTCCGCGAGAGCCTGTCGGGCAACCGCGTCCGCCGGCTGTTCGGCATTCTCAACGGCACCTGCAACTTCATCCTGACGAAGATGTCGGCGGAGGGGGCGGAGTTCGCCGATGTGCTGCGCGAGGCGCAGCGGCTCGGCTATGCCGAGGCCGATCCCACCTTCGACATCGGCGGGTTCGACACCGC
>JBEVJH010000192.1:0-8213 GCA_040510355.1 Aestuariivirgaceae bacterium
CGAAGCCCTTGGAGAAGCCGTTGACGGTGATCGTGCGCTGCCGCATGCCGGGAAAGGTCGCGAAGGACCGTGGCTCGCCCTCGAAGGTGAAATACTCGTAGACCTCGTCCGACACCACGAGGAGCCTCGGATGCCGCGCCACCACCGCCGCCAGCGCGGCGAGCTCTGCGGGCTCGTAAACCGTCCCGCTCGGATTGCCGGGAGCATTGAGGATCAACAGCTTGGAGCGCTCCGTCAGCGCGTCGGCCAGCGCCTCCGGATGCAGCTTGAAACCGTCCCCGCTCTCCGTCCGAATCCTGACCGGCGTGCCGTCCGCCAGCGCCACGATCTGCTCGTAGGAGGCGTAGTAGGGTGCGATCAGGATGACCTCGTCGCCGGGATCGAGGGTCGCGAAGGCCGCATTGGTGATCGCCTGCTTGGCGCCGTTGGACACCACGATCTCCGAGGGCTTGTAGTCGAGCCCGTTCTCCTCCCTGAGCTTGCGGGCAATCGCCTCGCGCAGATCGGGGAAGCCGGCGACCGGTGAATAATGGGTGAAGCCGTCGGCGATGGCCTTGCCGGCCGCCTCGCAAATATGGGCCGGCGTTGCGAAATCCGGCTCGCCGATCGTCAGGCTGATGATCGAGCGCCCGGCCGCCTGGAGTGCCCGGGCCCGTTGTGCCATGTGCTGGATTGCCGCTTCCCCGAGTTCTGCGGTGCGGCGGGACACGGAGCGGTCGGCATCATCGAGCATCAGTTTTTTTCCAGCTGTTGCGCAAGTGTCCCGCCTCTATGCCACGCTCCGCTTGCCCGGTGAAGCGATGGGAGGCAAACTCGCCACGCTCGAAGGGGACGACGGATCGAGGGGCGGCGGCATGGCGGGGCGGGGCTTGGCGATAATGTTCGGCGTGGTTCTGGCTGCCTGCGCCAGCCAGAAAACCCCCGTCATGGTGGTGTCCTCGCCCTATCAGAGCGGCCAGCGCCACACCGAGCCGGTGTTCTACAACGGCAAGCATTACGAGGTTTCCTTCACCTTCAACGCCATCGCCAATGTCTACGACATGACGGTGTCCGGCAGCGAAGGCCGGCCGCTCGGCAACACCGCCGGCGACCGCCGGACGGTCGAGGCCATCGCCGCCTCGTCGGTGCGCCATTTCGCCTGCCCCGAGCGGCAGAAGGGCCACATCGTGGCCAACAGCACACGCCATGATGGCACGTCCTGGCAGTTGCAGGCGCGCTGCGGCTGAGGAGCTGGTGCGGATCTCAGGGCCAGCGGCTGAACGGCACCCGCGCCAGCGCCGCATTGTAGTAGCGCGCGTCCTCGGTGATCTCGCGCCCGACCCAGCCCGGCAGCTCGAGCGCGTCGTTCTCCGCCGCAAGCTCGATCTCCGCGATGATGAGGCCGGCATTCTCGTCCTCGAACACGTCGACCTCCCATAGCCGATCGCCGATGCCGACCCGGTGGCGCACCTTGTCGATCAGATGACCGGAGCAGAATTCGAGCAGCGCCAGACCCTCGCCGACCGGGATCTCATATTCGAACTCATGGCGGCTGATCCGGCCCTTGGCGGCCTTGATGGTGAGATAGGCCCGGGCATTGTCGACCACCCGCACCCGGACGCTCGCCCGGCCCTCGCGCGACAGATAGCCCTGCCGGAGGCGGCTTGCGCTCCTGACATGGTCGCGCCAGCCATTGCTCACCACCAGGAACTTGCGTTCGATCTCGGTGCCCATCGCCGCCTCAATCGAAGTGGCGGTCGAGCCAGTCGCGGGCTCTCAGATACTCGCCCATCACTGGAACGAACCAGGGCCTGCCGTCATAGGCCCAATGGTCCGGAAAGCTGTCGCTGTCGAACGCGTTCCGGAGATTGCTGCGGCCCGCCACCTGCCGCGCCGTCTCGGTGCCGAGATAGGTCATCATCGCCACGCCCGAGCCATTGCAGCCGAGCGCATAGTGAAGGCCGTCCATCTGGCCCATATGCGGCACCTCGTCGAAGGTGAAGGCGACATTGCCCGTCCAGGCATGGGTGATCCGCGTGCCGGCGAGCTGCGGGAACCGGTCGGTCATGTAGCGGTGGAGCGTCGGCGCGGTGTCCACCGGATCGCTCGCCCGGAAGCTCGCCCGGCCGCCGAAGATCAGCCGGCGCCGGTCGCCCGACATCCGGTAATAGGTGAGGAGGCGCCGCGTGTCGTAGATCGACTTGTTGCGCGGCATCAGGCTCATGGCGAGGTCGGCCGGCAGCTCCTCGGTGGCGATGATATAGGAATTGACCGGGATGACCCGGCGGCGCAGCGCCGGTGTGACGGCACCGGTATAGCCGTTGGTCGCCACGATGACATCGCCGGCCTGCACCGTGCCGCGCGCCGTCTCCACCGTGAAGCCTGCGCCGTTGCGCCCGAGCCTGGTCACCGGCGCCTCGGCGCACACCACCGCGCCGCGGCCGAGCGCCGCCCGGTAGAGGCCGGCGAAGTACTTGGCCGGATGGAGGTGGGCCGAGCGCGCGACGACCATGCCGCCGCGATAATAGTCCGAGGCGATCTCCTCGCGCTGGCGGTCGGGCTCCAGCATGGAGGCGCCGGCCTCGGCATCGCGGTTGAGCTGATCGACCTTGGCGGCGAGCGCCCGGTAATGCGCCCGGCACCAGGCGCCGGCGAACCGCCCGCTCTTGGTCCATTCGCAGTCGATCGCCTCGTCCTCGATCAGCCGCTCGATCAGGCCGAAGCTGTCGGCGGCGGCGCCGAGGAGCCGCGCCAGCCGCTCCGGATCGTCCTTGCCGGAGTAGCGCTTCCCGACGGTCACCCCGCCGGACACCATGCCGCCATTGCGGGTCGAGGCCCCGAAGCCCGGCTGAGTCGCCTCGAGAACCACCGCGTCGACACCGTCCCGGGCGAGCTGCAGCGCCGCCGCGAGCCCGGCATAACCGGCGCCGATGATGGCGACCCGCGCCTCCTTGGGAACCTCGGTCAGCTCCGCCTTCCTCGGCTCGTAGGCCTCCCACCAGAAGGGGCGCGCCTTGAAATCGGGATGGAAGATCGATCTGTTGCTCATGCCGGGAGGATAGGGGAGAGCGCGCGATCGTCAAAGCCGTCACCGGCGCGCCTTGACAGCGGAACGTTTCGGCCCTCGGATCATCGGCCGAGCCTCCAAGGACAACGCCATGCCAGCAATCATTCGCAAGACCGTGAAATTCACCGAGACCACCTTCATCGAGGGTGGCAGGCAAGCCTCGCCTCCCGTCTTGATGGTGGCGGTGGCGGCGGTGATCGCCAATCCCTGGGCCGGCAAGGGTTTCGTCGAGGATCTGCGGCCCGCCATTCTCGAGGCGGCACCCGGCCTTGCCGATGTTCTCGTTCCCATGCTGCTCGACGAGCTCGGGGGCGGCACCAGGCTCGAGGCCTATGGCAAGGCGGCGGTCGTCGGCCTCAATGGCGAGATCGAGCACGCTTCCGGCTTCATTCACACCCTGCGCTTCGGCAACCGCTTTCGCGAGGCGGTCGGCGGCACCTCCTATCTGGCTTTCACCAACAAGCGGGGGCCGGCCGGATGCTCGATCCAGATCCCCCTGATGCACAAGACCGACGAGGGTTTCCGCTCGCACTATCTCACCGCCGAGTTCGCGATCGCCGATGCGCCGGGTCCGGACGAGATCGTCGTGGCGCTTGGCGGCGCCGCCACCGGGCGCGCCCATCCGCGGATCGGCAATCGCTATATCGACATGGAGGAGATGGCCACGGAGCGCGACGCGGCCAGGCGCTGACGGGAGAGCTTCCGGTGGATCGGCCGCTTCGCACCCTTGCCGACGGCACGCGCTATCGCGAGGCCGGGGCGGGGGCGCCGGTCATTCTCCTGCATGGCGTCGGCCTCGACCATTCGATCTGGCAGGCGCAATGCGCTACGCTCTGCCGCACGCACCGCGTCATTGCCTATGATCTGCTCGGCCACGGCGCGAGCCCGCCCGTCGCCGGGGATGCAGGGCTCGACGAATTCGTCGATCAGCTGGCAAGGGTGGTTGCGGCGCTGGTGCCGGACGGGCAGTCGTTCACGCTTGTCGGCTTCTCCTTCGGCGGCCTGATCGCCGAGGCTTTCACCCTGAAGGCACCGGAGCGGATCGCCCGGCTCGCCATCATCGGCAGCGTGTTCGACCGATCCGAGGCGGAGCGGGCCGGCGTTGCGGATCGGCTGCGCATGGCAAGGCGCGACGGCCCGCGGGTGCTGATCGATGCGGCGCTCGAGCGCTGGTACAGCCCTGAGTTCCGCAGCCGCCAACCGGCAGTCGTTGAGGCCGTCGCGGCGATGCTCCACCGCAACGATCCGGTATCGTTCCTCGCCGCCTATCGGATCTTTGCCGAGGCCGACCGGGATCTTGCGGGTCGTCTCGGCGCGATCGCCGTTCCGACCTTGATCATCGCCGGCGAGCACGATCGCGGCTCCACCCCGGCCATGGCTCGTCGCCTCGCGGCGCTGATCCCCGGTGCCAGCTTCGCGATCATTCCGGCCGCCCGTCACATGCTGCCGCATGAGCATGCGCACGAGCTCACCGATCTCCTGCAGCGTTTTCTCGTTCAACCGTTACACGAGGACTAGAATTGCCATGGACAAATTCCGGCTCTACATCGATGGCGAGTTCGTCGATGCCGCCAGGGGCTCGGTCTTCGAGAGCCTCGATCCCTCGACGGGCGACCCCTGGGCCCTGATGCCGGCCGCCTCCGCCGGCGACACCGACCGCGCCGTCATGGCGGCGTGGTGCGCCTTCGCCGAAGGTCCCTGGCCGGCGATGACCGCATCGGCCCGCGGCAAGCTGCTCTATCGCCTCGCCGACCTCGTCGCCCGCGATGCCGGCCTCATGGCCGAGCTCGAGACCCGCGACACCGGCAAGGTCATTCGCGAGACCCGCGCCGTCGTCGCCTATGTGGCCGAGTTCTACCGCTACTTCGCCGGCATGGCCGACAAGATCGAGGGATCGGTCCTGCCGATCGACAAGCCCGATCTCGAGGTCTACACAAGGCGCGAGCCGCTGGGCGTGGTGGCCGCGATCGTTCCCTGGAACAACCAGCTCTTCCTGTCGGCCGCCAAGGTCGGGCCGGCGCTGGCCGCCGGCAACACCGTGGTGCTCAAGGCCTCCGAGGACGGCCCGGCGCCGCTGCTCCATTTCGCCAAGCTGATCGAGGAAGCCGGCTTTCCCAAGGGCGTCGTCAACATCATCACCGGCTTCGGCAATGACTGCGGCGCCACCTTGACGTCGCATCCGCTGGTGGCCCGCGTCGCCTTCACCGGCGGCCCCGAGACCGCCCGCCATGTGGTGCGCAACACTGCCGAGAATTTCGCCGTGACGACGCTCGAGCTCGGCGGCAAGTCGCCGATCATCGTCTTCGGCGATGCCGACATCGACTCGGCGGCCAACGGCGTGGTGGCCGGGATCTTCGGCGCCACCGGCCAATCCTGCGTCGCCGGCTCGCGATTGCTGGTCGAGGCGGGGATCGCCGAGCGGTTCATCGATCGGCTGAGCGAGCGGGCGAAGGCTATCCGCATCGGCCCGCCGCTCGATCCTGCGACCGAGATGGGGCCGCTCGCCACCCGTCGGCAGCGCGAGCGCATCACGGCGCTCGTTTCGGAGAGCATCGAGCAGGGCGCCAGGCTGATGACCGGCGGCCGGGCGCCATCGGCCTATCCCGACGGCTTCTTCTACGAGCCGACGGTGATCGCCGCGCCCAGCTCCGATATCGCCTGCGTGCGCCAGGAGCTGTTCGGACCGGTGCTGTCGGTCCTCACCTTCCGCGACGAGGCCGAGGCAGTGCGCCTCGCCAATGACAGTCACTATGCCTTTGCCGCCGGCATCTTCACCACCAATCTGGCGCGCGCCCACCGGATGATCGCCCGCCTGCGCTCCGGCATCGTCTGGGTCAACACCTACCGCGCCGTGTCGCCGATCGTTCCCTTCGGCGGCAACCGGCTGACCGGCTACGGCCGCGAGGGCGGGCTCGACACGATCTACGACTACACCCGCACCAAGGCGGTGTGGATCAACACCTCCGACGCCCCGCTGGCGGATCCCTTCGTGTTGCGATGAAAGCAGTCATAGCGGTGATTGTCGCCTTGCAACCAGGCGTCAATATCTATACTTTCATGAGCGTCACTGCAGGCGAGTGAGAAACAGTGGCACCGCCCTAAAGGGTTCCGCGGCGCGCGGAGGAAACGGGTTCTCGGACGAGCGAAAGCTCGAGAATAGCCCCTGCGGGGGCTATTTTCATGAGCGAAGGGGTCTCCGGACACGTTCGCCCCTGGAATGCTTCGCGACAAGAGTGGCAAACGTGATCTTAGGGATGTTGCGCGGTAGTCTTCTCTTTTCATAAGCGCTGGTCACGAACATCGCGACATCGGCAGTTGAATGTTTCGATCGCTCCATCGTGAAGAACACCGCATATGGCCCTTCGATCTCCGGAGGTCGCTCGATCAGAAGGTAGTTGTGCCTCGCATCGAGATAGGCCTTTCCACCCAAGGCTGCCGTGCGTCGGACGATGTCTGGCAGGTGATGCGAAAGACCGTACCGGATTGGACAAAAACACCCGACTTCGCTTCCATGGGCAAATCGGAAGTCGGGAGTTTCACCCCCCGTCCACTCGCGAGTAAAGGTATGACAGCCGAGGCGCACCGCCACCGAATAGGTGGGAGCAGCCGCTGCCGCCGGCGTGACGTCAATTATAAATGGATTCAACTGCCGGAGACCGTAAGTCCTCCCGGCGATTCGCTTGGTCCCCCAACTCACGCAGTCTCACCCCCGAATCCCGTGTAGGCGGAGGCGTAAAGCCGACAGTCCTCGCCTTCAATTCCCCTTTTTGATTAGATGGGCCTGCCGGTAAATTGGGAGGCAATGGGCAACGAATGAGAATCGACGAATATGCCCGCCATGACGGAACCGCGCTGGCCGAGCTCGTGAAGCGCGGCGAGGTGACGCCGCGCGAGTTGGCGACCGTTGCGGCCGATGCCATCGCCGCCGTCAACCCGACGATCAACGCCGTGGTCGAGCTCTATCACGACCGCATCGACTCGCTGGACGAGGCTCAGCTCGGCAAGGGGCCGTTCCGCGGCGTGCCGTTTCTCATCAAGGATGTCGGCGGCCACGAGAAGGGACGCAAGATCGAGTTCGGCTCGCGCCTCTGCGCCGGCCTCCTCGGCGAGGTCGACAGCAACTATGCCAGGCTGCTGCGGGCCGCCGGGCTCAACATCATCGGCCGCACCAACACGCCGGAATATTCCATCGCGTCCTGCAGCGACAACCTGCTCTACGGCGCCACCCGCACGCCCTGGATGGCCGGGCGATCGGCGGGCGGCTCGACCGGCGGCGGCGGTGCCGCGGTGAGCGCCGGCCTCGTGCCGCTCGCCCATGGCTCCGACATCGCCGGCTCGATCAGGATCCCGGCCGCCTGGTGCGGCGGCGTCGGACTGAAGCCGTCGCGCGGGCGGATCTCGGCCGGGCCGAGCCTGGCCGAAAGCGGTCACGGCCTGGCAATGACCTTCGCCCAAACCATGACCATGCGCGACACCGCCGCTCTGCTCGACTGCCTGGCAATACCGCAGCCCGGCGACCCATTCGTTGTCGCAAGGCCGCCCGGCACCTATCGCCAATGGCTCGAACGTCCGCTCGAGCCGCTCCGGGTGGCCTGGTCGGTGAAGCCCTTTCTCGACACGCCGGTCGATCCCGAGATTGCCGCGGCGGTGCGCCGGACCGCCAGGCTCCTCGAGGATATGGGCCATCATGTCGAGCAGGCCGACATCCCCTTCGACCAGGCGGAGGCGGCGGAGAGCATGGTCTCGGTCTGGTTCTTCGGCTTCGATCGCTGGCTCGACATGCTGGGGTCGAAGACCGGCCGCACGCCGGGTCCGGACACGCTCGAGCCGATCACCTGGGAGACCTACAAGCTCGCCAAGAGCATGGATCCTTTTCGCTTCCTCGACGGCCTCGACTGGCTCAATGCCAGCCGTCGCGCACTTGGCGCATTCTTCACCCGCCACGATGTCCTGGTGACCCCAACCTGCGCCGAGACCGCGCCGCCGCTCGGGCCATATGCCATGAACATCACGGATATGAGCCTGATGGAATGGATGATCCATTCCGAGCGGCCGGTGCAATATTGCTTCATGTACAATGTCGCCGGCGCGCCGGCTTTATCGCTGCCGCTGGCGCAGCATTCGAACGGCCTGCCGATCGGCGTCCAGCTCGGCGCCCGCCCGTCGG
>JBEVJH010000193.1:0-2706 GCA_040510355.1 Aestuariivirgaceae bacterium
CGGGACGAGTAAGGCTGGCCAATCTTGTGCTGACTGCGTATCGCCGTGGCCGGACCGACCCTGAAGAACTCAAGGTAGCGGCGTTACGAATGTTGGGTATTGGCGAGTAGCCACGCTCAGAAACCTACACCCATAGAGCTGCCGCTCCCCGACTGCGCGAGCGAAGTTGCCGGAATGACCGCGGTCAGACGTTGGTAAGCGCTGCGCCGACCCCACCTACGCGACGGTGATCTGAGCGGTCATAGTCTCTGCCGGGGCAGGATCGATTTGACCATATGTTTGACCCTAGCGATGACACTAAGCTCAGGCGGCCGCGACGGGTGGAGGTGTTCACGGGGCCCGAGCGCCGCCGGGATTGGCCGGACGAGCGCAAGATTGCGATGGTGGCCGAAAGCCTTGCGCTGGGCGTGAACGTGTCCGAGCTGGCGCGGCGGCACGAGATCAATCCGCAGCAGCTGTTCGGCTGGCGCAGGCGGTTCCGCGCCGAGGCCGAGGCGCTGATCGCGGCGGCGTCCACTGCGTCCACGTGTTTCGCGCCGATCCTCGTCGAGGCCCCGCCGGCGAGTGCCGCAGGCGTGGTCGCGCGCCCAGTGTCGGCCAGCGTCAGCGACGGCTCTATCGAGATCGCGATCGGCTGTGCGACGGTGCGCATTCGCGGCGCGGCCGACCTCAAGACGCTGGCATTGGTCTTCAAGGCGCTGAAGGTGCTGCTGTGATCGTGCCGCCGACGGGCATCCGCGTTCTGGTGGCGACGAAGCCGGTCGACTTCCGCAAGGGGATGGATGGGCTCGCAGGGCTCGTCGAAGGCGAGCTCAAAGCCGATCCATACTGCGGCATCATCTACGTGTTCCGCGCCAAGCGGGCGGATCGCGTGAAGCTGCTGTTCTGGGATCAGACGGGCCTTTGCCTTCTGACGAAGCGGCTCGAGGGCGGGCAGTTCCGCTGGCCCGCCATCCAGGACGGCGTGATGCGGCTGTCGCCGGCTCAGCTCGCAGCGCTTCTCGAAGGGTTGGATTGGGCACGTGTGCATGCCCGCCGTGTCGCCCGACCCACAGCGACGCAGTGATCCACATCGCCGGCTTGGTGAGAGCTGGCGCACATGCCTGCAAATCGGCGATTCTGCCGGCATGACGCTATCGCTCGACGAGCTGCCAAACGACATCGCGAGCCTTAAGGCTTTGCTTCTCGCTGCTCATGCCGACAACGCCCGGCTCGCTGCGCGCAACGAGCGCCTCGACCACATCATCAAGGTGCTGCGCCGGGCGCGGTTCGGTCGATCCTCGGAGCGCATTGACGACGACCAGTTGAACCTGGCCTTGGAGGATGTCGAAACGGGGTTCTCGGTCGATGACGCGAAGGCCGAGCAGGCGAGTGACATCGCGCGCCGTGATGGCGTTGCCCGCCGCCGCGCCAACCGCGGCCACCTTCCGGCCCATCTGCCGCGCGAGGAGATCGTAGTCGAGCCGGAGGCCAGGGCCTGCCCATGCTGCGGCGGCGCCCTGCACGTCATCGGCGAGGATGTCGCCGAGCGCCTCGACAAGGTGCCGACCAAGCTGCGCGTGATCGTCACGCGTCGCCCGAAATACGCCTGCCGCCGCTGCACGGATGGCGTCGTGCAGGCGCCGGCGCCCAACCGGCTCATCGAAGGAGGCCTGCCGACCGAGATGCTGGTCGCCGATGTGCTGGTGTCGAAATACGCCGATCACTTGCCGCTCTATCGCCAAGCCCAGATCCTGGCCCGCGAAGGCATTGCGATCGATCGGTCGACATTGGCCCACTGGGTCGGCTTTGCAGCGCACGAGCTCGAACCGCTGCACGAGCGGCTCGTCGAGATCCTGAAGGCCTCGACCAAGTTGTTTGCCGACGAGACACGCTGTCCCGTCCTCGATCCGGGCCGTGGCCGCACCAAGACCGGTTACCTCTGGGCCATCGCGCGCGATGATCGACCATGGGGCGGTGGCGATCCGCCGGCTGTTGCCTACCTGTATGCTCCCGGGCGCGGCGCCGAGCATGCCGTGCATCACTTGGCCGGCTTCAAGGGCGTCCTGCAGGTCGACGGCTATGCCGCCTATGATGCACTGACCGATGCCAGGCGCGTCGGCGGCCCTGTGGTGCTTGCCCTCTGCTGGAGCCACTTCCGCCGCCGCTTCTACGATATAGCGAAAGGCGGCACCGCGCCGATCGCGAGCGAGGCTCTGAGCCGTATCGGCGCGTTGTACGCCATCGAAGCCGAGGTCCGGGGCCGCAGCTCCGAAGAGCGCCGCGCCGAACGGCAGGCATGCACGCGACCTCTGGTCGATGCGATGCGGCCGTGGCTCGAGCAGAGCCTTGCCCGCGTCCCGGGGAGGTCGGCGATCGCGGAGGCGATGCGATACGGGCTGAGCCGCTGGGAAGGCCTCTGCCGCTTCCTCGATGACGGCCGCATCGAGATCGACACCAACACGGTCGAGCGCTCCATCCGGCCGATCGCCCTCAATCGCAAGAACGCCCTGTTCGCCGGCAGCGACGAAGGCGGCGCCAACTGGGCCATCATCGCCTCGCTGATCGAGACGGCGAAGCTCAACGGCGTCAACCCTCACGCCTGGATCGCCAACACGCTGACCAAACTCGTCAACCGCTGGCCGGCATCCCGCATCGACGAACTGATGCCCTGGGCCCACGCAAAGATCCCCGCCTGAGCCGCCAAGGTGGGGACGGTGTAGCGCT
>JBEVJH010000194.1:0-8124 GCA_040510355.1 Aestuariivirgaceae bacterium
TCGACGTCGTTGCCTCCAGCAGGATCGAGACCGAGGAAACGCGACCCTGGAGACATACGCTGCAGGTCGGCATACAGCTCGGAGTCACTGCCTTCATGCTGGCGCTGGTCGGCATTCTCGGCATGTTCAACAATCGGCCGATCATCGTCGGCGTGCTGACGCTCGCCTATGCGACGATCGGGGTGACATTCGGCGCTGCCGGCATTCTGGTGGCGCGACGAGGGCTCTTCGCAAGTCCCGGCCAGACCGTGCTGGCGGGCGCGGTGGCGGGCCTCATCGCCGCGGCGTTCCTGGCCTTCCTGGCGATCGTCATGAGCCTCATCAATTTGCGGTTCATTTTCGTCGCGCTCGATCCCGCACTCTACAAGTTCCTGACCTTCGGCCGGCCAACACTCTATGAAGGCGTCGCCGCCATGCTGGCTCTCGGCGCGGCACTTGGTGCCGCCGGGGCGGCATTGGTCCTCTTGCCCGACTGGCTGCGGCGGCCGCTCACCGGCGGGCTGGTGGCGAGCGGCATTGCCGGGCTGTTCCAGGAACTGATCCGGCCGGTGCTCGCCAACAGCAGAGCCACCAAGCCGCTGCACGACCTGATCTACACCTACACGGGCATGAAGCTGCAGGGCGCGATCCTCATCTTCGTCGTCGGGGCTGTCGCAACGGTGCTGTGGGCCAAGTTTCAGCCATTGGCGAAGGCGCGCATCCAGGAAATGCCGGCCGGCCAGCAGCGCACGCTCCAGGGGGTGTCGCTGGCAGTGGCGTTCCTGCTGTTCGCCTTGTTCCCGCTCTATGCCGGCAATTTCGTCGGCCAGGTGTTCCTGCTGGTCGGCTTGTTCATGCTGATGGGCATGGGGCTCAATATCGAGGTCGGCCTTGCCGGCCTGCTCGATCTCGGCTTCGTCGCATTCTATGCAGTCGGCGCCTATGTGACGGCGCTTCTCACCGCCAATGACTATCATGCGCTGGCGCATCTCACGTGGTGGGAGGCGATGCCGATCGCCGTGCTGTGCTCGGTCATCGTCGGTATTCTGTTCGGCGTGCCGGTCCTCAAGGTGCGCGGCGACTATCTGGCGGTCGCCACGATGGGGCTCGGCGAGATCGTGCGGGTGATCGTGCTGTCGGATGCGGCGGCGCCCCTGCTCGCCGGCGCCAAGGGCATTCTCAGCATTCCGCGTCCGAACTTCTTCGGTCTCGAGCTGAACACGCCGGTGCTGCTGTTCTACCTGGCGCTCGCCTCCTCGCTGGTCGCAGCCTATATCGCGTGGCGGCTCGAGGATTCGCGGCTCGGGCGGGCATGGACGGCGATCCGCGACGACGAGGACGTGGCGCAGGCGCTCGGCATCAACCTCATCAATGTCAAGCTCCTGGCCTATGGTCTCGGCGCGGCTTTTGCCGGGCTTGCCGGCTCGATCTTCGCCACCATGCTCGGCTCGATCTATCCGCACAGCTTCCAGCTCATCATCTCGATCAACATTCTCGCCCTGATCATCGTCGGCGGCATGGGCAGCCTGCCGGGGGTGGCGCTCGGGTCGCTGGTGCTGATAGGGCTCCCCGAGATGCTGCGGGAGTTCGGCGAGTACCGTTATCTGTTCTACGGCCTGGCGATCATTGCGGTGATGCGGCTGAAGCCGGAGGGACTATGGCCGTCGGCGGCCAAGCGACGGGAGATCCGGGCCGAGCAGGAGCTCAAGCAGGAAGTCGATGCCGAGCTGCAGAGCGAGGGCGCAAAGGCATGACGACGGCCCATCTCCTCAAGGCCGAGCAGATGACCAAGCGGTTCGGCGGGCTCATTGCGGTCGACCGGCTCGATCTCGCGGTGGACGAGCATCGCATCCACAGCGTCATCGGGCCGAACGGCGCCGGCAAGACAACGGTGTTCAACTGCATCATGAACTTCTATCCGCCGGACACCGGCAAGGTGTGGTTCAACGGCGCCCGGGTCGACGGCGTGACCCCCGATCGGGTGGCGACCGCCGGGATCAACCGGACCTATCAGAACATCCGGCTGTTCCGCAATCTGACGGCGCTCGAGAACATCCTGGTCGGCATGCACATCCATCTCAAGTCGACTTGGCTCGGGGCGGTGCTGCAGCTGCCGTCGACGCGGCACGACGAGCGCGAGGCGCAGAACGAGGCGGTGCGCATTCTCGACTTCATCGGGCTCTGAGGGCGCGGCGATGTGGTGTCGCGGAACCTCGCCTATGGGGAGCAGCGGCGGCTCGAGATCGGTCGGGCACTTGCCACCAAGCCGCGGCTCCTGCTGCTCGACGAGCCGATGGCCGGGATGAATCCGCGCGAGAGCCGCGACATGATGGATTTCGTGCGCCGGGTGCGCGACCAGCTCGGCGTGACGATCCTGCTGATCGAGCACTCGATGCGGGTGGTGATGGGCATCTCCGACCGGATCAGCGTGCTCGATCACGGGGTCAAGATTTCCGAGGGAACCGCGGCCGAGGTGCAGAGCGATCCCAAGGTGATCGAGGCCTATCTCGGAACCACCGCCCAAGCGGCATTGAAATAGGCGCGAACGACTTCGATGGCCCTGCTCGACGTCCTCAACCTCCATGTCTATTACGGCAAGATCCATGCCTTGCGCGGGGTGTCGCTCGAGATCGGCGACAATCAGATCGTGACGCTGATCGGCGCCAATGGCGCCGGCAAGAGCACGACGCTGCGGGCGATCTCCGGCATTCTGGCGGCGGCCGAGGGCGAGGTCGTCTATCAGGGACAGCGGCTGAGCGATCTGCCGGCGCATCAGATCGTGGCGCGCGGCGTGGTGCAGGTGCCGGAGGGCCGGCGGATCTTCAGCCGCCTGACGGTCGCGGAGAATTTGCGGATCGGTGCCTTCCTCAGCAACGACAAGGATTTCATCAGCCGCACCGAGGAGATGGCGCTCGCCATGTTCCCGGTGCTCAAGCGGCGGTTCAGCCAGGTGGCGGGGACGCTGTCGGGCGGCGAGCAGCAGATGCTGGCGATCGGCAGGGCGTTGATGTCGAACCCAAAGGTGCTGCTGCTCGACGAGCCGTCGATGGGGCTCGCTCCCATCCTGGTGCAGCAGATCTTCGAAACGGTGGTGGAGATCCGCAAGCGTGGCGTGGCGGTGCTGCTGGTCGAGCAGAACGCCTTCCTGGCGCTGCAGATCGCCGACTACGGCTATGTGATCGAGACCGGCGAGATCGTGCTGCAGGGCTCTGGCGAGGAGCTCCTGGCCAATCCGCAGGTCAAGGAGGCCTATCTCGGGTGACCATCGAGCGGCACGCAGCGGCGGGCCTGTCGACACGAGGGTCGCCCTATTCGGTGCTGGTCACCGACGGCAGCTACGCCTTCATGGCGGGGGTGGTGGCGAGCGATCTCGAGGGCGGGGACAAGGTTCATGGCGATATCGCCGCCGAGACGCGCCTGGTGATGGAAGCGATCCGGCAAGCGCTCGCCGGCATCTCTGTCGGCATGGACCGGATCGTCCGGGTCGACGTGCATCTCACCGATCTCGCCACCATGCCGACGATGAACGCCGTCTATCGCAGCTTCTTCGAAGGCGACAGGCTGCCGAGCCGAACCTGCACCGAATCGCCGCAGCTGGCCGGCGGCTCGAATGTCGAAATCACCGTGATGGCGCGGCTTTCGCATTCATAACTTTCGCAAATTTCAAAAATTAAGCTTTCTTAGTTCCATTGCAGCGCAAATCGCTGAATACGACGGTTGTCAGCTTGCTTACGACATTTTTGCTGCAACCTTCAGGGGATTTGCAGTAAGAGTATATCCCTCCGGTTTTCAAGGCCATGGGCAAGGCCCCCAGGATCCGGATCGACAACCACGAAAAATCATATCGGGGGCCCATGACCTGCGAAATCGAACTGTCGAGAATTACCAATGATCCACGCATGCAATGCCTGGACCCGGATCTGCTTCGGGCCTTCGTGATCATCGCGGACACCAGAAGCTTCACGCGGGCGGCCGAGCGGCTGCTGAGGACCCAGCCGGCGATCTCGCTACAGATGAAACGGCTGGAAGAGGCGGTGGGCCGGTCGCTGCTCAAGCGCAATCCGCGGCTCGTCCGGCTGACGCCGGCCGGCGAAGTGCTGCTCGATTATGCGCGGCGCATCCTGGCGCTCAACGATGACCTCCTGGCCCGCGTCAAGGAGCCCGACCTGGTGGGAACGGTGCGGCTCGGCACGCCGGAAGACTTCGCCACCATGCACCTCTCCGGGGTGCTGGCGCGGTTCTCCCAGGCCTATCCTGGCGTGGCGCTCGAGGTGACCTACGACCTCACCCTCAATCTCATCGAGCGGTACCGACAGGGCAACTTCGATCTCGCTCTAATCATGCGCGAGCCGTCGCTCGCCAATGGCGGAACCCGGGTGTGGCGCGAGCCGCTGGTGTGGGTGACGGCGACGAACCTGCCGCTGGCCAAGGAGAATGTGCTGCCGCTGGTGGTGGCACCGGCCCCTTGCGTGTACCGGCGGCGGGCCATCGGGGTGCTGGACAAGGCGGAGATCGCCTGGCGCATCGCCTATACGTGCAGCTCGCTCGCCGGGTCGCTGGCGGCGGTGCGCCGGCCTCGGCACCACGGTGCTGCCGCGCGGCATGGTGCCCGGCGACCTGCAGATGATCGACAGCGAGACGTTGCCCGATCTCAAGGAGGCGGAGTTCGCGCTGCTGGTCGCCCAGCCGCTCAGCCCACCGGCCGAGCGGCTGCAGAGCCAGATCACCCGGGCGCTGGAGATCGGCGGCCTCGACCAGAACTAGAGATCGCGGCAAAGGCGCATGGCGTCGAGGATCGCGGCATGGATGTTGCGAGCGGCCCAGGCATCGCCGATGCGATAGAGGCTGAAGCTGCCGCGATCGCCGGCATCGCCATTGGCGGGCTGGGCCCGCGCCGCCACCAAGTGGTGGAGGTCAACGGCGCCGTCATTGCGCGACAAAGGCTTCAGCTCCTCGTAAAGATCCGCATTGGGCAGCGTGGCGCTGTCGGCCACGACGAGGTCGACCCGCCGCTCGCTCTCGGCGCCGGAATAGCTGTTGGCGAGCCGGGCGGTCAGCCCGTTGCCGCTGCGGGTCACCGCGACAAGCCTGGTGTCCGGCGTGACCCTGATTCCGGCCCGGTAGATCTCGGCCATATGGGCCCCGAGATTGGTGTCGGACAGCTCGAGGCCGAGCGCCCGGTCGGGAGTGACCAGCTCGACGGCGGCGCCCTTGGAGGCCAGCACCTCGGCGCAGGACAGCGGCGCATGGCCGCCGCTCATATCCACGACCAGCGCCTCGCGGCAGCCGCCGTCGCGCAAGGATGCGACATCGCCGGACAGCACGTCCCACACCGTCGCGGCAAGCTCACGCCCGGGAAAGTCGCCGGTCTCCGGCAGGCCGCCGGTGGCGATGATGACGACATCGGGCGTCTCGGCGACGACGTCGCCCGCCACCGCCAGCGTGTTGAGCCTGACATCGACGCCGAGCCGCGCCATCTCGCCGGCGAGCCAGCGAGCGATGCCGAGGAGCTCGCGCCGCCAGGTCGCCCGGGCGGCAAGCAGGATCTGGCCGCCCAGCTCGCCCGAGGCTTCGAACAGAACGACGCGGTGGCCGCGCAGCGCCGCAACCCGGGCCGCTTCGAGACCACCGGGGCCGCCGCCGACGACCACCACGTTCTTGGGCGTCCCGGGGGCGCGCTCGATGACATGGTCGAGGATGAGCTCGCGACCGGTCGCGACATTGTGGAGGCAGAGCGCGTCCTTCCCCATGAGGACACGGTCGACGCAGTAGCCGGCACCGACGCAGGGCCGGATCTCGGCCTCCCGGCCGGCGCCGAGCTTGGCGATGTGGTGCGGATCGGCCAGGAACGCACGGGTCATGCCGACCATGTCGACAAGGCCGTCGCCGACGGCATGGACGGCGGTTGCCGCGTCGGTGATGCGGGTGGCGTGGAGGATCGGGATCGCCACCTCGGCGCGGATGGCGGCGGCGAGCTTGAGGAAGGGTGCGGAAGGCAGCCACATGGTCGGCCAGATCTCGGCGCTCGCCTTGTAGTCGACGGCGGTGCCGCCAACCACGCTGATGAAGTCGATGAGGCCGGAGGCGGCGTAGGTGCGGGCGATCTCGAGACAGTCATCCTGGGTCAGGCCGTCCTTCATCCGCTCGTCGCCCGGCATGCGAATGCCGATGATGTAGTCGTCGCCGACGGCGCGGCGGCAGCTCTCGAGGACCTCGAGACCGAAGCGCATGCGGTTTGCCAGGCTGCCGCCATAGCCGTCGCGCCGGCGATTCATCGCTGGCGACCAGAACTGCTCGATGAGCGTTCCGGCCTGCGTCGATATTTCGACGCCATCGAGATCGCCGTCGCGGGCCCGGCGGACAGCTGCAGCATAGTCATCGCAGATGCGGCGGATGTCGTGCGCCTCCATCGCTGCCGGGAAGGACCGATGGATCAGCTCGCGCAACGGCGATGGGGCGAAGGCCGGCAGCCAGTTGATGTCGTCCCAGCGCTCGCGGCGGCCGCCATGGGTGAGCTGCACGGTGCAGACCGCGCCATGGCCATGGAGAGCGGCGGCCATGCGGCGATATTGCGGGATGACGGCATCGACCGCGCCGTTGATCTGGCCGTAATGGAAGGAGTTCTCGATCGAGACGGCGGTGGCGCCGCCAAACTGGACGAGGCCGACGCCGCCCTTCGCCTTCTCGCTTTCGTAAGCGACATAGCGATCGGTGATGTTGCCGTGGATGGCATAGCCCGGGGCGTGGCTGGTCGACAGGAAGCGATTGCGGATGGTGACGCCCTTGAGCGCCAGCGGCCGGAACAACGGATCGAAAGGGGCCATTCAGGAGCTCATGATTTCAGACGAGATCGAGGCGGTCGAGCACCCACAGGCCGAGCGCCTGCACCATGTCGTCGCGCCAGGACAGGGGACCGGGACGGTAAAGCACCGACTGCAATGCCTGCTGCTGCTTCTCGAGGATCCCGACATCCTCGCGGCCGACCGCTTCCCAGCGCCGGTAGTAGGCCTCGGATTTCTCGGCAAAGCGCGGGTCGGACCAGACATCCTCCGGAAAGCAGCCGCCGATTTCGAGGCGCGAGCGGTCATGGGCGAGCGGGGTGACGTTGAGCCACCACATGGAGTCCTGCGCCACGGCGAACTGGCAGGTCGGCAGGATCACGGTGAAGTAGGTGCCCTGGCGGGCGTCCTCGTCGAGGCCCGGGATCGGCGCAAAGGGGGGCTCGTCGCCCGGCAGCGTGGCAATGCTGCGTCCGGAGATGACCTGGATGCACAGCCAGTCGCCCTTGACGGGAAGGGTGCGCGACTGCTGGGCGCCGACCGTGTTCTTGTGAACGATGCCGGTGTGGTAGGTCTCCATGGCGTTCTCGAGCAGCAGCTTCCAATTGCAGCGCGCTTCGATGACCATGTCCCAGGCCCAGCGCATGCGATCGAGCCGGTGCGACGCGAGACGCTGCGGCATGTCGCCAAGGTGCTCGGCGAGGGAGGCGGCATCATCGGCGAAATTGGCGAAGAGGAAGCCCGCGAAGGACTCGAGCCGCAGCGGCACGAGGCCGTTCTCGACGCGGTCGAAGCCCTCGGCATCCTTCATGTCCGGGCAGCCATAAAGGCGGCCGTCGTCGAAATAGCTCCAGGCGTGATAGGGGCAGACGATGCGCCCGCCGGTGTTGCCCCTGCCCTCCAGCAGAATGGAGCCGCGATGGCGACAATAATTGGCGAAGCAGCGCAGCCTGCCGTCGCGGCTGCGCAGCAGCACGACCGGCCCGCCGGGCGTGTCGAAGCTGCGGTAGTCCCCCGGATCCGGGAGCTGATCGTCACGACACAGGAAGAACCAGTTCCTGAGGAAGATCTTCTCCCGCTCGCGGCGGAAGATCTCCGGATCGGTGTAGAAGCCTGCCGGCATTGAACGGGCGCGGTTGAGCGGTGCGGCAGCGGCACCGATTTCGCCGGGTGCAAAATTCATGAAGGACATCCCATCGATCGCCTCCGCAAGCCTCCGTCGGCGATATTCGCAAGTCAAGTCAAGGGCGCGGACGAGGGCGCAAACCAGCCATTCCGGCAAAGGAACAGGAGAAGCGCAACAGACGTTGTCAAGGCATGCCGTCGCGCAGTCGGCGTGCAGCGCCACGGAACAGCTTTCACCCCA
>JBEVJH010000195.1:0-2612 GCA_040510355.1 Aestuariivirgaceae bacterium
CTTCGACGCGGGCCGCTTCGCCGACAACAAGCGCGCCGTTGAGGACAAATATCTCGGGCCGCTGATCGAAACCTACATGACCCGCTGCATTCATTGCACGCGCTGCATCCGCTTCATGACCGAAGTCGCCGGCGTCGAGGAGCTCGGCGCCATCGGCCGCGGTGAGGACATGGAGATCACCACCTATCTCGAGCACGGCATGATGTCGGAGCTCTCCGGCAATGTGGTCGATCTCTGCCCGGTCGGCGCGCTTACCTCCAAGCCCTACGCCTTCATGGCGCGGCCCTGGGAGCTGACCAAGACCCAGTCGATCGATGTGATGGATGCGCTGGGATCCAACATCCGTGTCGACAGCCGGGGGCGCGAAGTGATGCGCGTCCTGCCGCGCGTCAACGACGCCATCAACGAGGAATGGATCTCCGACAAGACGCGGCACGTATGGGACGGCTTGCGCGTGCAGCGCCTCGACCGGCCCTACCTCCGGCGGAACGGACGGCTTGAAGCTGTCACCTGGGACGAAGCCTTCCGCGCCATTGCCGAGAGACTGAGCGGGCTCGACGGCAAACGCTTCGCTGCCATCGCCGGCGATCTTGCCGCAGCTGAGGAGATGTTCGCGCTGAAGGCTCTCGCCGAGCAGCTCGGCTCGCCCAATATCGATTGCCGGCAGGACGGCGCCAAGCTCGATCCTTCCCTCGGCCGCGCCACCTATCTGTTCAACGCCGCGATCGAGGGCATCGACCACGCCGACGCGATTCTGCTCATCGGCACCAACCCGCGCCTCGAAGCGCCGGTGCTCAACTCCCGCATCCTGAAGCGCTGGCGGCAGACGCAAGGCCACGTTCCCATCGGCCTGATCGGGACGCAGGCCGAGCTCACTTATCCTTATGAGCATCTCGGGGCCGGTCCTGAGACCCTGGCCAAGCTCGCCGGCGGCAATCATCCCTTCCTTGAGAAAATCAAAGGCGCGGAACGCCCTCTCGTCATCGTCGGCCAGCCGGCTCTCACGCGCACAGACGGCGCCGCAGTCCTGTCCCTCGCCGCCAAGGCAGCAATGGCCATGGGCGCAGTGAAGCCTGACATCGGCTGGAACGGGTTCAGCGTGCTGCACGCCGCCGCCGCCCGCGTCGCCGGCCTCGACCTCGGCCTCGTGCCCGGCAAAGAGGGCAGGGACGTCGACGCGATCCTCGAAGGTACGGAGAAGGGCGAGATCGATGTGGTCTACCTGCTCGGCGCCGATGAGATCGACACCGACCGGCTCGGCAACGCCTTCGTCATCTATCAGGGGAGCCACGGCGACCGCGGCGCCCACCGCGCCGATGTGATCCTTCCCGGAGCCACCTACACCGAGAAGGACGTGACCTACGTCAACACCGAGGGCCGCCCGCAGATGACCGCCCGCGCCGTGTTCCCGCCAGGGGAGGCCCGCGAGGACTGGAAAATCGTACGGGCCCTGTCAGGCGTGCTCGGTCAGGCGCTGCCGTTCAACAGCGTGGCTGAGCTCCGCGCCAAGATGTTCGCCGCCTGTCCGCATCTCGCGCTGCTCGATCAAATCCTTCCCGCCGCCAGCGCCGCCATCGAGAGGCTCGCAGCGCAAGGCGGCAAGACCGGCAAGGACCGCTTCGGCGTGGCGGTCACCGACTTCTATCTGACAAATCCCATCGCCCGCGCCTCCACCATCATGGCGAGCCTGAGCGCGATGCATGCGGCAAGCACCCCTGGAGCGACCGGGACCGATGGCTGAGTTCTGGTCGAGCTATGGCCTGCCCATCGCCCTTATAGTCGGGCAGAGCCTGTTGCTGCTCGTCGTCCTCCTGATCATCGTCGCGTTCCTGCTCTATGCCGACCGCAAGGTCTGGGCGGCGGTGCAGATGCGGCGCGGGCCGAACGTGGTCGGACCATTCGGTCTGCTGCAATCCTTCGCCGACCTGCTGAAATTCGTGTTCAAGGAGCCGATCATCCCGGCTGGCGCCAACAAGGGCATCTTCCTGCTCGCGCCGATCGTGACCGCGGGGCTCGCGCTCTCAGCCTGGGCGGTCATACCCGTCGCCGATGGCTGGGCCGTCGCCAACATCAATGTCGGCATTCTCTACATCTTCGCCATCTCGTCCTTGCAGGTCTACGGCGTGATCATGGCCGGCTGGGCCTCGAACTCGAAATACGCCTTCCTCGCAGCGCTCCGCTCCGCTGCGCAGATGGTCTCCTACGAAGTGTCGATCGGCTTCGTCATCATCACCGTCCTGCTCTGCGCCGGCTCGCTCAACCTGAACGACATCGTCAAGGCGCAGGACAGCGCCTTCGGCTTGTTCGGCTGGTACTGGCTGCCCTTGCTGCCCATGTTCGTGGTGTTCTTTGTCTCGGCGCTCGCCGAGACCAACCGGCCGCCTTTCGATCTGCTCGAAGCCGAGTCCGAGCTCGTCGCCGGCTTCATGGTCGAATATTCCTCGACCCCCTACATGCTGTTCATGTTGGGCGAGTATGTCGCCATTGTGCTGATGTGCGGCCTCGGCACGGTGCTCTTTCTCGGCGGCTGGCTGCCGCCGTTTCCGGTCGTGCCCTTCACCTTAATTCCGGGCGTGATATGGTTCACCTTGAAGGCCTGTTTCTTGTTTTTC
>JBEVJH010000196.1:0-4241 GCA_040510355.1 Aestuariivirgaceae bacterium
GAGACCACGTCGCCCAGCGCCACCCTCACCTTGTCGGCCGCGTTTGCCGCGACCGCGAAGGACAGGATGGCGGCGGCGGCCAATGCGCCGACGATCGGCCTGACGAACACTGTCATCAATTCCTCCCTGAAGCGTTGTTCTCGTTTTGGCTGCTCTTGACAGAGCGCTCGACGATTTAACCAATATATGATTGGTTAGGCAAGTGAGACGGATTGGTCAGAGGAATTGACCGGCCATGGATGATGAGGCGGAGGGCGCGCTCGTCCAGCTCAGGGCCTATTTGACGCAGCAGGATCTGCCGGCGAATGCCCGGCTGCCGGCCGAGCGCGAGCTTTGCGAGATCCTTGGCGTGTCGCGCGGCGAGCTGCGCAAGGCGCTGGCGGTCCTCGAGGGGCATGGCGAGCTGTGGCGCCATGTCGGCAAGGGGACTTTCATCGGCGCCCGCCCCGGTGACGAGTTCGACAACATTGCCGAGATCGCCCAAGCCTCGAACCCGCGCGAGGTGATGCATGCGCGGCTGCTCATCGAGCCGATGCTGGCGGCCGAGGCCGCGCTCGGGGCTTCCGCGGCCGAGATCGCGGAAATGCGCGACTGCCTCGCCGCCTCGCGCCAGGCCCGGACCTGGCGGCACTACGAGAATTGTGACAACCGGCTGCATCGCCTGATTGCCGGTGCATCACGCAGCACGCTCCTGCTCGCCCTGTTCGACACGCTGAACGCCGTACGCCGGGCGGTTGTCTGGGGCAGGCTGCGGGACACCGCCGATCGCCCGCCCGCCGGCCATCACAGCTTCCTCGAGCATGAGCGCATCGTGCAGCACATCACCGATCGCGACACCGAGGGCGCCCGCGCTGCCATGCATGCCCATCTGACCACGGTCTCGCGAAAGCTTCTCGCCGTCCGCCAGGCGGCGGAGTAGCTTCTTCCTCCCTTTGGAGGAGACCGACCATGGATCTCGGCATCGCCGGCTTGACAGCGATCGTCTGCGCCTCCTCACGCGGCCTCGGCAAGGCCTGCGCCGCCGCCCTGGCGCGCGAGGGCGTGCGTGTCGTCATCAATGGGCGTGACCCCGCCCATCTGCGCGCCGCCATGGCGGAGATCCGCCGGGAAGCGGCCGGCGAGGTGGTGGCGGTGGAGGCCGACGTGGCCACGCCGGCGGGTCGCTCCGCCCTGCTCGCCGCCGCCGGACGCGCCGACATTCTCGTCAACAATGCCGGCGGGCCGCCGACCGGCGACTTCCGCGACTTTTCCCGAGACGACTGGCTGGCGGCGATCGACGCCAACATGCTGTCGGCGGTCGAGCTCATCAAGGCGACGATCGATCCGATGATCAGCCGCCGCTTCGGCCGGATCGTCAACATCACCTCCGGAGCCGTCAAGGCGCCGATCTCCTATCTTGCGCTGTCGAACGGGGCGCGCAGCGGCCTGACCGGCTTCGTCGCCGGGCTCTCCCGCGAGGTCTCCCGGCACAATGTCACGATCAACAACCTCCTCCCCGGCTCCTTCGAGACCGACCGGCTCGTCGACACCGCAAGGACGCAAGCCGAGCGCGAAGGGCTGAGCGAAGAGGAGCAGCTCGCCCGCTGGCGGGCCGGCGAGGTCTCGGGCCGCTTCGGCAGGCCGGAAGAGTTCGGCGCCGTCTGCGCCTTCCTGTGCAGCACCCATGCCGGATACATCACCGGCCAGAACCTGCTGATGGACGGCGGCACCTACCCGGGCACGTTTTAGACCGACGCCCATGACCCTTGACATCTAGCTTATTTTTCGTATCTACAGTAAAAGATGAGCGACGGGGAGGCGGAGCCGGGGCCGCCTATCGATTTCGATCCGGAGAAGGACCAGGAAAACCGGATCAAGCACGGAATTTCACTGAGGCGCGCTGCGGACATGGTCCTGCTCAGTCCGCCGCTTGTGGATGACCGCTTTGCCTATGGGGAAGTGTGATACCGGGGTTATGGCAAGATCGACAATGACTATTATCTTCTTGCCTTTACGATACGCGGTGGACGCTTACGAGCCATCAGTCTCCGCCCCATGAAAAAGCGAGAGCGAGCACGCCATGCGATCACGTAAGAAGACTTCCGCCGCCAAGGACACGGTCATTGAGGACGAGGACAATCCTGAATGGACGGAAGGTGACTTCAGGTCGGCCAAGTCTCAGTCTGAATTCCCGCCGGAGGTGCTAGCCGCCTTCCCCAAGATGCGCGGGCGCCCGCCCAAGGCTGAGTCCGAACGGAAGGTCCTGACATCGATCAGGCTGCATCCGATCGTGCTGGATCACTACAAGGCAACCGGGCCAGGATGGCAAACGCGGATCGAGGAAATATTGATCGAAGCCGCATTCGGAACGCGAAAAAAGCCGGTACATTCGGTAGTGCCTGGCAAAAGACCACGTACAAAGCCGAAAGAACGACCGAAGTCGGGCCGCGCTGCAAAAAGGAGCCGGCCAAGTTCTGCATCCTACAAGAAGATGCCGGCAACGCGCGGCAAGGCATGAAGCAGCCCGCTTCAAACCCTGAAGCGCTGCAGCGCCTGCTCGTCGATCGCGATGCCGAGGCCCGGCGCGTCATGCGGCGTGACCAGACCATCTTCCATCCGGTAGAGCGGTGACGCTGCCAGCGCATCGCGCAATCCGTTGGGATCCTGGTCGCATTCGAAGTAATCGCCATTCGGCAGGGCGTAGAGCAGTTGCAGCGTCGCCGCGGTGCTCACCGCCGTCGAGTAGTTCTTGGCCGTCACCGGCAGATGGTGCATCTGCGCATAGGCGGCGATCTTGCGCGCCTCGGTGAAGCCGCCGACCTGGACCACGTCGAACTGCACCACCTGGATCGCGCCGGCATCGATCAGCCGGGCGAATTGGTGCTTGCCGGTCTCGGTCTCGAAGCCGGCGACCGGAATCCGCGTATGGCGCGCCAGGGCGGCGCAGCCCTCGACATTCTCGGGCTCCGTCGGCTCCTCGAACCAGCGGATGTTGAACGGCAGCATCGCCTCGGCATAGCGCATCGCCATGCGGGCCGACAGCGAGGTGTTGGCGTCGACCATCAGATTGAGGTCGGGACCGAGCGCTTCCCGCGCCGCCGCCACCCGCGCAATGTCGTCGGCGAAACGGAGCCTGCCTGGCACATCGCCAAGCACGCCGCCATGCACCACTTGCGCAATGTTGCCGATCTTCATCTTGTAGCCGCGATAGCCGGCCGCGCGCGCCCGCGCCACATCGGCGGCCAGCTCCGGCAGTCCATAGTCGTCGCGATAGTAGCCCGCCGACGCATAGGCGCTGAGCGGCCAGCCGAAGCCGCCCAGCAACCGCCACAGCGGCTGTCCCGCCGCCTTGCCGATGATGTCCCACAAGGCGATGTCGACACCCGACAGCGCCGCGATCACTACGCCCTTGCGTCCGTGATAATAGGTGGACTGATAGATCTTCTCCCAAAGATACTCGGGGCGGCGCGGATCCTCGCCGATGACGAGCGGCGCGATCTCGTCGGCAATGACCGTGGCCGTCACCGAATGCGGACCGCCCCACATCGCCGACTCGCCCCAGCCGAAGAGCCCGCCCTCGTCGGTGAGAACCTTGACGAGCAGCGCATCCCGCGTCTGATAGCGGCCGCGGGCATAGGTCAGCGCATAGGGCATCGGATAGCTGAGCGGGATGGTCTCGACCGCGGTGATCCGCATCGCCGGCCTCACGCCATCGACTTGACCGGGATGACGCCGCCGCGCGCCGCATCCTCGGCATAGACCGACTGATCGCCGGCCCTGAGATGCGCCTCGGCCGCCGTCGCGAACAGCGCGGGATCGAGCTCGACGCCGAGCCCCGGCCCGTCCGGCACCCGCATGGTGCCATGCGCGGTGAGACCGATCACGCCCGGCTTCACGATGTCGCCGGCAAGCTCCGTCGCATGCGTGTCCAGCGCGTGCGGCAATGCCGGCGTGGCGGCCGCCACATGCAGATAGGCCGCCGTCGCGATGCCGAGTTCGCCGGCGCTGTGATAGTTGAGATTGACCTGGAAGGTCTCGCACACGCCCTTCAACTTGAGCATGGCGCCGATGCCGCCCCATTCGAAGATGTCGCCGAGGATCACGTCCGCCGCACCGAGCGTCAACCCTTCGGCAGTGCTGTCGAGATCGATGATGCACATATTGGTGGCGAGCGGAATCCTCACCCGCTGCCGCACCCGCGCCATCGCCACATTGCCCCAGCACGGATCCTCGTAATATTCGAGATCGAGCCCCTCGATCGC
>JBEVJH010000197.1:0-11413 GCA_040510355.1 Aestuariivirgaceae bacterium
CACTGCGTCCTGCAGGAGGCGAAGCGGCACTGCCGCCTCGGCGCTAATAGGCATTGTCGTTCCTGAGTAGCGCAAACGGTGTCGCGACAATGATGAAGAGATCGAGCATCAGCGACCAGTTCTCGATGTAGTAGAGGTCATGGTCGACGCGGCGGGCGAGCTTCTCTTCGGTGTCGGTCTCACCGCGCCAGCCATTGATCTGCGCCCAGCCGGTGATCCCGGGTTTCACCCGGTGACGCGCGAAGTAGCCGTCGACCACATCGGCATAGAGCCGGTCGTGCGCCTTGGCCTCGCGGGCATGGGGCCGCGGACCGACCAGCGAGAGCGTGCCGGTCAGCACGTTGAAGAGTTGCGGCAGCTCGTCGATGCTCCATTTCCTGAGGAAGCGGCCGACTCGCGTCACCCGCTTGTCGTCGCGGGTCACCAGGCGGGCGGCGTCGGGATCGGCGCTTTCGACATGCATCGAGCGGAACTTGTAGACCTCGATCAGCTCGTTGTTGAAGCCGTATCGCCTTTGGCGGAACAGCACCGGACCGCGGCTGTCCAGCTTGATCGCAAGCGCGGTCAGCGCCATCAGGGGCAGGAGCCCGAGAAGGGCGATGACGGCCAGGAGCTTGTCCTCGATGATCTTGACCAGCAAGTCCCAATTGGCGATCGGCTTGTCGGCAAGGTCGAGAAAGGGAACCGTGCCGACATGGGAGTAGGCTCGCGGCCGAAAGCGCAGCGCCTGCATATGAGCGCTCAGCCGGATGTCCACCGGAAGGACGCAGAGCTGCTTTACCACCTGCATGAGGCGCGCCTCTGCGGTCAGCGGAAAGGTAAGCGCCAGAAGGTCGACGCGTGAGCGGCGCGCAAAGTCGACGACCTCGCTGATGGTTCCAAGCTTGCGATGGCGGCCGATCGTCGCCGGAGAGCGGTGATCGTCGCGATCGTCGAACACGCCGATGATCTCGATGTCGCTGGCCGAGGTCTCCAGCGCCTCGGCAAGCCGGCGGGCCGGCTCGCCGCCACCAACCAGGACGCAACGTCTTAGCAGCCGACCATTCCCTCTCAGCCGGTGCAGGAGCCGCGCGACCGCGAGGCGATAGAGGAAGGCGATGACGATGCTGCTCGACAGCCATGATGCCAGCCAGACTCGCGAGAATTGGGTGCCGGCCTTGCTGAGGAACATGAGACCGGCCAAACCGGCAAAGACGACGGCGATGGCGGCGCCGACACCGCCGATGATCTGCCCCGGCTGCAGCAACGACTCGATGGTGTAGAGCTGCCGAATGCGGAACAGCAGCAAGGTGGCGAGCGTGCCGACGACGAGCACGCCGCCGTAGATCATGCGGGTGAAGCTGTCTTCGGGCTGCACATAGAGAAGCATCAGCGCGATGCCGAGGCCGATGATCACCAGGCCCTCGCCGAAGGTGGCGAGGCCTTGAACGATGCTGCGCGAGATCAGCGGCGCCTTGACCGGCTCGTCGAGCGCCGGTACGGCGGCAAGCCGCGGCTTCTCTGTGGTCCTCCTGTGGCGACCATCCTTCTGCTGCAATGGCAAGGTTGCGACCTTGCGGCGATTCCGTTGCTCCATCCGTGCTTGTCCCCGGCATGATTTCGAATGCAGTTCCGCCAGAGCAACTCTTGGGCCGCCGACCCGCCGTATCATTTCGGGACAGGATCAGGCAGCGATCTCCGGCGTCCGAGAACGACCCCGTAGAAGCCGATCACCGCCTCGGCCATGCGGGCAGCATCGAACCTCTCCGCCATGGTCTGCGCCAGCGATCGGGCACTGGCTTCGCTCGAAGAATCGGCCAGCGCGGCTTCGATGGCCGCGAGGAGGGCCCGGGCGTCGCCGGGAGTGACCAGGCTGCCGGCCGGGACCAGCTCCGGAATGCCCCCTGTCCGGCTGGCGATGAGCGGGCGCGCGGCCGCCATTGTCTCCAGCATCGCATAGGGAAAGGACTCTGCCCGCGACGGCAGGACAACCAGGCGACCGCGCTGCAACGCCTGGCGAACGGGTAGGGGGCCATGAAAGGCGACGAGGTTGTCGAGACCCCTCATTCGCACCTGTCTGCGCAAGCGATCCTCGTCGGGGCCCGAGCCGACGATGGCGAGCCGCAGGCGGCGCCGCGGCGCCGCCAGCGCCACCGCATCGATCAGCACATCGGCGCCCTTGAGCCATCTGAGCTCGCCGATGAACAGCAGCTCGGCAGCGTCGCAATCCGGCGCAATGGGGAGGAACTCCTCGGGCCATAACCCATTGTGGACGACCCGGCATGGCGTTTCGCCAAGACCGATCGAAGCGTCGAAGGCGTCGCGCTCATAGCGGCAAACGAAGACGAGGCCGCTGGTGGCACCGCGCAACAACCGCTCGGTCCCGAGATAGGCCATGCCCTGGAGTGATGACCAGCCGTAGTGGAGACTGCCGCCATGCGGCGTATAGACCGCCGGCGTGGCAAGGAGCCGGCCCGCGAGCCGGGCATGGAGTCCCCCCTTGGCGCCGTGGCCATGAATGATATCGGGCCGAAGGCGCGCGAGCAGTCGGGTAGTGCGTTGCGCCGTCACCAGGTCGCCGGCGGCGGGCAACCTCGACATGGGAAGCGGATGGATGCCGAGGCGACAGCATCGGAGCAAGCCATCGTCGGCCGCGATGACCGGGGCCGCGCCGCACACCACGCCGACCGCATGCCCAGCTTCCGTCTGGCCGCGTGCGAGATCGCGGACATGACGGAACAATCCGCCTGTCGGGGCGCGGAGCACATGCACGATTCGGAGCTGGTCCGCCGGACGCCGGACCATGGTCTAGAACCAGCGTTCCCGGACGTAGAGTGTGTCGCCAGGATAGACATAGGTCGTGACCGGCACCCGGAAGGTCCGGGTTCCGTCGGCTGACTTCCGGGTGATGAGCACCGCGCCTTCATCGGCCCGCGGCGTGTAGCCGCCCGCGATGGCGATGGCATTCTGCACCGTCATGCCGGGCTGATAGGGGAAGCCGCCGGCCTGATTGACCTGCCCGAGAATGAAAAATGGGCGGGTGCCGACGATCTGCACCGCGACGCTCGGATTGCGAAAGAAGCCGGCGCGCAGCCGATCGCCGATGATCCTTTCGATCTCCGGGGTGGTGAGGCCACGCACCTGGACGTCCTTGACCAACGGCAGCGAGATCCTGCCGGTGCTGTCGACGATGTGCTCGCCGGCGAGATCCGGCTGGCCCAGCACCTTGACCGACAGGCGATCGCCCGCGCCGACACGGTAGCCGCCGAGGAACTCGTAGGACGCCGCTTCGCCGCTCGACCCGAATGGCGGAAGCGACCCGGTCCGGTCACCCGCCTTGGCCCCGGAGGCAGCGGAGACCGCCTCCGGCCCTTCGGCGAAGACCCCGTGGGCCATCAACCCGGCACCGCCCGGCGGCGCCGAGGGCATTGTCGCGTCCCAGTCGGCGGCGCAGCCGCCAATGGCAGACGAAGACAGCATCACTGCTATGAGAATACGATTGTGCACCGCCCCGGCCCGATCGCGTTTGACGACGAACACTTGTCCGCCCCGATCGCTCGCAACCTTAGGATCGCATCGTTAACAACTTCCTTACCATGTCCGCACCAATGTCCGGTCCATTGCTTGGGGGACGGCGATGCACAATTCCGAACCGCGATTCCCGGCGAGCGGCCTCGCCTCGACTGTCGATCTGCGCGACGTGCTGTCCGGCTTGTGGCGTCGCAAGCGCGCCGTGGCGATCACCACTCTCGTGGCAACGCTCATCGGCCTCGTCTTCGCCTTCTCGGCAACCCCGCGCTACACGGCGGAGTCGCGGGTGATCGTCGACAGGTTCGACACCGCCTTCTCCCGCAGCGACCGCGCCGACGACGGCACGCGCGACATCAGCGAGCAGCTGGTGATGAGCCAGGTCGAAGTCTTGCGGTCGCGCGATATCGCCAGGCGGGTCGTCGATGCTCTCGACCTCGCCGACAATCCCGAGTTCTCCGGCCGCGGCGTGCCGCTCTCGCCGCTCACGCAGATCCTTTCGGCGCTCGGCTTCATCGGCGATCCCCGCAAGAAGACGCCGGCGCAACGGGCGATCGAATCCTATTACCGCGACCTCGTGGTCTATGTGATTCCGAAATCGCAGGTGATCGCCGTCGCGTTCACCGCTCGCTCGCCCGACATGGCGGCGAAGCTCGCCAATGCCGTGGCCAACACCTATGTGGTAGAGACGCGCCAGGCCCAGACCGAATCGACCTGGCGAGCCCGCGACTGGCTTGCCGGCCAGATCGAGGAGCTGCGCGGCAAGGTCGTGGTGTCGGAGACCGCCGCGGAAGAATTTCGCGCCAAGGCCGGGTTGCTCAAGGGCAGCCTGGCGACGCTCGGCTCGCAGGAGCTGTCCGAGCTCAACAGCCAGATCATCCTCGCCGAGTCGAACCGATCCGAGGCCCAGGCGAAGGCCAAGGCCATCCGCGAGCTCCTGGCGCGCACCGGGACGGTCGATGCCTCGGTTGCAGTGCTCGATTTCATGTCACAGGTCTGACGGCGCTGCCCCGTCTGTCGCTCAACGGCTCTCTTCAGGAGCTGCGCCAGATCGAGACGCTGTTGTCCGGCCTTCCCCTCAGCCTGTGGAATCTCGTGACATCCAGCGGATGATCGCCATTGCCCCGGGCAGCCAGAGGAGCCCGAGGGCGATGAAGCCGATGAGCTCGACAAGGCGTGGCTGCCCGACCAGCAGCGTGCCGCCGAGCACCATGGCGAAAAGGCTGTAGGCGATGAGGAACGCGACGACGGCCGCAGTGCCGAGAAGCTTGCGCCAGCGGATGGACATGGCTGTCCATGCGCGGCCGGGTGCGGCAGTGTCAAGCTTGCCGTGCCCGAGCGTTCCGGCTAAGTGGCGCCGCATGACCGCGTTGCCCACCGAGCGCCAGATTGCCGCCCGCCCGTTGATCAGGCTCTGGCTCTATGCCGTCGCCGCGCTGCTGGTCCTGATGGTGGTGGTCGGCGGCGCCACGCGGCTTACCGATTCCGGATTGTCGATCACCGAATGGCAGCCGCTGCTCGGCGCCATACCGCCGCTCGACGATGCAGCCTGGCAGAAGGCGTTCGCCAAATATCGCGAGATTCCCGAGTACCACATCATCAATGCGGGCATGACGCTCGAGCAGTTCAAATACATCTACTGGTGGGAATGGGTTCACCGGTTCCTTGGCCGCTTCATCGGGGTGGCGTTCTTTCTGCCGTTCGTCGGTTTCGCCCTCACGCGCAGCATCGAGCCGGGGCTGACCGGACGTCTTCTGTCGCTGTTCGTGCTCGGGGGAGCACAAGGTGCGCTCGGCTGGTACATGGTGAAGTCGGGACTGGTGGACCGGGTCGATGTCAGCCAGTACCGGCTGGCGGCTCATCTGAGCCTCGCCGTCGCAATCTTCGCCGCTGCCTTGTGGATCGCCTGGGGAATCGGGCGGCCGCGGCGCCTGCCGTTCTGGCGCCGGCCGATGAGCCTCGCGGCCGCGCTGCTGGTGGCACTTGTGTTCGTTCAGATCGCGGCAGGCGGCTTCGTCGCCGGTCTCGATGCCGGGATGGGCTATAACACCTGGCCGCTGATGGACGGCGCGCTCATCCCCTCTGGGCTCGACGCCATGTCGCCGGGCTGGCGCAATCTCTTCGAGAATGCGCTGACGGTGCAGTTCATCCATCGCGGAGTCGCTTACCTGCTGCTGGCCGCCGCGCTGGCGACCCTTTTCGTGCTGCACCGGGCAGGCGCCGGTCAATTGCGCTCGGCAGGGCTCCTGGTGCTGGCTGTTTTCTTCCAGATGGCGCTCGGCAGCTGGACGCTGCTCGCCCAGGTGCCGGTGCCGCTCGGCCTCGCCCATCAGGCCGGTGCGCTGCTGGTGCTGGCCGCTGCTCTCTGGCACCTCGACCGCACGGTCAGCGTCCCATCGCCTGATCGAGATCGGCGATGACGTCCTTGGGATCCTCGAGGCCGATCGACAGTCGCACCACGTCGGGACCCGCGCCGGCCTTCACCAGCTGCTCCGGTGCCAGCTGGCTGTGGGTGGTCGATGCCGGGTGGATGATGAGAGAGCGCGTGTCGCCGACATTGGCGAGATGCGAGATGAGCTTCACGGTCGACACCGTCCGCACGCCGGCGTCATAGCCGCCCTTGAGGCCGAAGGTGAACACCGCGCCGGCGCCGCCCGGCGCGTAGCCCTGCAGCAGCGTGTGGCCCGGATCGGTCTCCAGCCCCGCATAGCTGACCCAAGCGACGCGGCCGTCCTGCGACAGCCAGCGCGCGACCTCGAGCGCATTGTCGCAATGACGCTGCATGCGCAGCGCCAATGTCTCTATGCCGGTCAGGATGAGGAAGGCGTTCATTGGCGAGATTGCCGGGCCGAGATCGCGCAGGCCGAGCACGCGGCAGGTGATGGCGAAGGCGATATCGCCGAAAGTCTCGTGGAACCGCATGCCGTTATACGAGGCATTCGGCTCGCTGATCAGCGGGTATTTGTCGTCCTTGCTCCAGTCGAACCGGCCGCCATCGACAATGATGCCGCCCATGGAGTTGCCGTGGCCGCCCATGAATTTGGTCAGCGACTGGATGACGATGTCGGCGCCATGCTCGAAGGGCCGGCACAGATAGGGGCTGGCCAGCGTGTTGTCGACGATGAGCGGCACATGCGCTTTTCTGGCGATCTCGGCGATCGCCGCGATGTCGGTGAGCCGCCCGCCGGGATTGGCGATCGATTCGATGAAGATCGCGCGGGTTTTGTCGGTCAGTGCCTTGGCGAACGATCCGGGATCGCCGGCATCGGCCCAGGCGACGTTCCAGCCGAACGATTTGAACGAGTGATTGAACTGGTTGATCGAGCCGCCATAGAGCTGGCGAGCAGCGATGACCGCCTCGCCTGATTTCATGAGGGCATGGAAAGCGACGAGCTGGGCCGCATGCCCCGATGCCAGGGCCAGCGCCGCAGTGCCGCCCTCGAGCGCCGCGACCCGCGCCTCGAGCACCGCTTGGGTCGGGTTCATGATCCGGGTGTAGACATTGCCGAAGGTGCGCAGCGCGAACAGGTCGGCGGCGTGCTCGACATCCTCGAAGACGAAGGAGGTCGTCTGGTAGATGGGCGTGATCCGGGCGCCGGTCACGGGGTCCGGTTGAGCGCCGGCGTGGATGGCAAGCGTGTCGAATCCTGGGGTTGTGTCGGCCATTCAAATCTCCCTGGCGAGCTGCTTGCGGTCTCTTAGCGCAGACTGAAGTACGAAACAATCGTTCGGAATAGAGAACATTCGGCCTTGGATGGCACGCCCTGTGCTGGCTCGGTCGTCACGGGGATGGCGATGGATCGGAATGATGCAATCGAGAACTGAGGAAATAGGCTGGCAGGAGCTTTCCTGGACGGTTGTCGACACCGTCGAGGAGGTGACGGCGTCCTGGCGGGCGCTGGCGGCGCGGGCACCGGATCAGCCCTTCCAGCACCCGGCCTGGATCGCAGCCTGGCTGCAAACGCGGGGCAGGGCGCTGTCGGTGCGGCCCAGAATCGCCGTCGGCAGCCATCGCGGGCAATGCGAGATGGTGGTGCCGCTCGGCATCACCGGGCGCGGACCCTGCAGCGTGCTGCGTTGGCTTGGCGGCGATGTCAGCGACTACAATGCGCCGCTCTCCTCCCACGAGCTGCGGTCGGGTTTCAGGGCCGGGGAGGCTCCGGCATTCTGGCGTTTCATCACCGATCTCGCGGGGCCGTCGGCTGTTCTCGATCTCGCCAATCAGCCGGAACGGATCGGCGGGGCGGCCAATCCGTTCATTGCCGACCCCGTTGGCGAAGAGGCGTGTCGCGCCCACAGCCTGCGCCTCGCGACCGCAGATGCCGGATTGTCCAAGCGCCACCGCAAGCGGCTGCGCAGCTTCGAGCGCCAGCATGGCGCCGTTGCCTGCATCTCCGTTCCCGCGGGCCCTGATTGCAGGGCAGTGGTGACTCAGCTCATCGACTGGAAGACCCGGCAGCTGGACGAGGCTGGTCGGCTTCAGTCCCTTTGACGACGAAGGGGTGCGAAATTTCCTTGCTTTGATCGCCGGCGATCCGGCGATGCCCCTGCGGGTAGCGGTCCTGCGCACCGCCGCGTCGGTGCTCGCGAGCTTCATCCTGATCGATGGCGGCGAAGCCGAGCTCATCTATCAATGCGCCTATGACCCGGCCTTCGCCTTCTGCTCTCCCGGCACCCTGCTGCGCCAATTCGTGGAAAACGACGCGGCACGTCGCGGCAAGGCCGTGCTCGACTTCGGCCCCAGCGACGAACCCTATAAGGAGGAGATCTGCGACACGGCAACGCAGCTCATGCGGACGATCCGACCGTTGCAGCCGAGCGGCGCTGCGTTCGCCACGCTGCTCCGGGCGCGCCTTGCGGTGAAGCGCCGGATCAAAGCGACGCCGACACTCTATTCCGCGATCTGTCGGGCAAATCGGCGGCGCGCGCTGATGCGAAAGCGATTGTCGTCGATCTCAGCCCTTCGGCGCGATCCCGAGACTCTGGAGCCGGCCTGAGCCGTGGCGGGTCTGGCGGCGCGAGGACACGAGCCCAGGATTTCCCCCCACCCAGGCCCATTCGCCCGAGAGTTTGCCATATTCCATCTTCGGGCAGCGATTCATCACCACCGCGATGCCCCGCGCCTCGGCGAGCCGTGCCGCCTCGTCATTGCGGACTGACAGCTGCATCCAGATCACCTTGGGTAGCGGCTTGAGATCCAACGCTTCCCGTGTCACCGCCAGGGCCGCCTCGGAATTTCGGAACACATCCACCATGTCGATCGCCACCGGCACCGACCGCAGGTCGGCAAAGACCGGGCGGCCCAGGATCTCCTTCCCGGCAAGACCGGGATTGACTGGATAAAGCTCGTAGCCCTTGTCGATGAGATACTTCAGAACGAAGAACGATGGCCGCACCGGATTGCCGGAAGCGCCCACCATTGCGATGGTGCGCACCGAATTCAAGATATTCCGGACATAGTCCGGCGGGTAGTTGTCGTGATCCATGTCTCAGCGGTCCTTCCAGACGGGTGTGCGTCTGGCAAGAAAAGCCGCGATGCCTTCCTCGGCATCGGCCATCATCAGATTGTCGACGATGACCCGCTCGGTGAAATCATAGGCCTCGTCGACGTCCATCTTGATTTGGGCATAGAAGGCCCGCTTGCCCAGGGCCAGCACGGCACGGGAGCGTTTGACCAGCCGCGCGGTCAGCGCATCGCTGGCCTGGCGCAACGCCTCGGGCTCGACCACCTGGTTCACCAGCCCGGCCGATTTCGCTTCCTCGGCACTCATCAGCCGGCCGGTCGTCAGCAGCTCCATGGCGAGCTTATGTGGCAGGTTGCGTGCCACCGCGACCATCGGGGTCGAGCAGAACAGCCCCGAGTCGATGCCATTGACGCCGAACCGCGCCGCGCGCGAAGCGACCGCCATGTCGCAGCTCGCCACCAGCTGGCAGCCGGCAGCCGTTGCGGTGCCGCCCACCTCGGCGGTGAACACCAGCGGTGATCGGCGGATCGCGCTCATGAGCCTGGTGCAGCCGGCAAAGAGCTGCTCGTAGAAGAGGCGGCCGCCGTCGGCGTCACGGCGATGGGCCGTGATCTCCTTGAGATCGTGGCCGGCGCAGAAGCCCGGTCCGTTGGCAGCGATCACCACCGCGCGCACCGCATCATTGCCGCCGGCCCGCTCGATCGCCTGGTGCAGGGCGTCGAGCAGCGCGCTCGACAGGGCGTTGCGCTCATTGGGGCGGTTCAGCGTAAGCCTGAGCACGCCCGTCGCGTCGAGATTTTCTTCAAGCATTGCCGGAGGAGACAATGGTGCGGCGGCCGACGAGGAGGTCATTCGGCTTCCTCGGTCAAGGCCTTGAGCTTCGCCACATAGCCCTGATCTTCCATCAGCTTTTTGATGACCAGCTTGTTGTTCTCCGACGGCAGCATGGCGACGAGACTTGCGATGATCTTCGTCTTCATCGGCTCCTGAATGTCCTTGTCCTGCTTGAGATCGTCGATCTGCTTGTTGATTTCCTGCTCCTGGTTCTCAGCGACCGCACTGTAGGCGAAGCTGACTGTCGTCACCGCCGTGTTCCACGCCGTGACGCTGTCGAAGCCGAATTTCTTGATATCGGCATCGAACTGCTTGCCCGCCTCGGTGTCGCGCACGAACTGATCGAGGGACTCATAGTTCTCCAGCGGCGTATCCTTGTATTTGTCCTTGACCGCTACGAAGGCGTCCAGGGCGCGCTTGGCGATGTCGTCCGTCAGCTCGATGGTCTCGACCGGCGGAGCCTCTCCGGCATCGGTCCCTTCGCCGCGCGAAGGATCGTCGAGCGATGGTGCCTCGACCCCGCTCGGCGGCTCGTTGGGGCTGGCACCTCCCTCCGGCACGGGGATCGGCAACGGCCCGGGAGCCTCGAGGTTCGGCAGCACTTTGCCGGGCGCCTTCTCCTCCGCCTCGATGCGCGACTGGTCCTTCGCCGGGGCTGATGAACTTTGGGTAGGAAGCCAAGCCGTGGCGGCCAACGTCGCTGCGACCAGCAGGAGGCGCAAAAAATATCGCATCGACTCGATCCGCTCCCTCGGCGCTTCGATCGCCACAATTCTACGGCAACGCATGACAGGGATACAACGGCAAAGGGCCGGTAACATGTTACCACATCGCTAACTTGCTGCCGTCACTGATGTTTTGCCTCTTGACCGGCCATAAACGCAAGGGATATATGGCCCGCGAATCTGACAAGGGACGAAATCGATGAAGACCTATTCCGCACGCCCGGCCGAGGTCGAGAAGAGGTGGGTGCTGATCGACGCCGACGGCTTGGTCGTCGGGCGGCTCGCCGCGTTGATCGCCGGCCGTCTGCGCGGCAAGCACAAGGCAATCTTCACGCCCCATGTCGATACTGGAGACAACATCATCGTCGTAAATGCCGAAAAGGTGGTCTTGACCGGCAACAAGCGCCAGGACAAGACCTATTACTGGCATACGGGTTTCCCGGGCGGCATCAAGGAGCGCAAGGCGCACCAGATCCTGGACGGCAAGTTTCCCGAGCGGGTTCTCGAGGCGGCGGTGAAACGCATGCTTCCCGGCGGTCCGCTCAAGCGCCAGCAGATGTCGCATCTGCGCATCTACAAAGGCGACACCCATCCGCACGAGGCGCAGAACCCCGAAAAGCTCGATATCGCCGCCAAGAACCCCAAGAATACGCTCAGAGGCTCCTGAAAATGGCTGAACCGACCACGCTCTCCAATCTCGGCGCCGCGATGGGCATGCCTGCCCAGGCACCGGCAGCACCCCCTAAGCCCAAGCTCGACGCCAAGGGCCGCGCCTATGCCACCGGCCGTCGCAAGGAATCGATCTCGCGCGTCTGGGTCAAGCGCGGCTCTGGCAAGATCACCGTCAACGGCAAGACCATCGAAACCTACTTCGCCCGTCCG
>JBEVJH010000198.1:0-24526 GCA_040510355.1 Aestuariivirgaceae bacterium
TCGCCATCGTGCTTCTCGGCCTCGGGATGATCGAGCGCGATGGCATCGTCATGCTGATTGGCGTGCTGCTGATCCTGGCGAGCATCGCCATCGTCGCCGCGGTCGGCGGCGCCGCGGCTTCGGCGGCCAGCGCCATTTGGAGTTATCTCGGCCTATGAGGCGGGCAAGCTTCATGAGTGCCACCCACGATCGCATTGCGAGCCATCGCGGCAATCCGGCATGGCTTGCCAGCGAGCGTGCCAATCCGCTGAACCGGCTGATCGCCTTTGTCGAGGAGCGCCCGCTGCTTCGCATCGTCGAAGCGGCCGCCGAGCTCGTCACCATCGGCGTCACTGCCCATGAGGGCGAGCTCGTGCTGATCGGCCGCGACGATCGCGACCGGTTGCTGTTCGCCGCCGAGATCGATCGCGAGAGCGAGCCCGCCCGCACCACCTCTGCCGTCGACCTGCGTAGCGTCGCCCTTCAGGGCCTCCTGCCCGAGCCCGAGCTGGCGCAGCTGGCGCAGGCGCGCAGCCTTCTCGGTTGGCATGCGAGAAACGGCTTCTGCGCCAATTGCGGTGCCCGCAGCATGATGGAGGATGCCGGCTATCGGCGTCACTGTCCGGCATGTCACGCCAATCACTTTCCGCGCACCGATCCGGTCGCCATCATGATCGTGCGCCACGGCAGCCGCCTGCTGCTCGGTCGTCAGCCGATGTTTCAACCAGGCATGTATTCGGCGCTGGCCGGCTTCATCGAGCCCGGCGAGACCATCGAGGACGCCGCCCGCCGCGAGATCTTCGAGGAGTCAGGGATCCGGGTCGGCGACGTGCGCTATCTGTCGAGCCAACCCTGGCCGTTCCCTTCGAGCCTGATGATCGGCCTGATCGGCGAGGCGCTCACCACCGACATCGTCATCGATCGCGATGAGCTCGAGGATGTGCGCTGGTTCGATGACACCGAGGTCGCAGCGATGCTGGAGCGCCGCCATCCCGACGGGCTGAGCCTGCCCCAGCCATTCGCCATCGCCCACCATCTGGTGCTGGCGGCGATGCTCTAGCCGCCCATCGATTCGAGGAAAGCCGCGATCTCCGCCCGATAGGGACTTGCCTTGTAGACCCCGAGTATGCGCAGCGACGAGGTGAAGAACGCCAGCTCCTCGAGTGCAAGCCTCACCGGGCGGTCGGCCGGATGGCCTTCGATATCGGCGTAGAATTGTGTCGCCGAGAATTGACCCTCGAGCTGATAGGACTCGAGCTTGGTCATGTTCACCCCATTGGTGGCGAAACCGCCAAGCGCCTTGTAGAGCGCCGCCGGCACATTGCGCACGCGAAATACGAAGGTGGTGATGACCGGCCGCTCCTCGGGCTCGGCATCCTGCGGCTCGACGGCAAGGACCAGGAACCTTGTCGTGTTGTGGTCCTCGTCCTCGATATTCGCCCGCCGAACTTCCAGCCCATAGATCTCTGCCGCGAGATTCGTGGCGATCACCGCCCGCCGCCGGTCCTGCGCTTCCGCAAGCTCCCGGGCAGCCCCCGCCGTATCGGCCGCGACGATGGTTCGCAAGCCGAGTTCGGCGATCACGTTGCGGCATTGGCCAAGCGCATGGACATGGCTCGCCACCGTTTCGAGCTCCGCGAGCGCCGAGCCCGGAACGCCGAGCAGCTGATGGTGGACACGCAGGAAATGCTCGCCGACGATATGGAGGTGCGACGCCGGCATGAGGTGATGGATGTCGGCCACCCGGCCGGCGATCGAGTTCTCGATCGGGATCATCGCCAGATGCGCAGCGCCGGATGACACCGCCGCAAAGGCATCCTCGAAGGTGCGGCAGGGCAGCGGCTCATGATCGGGGAACGCCTCCTGGCAGGCGATATGGGAATTGGCGCCTGCTTCCCCCTGAAAGGCGATCTTCAATGGTTTCGACACGCGGAGGTTCTGCCTCGCTCCGTTCGCGCCGCTCCGAACGGCGCGGCAAAATGGACCGGCGACCTTATACGTATTGCAGCACTTTCCAGAAAGAACTAGTTTCTGCCGCGACTTGCGCAGCGCCTCTTCCGCGAGAGCGTTCTTCGTCGTCCTTGCTTCCCTAGGTTCGCGAATGTTCGGATTTGACAGCTTCGAGCTGAACAAGATCGCAGGCGCTGTGCTCGGCACTTTGCTGCTGACGTTTGGCCTGTCCTTGCTCGCGGGCTTCATCTACACGCCGCATCGCCCGGAAAAGCTGGCATTCTCGGTTGCCGTCGCCGAGGCGCCGGCCGCCGCCCCGGCTGCCGGGGCCGGCGAGACCAAGCCGATCGCCGAGCTCCTGAAGACCGCCAGTCCCGAGAAGGGCCAGACCGTCGCCAAGGCCTGCGCCGCCTGCCACGACCTTACGAAGGCGAACGCCAACAAGGTCGGCCCGGGCCTGTGGAACGTGGTGGACCGTCCGATCGCCTCTCATCCCGGTTTTGCCTATTCGGATGCGATGAAGGCCAAATCCGCCGACAAGTGGACCTACGACCATCTCAATGGCTTCCTGCACAACCCAAAGGGTTATGTGCCCGGTACCAAGATGACCTATGCCGGTGTCACGCGCGACGACCAGCGCGCCGATCTGATCGCCTATCTGCGCACGCTCGCCGACAGTCCGCAGCCCCTGCCGGCCCCGCAGTGAAGCGGCGGCGGGTTACGAAGATTTCACCCCCCGGCTGTTGCGGCGCTGTTTCCATTTCTGATATCGCCGCCTAGTTTCCTCGATCCCAGGGAGGAATGCCCGATCATGCGACTGGACCGGCGTACTGCGCTCAAGTTTCTCGCAGCGCTTGCACCTGCCTCATGGAGTGCACGGCATATTTCGTTCGCCGCTGCCGAGGCCCAATGGCGCCATGGCCTGTCGCTCTTCGGCAGTCTCAAATACGCTGTCGATTTCAAGCATTTCGACTATGTCAACCCTCAGGCGCCGAAGGGCGGCCGGGTGCGGCTCGGCGCCCCCAACTCCTTCGACTCGCTCAACCCCTATACCTATAAGGGCGATGCGGCCGCCCTGGTCTCGCTGACCAACGACACGCTGATGACCAGCGCCTTCGACGAGCCGAGCACCGAATATGGCTTGGTCGCCGAAGCCGTGCAGCACCCCGATGACTTCGCCTCCGTCACCTATCGCTTGCGCCAGGGCGCCCGCTTCCACGATGGCAAGCTGATGACGCCCGAGGACGTGGTGTGGTCCATGGAGGCGCTTCGCGGCTCGCACCCATTCTATTCCGCCTACTACAAGAACATCCGCAAGGCCGAGCAGATTGGCGATCGCGAGCTGCGGTTCGAATTCTCCGAATCCGGCAATCGCGAGCTGCCGCAGATCGTCGGACAATTGCCGGTTCTGCCGAAACATTGGTGGACCGCCAAGGACGACAAAGGCCGTCAGCGCGACATCAATGCCACCACGCTCGAGCCGCCCCTCGGCTCCGGCCCCTATCGCATCACCAACGTCAGGCCCGGCTCATCGATCACCGTGACCCGCGTCGAGGACTATTGGGGCAAGGATCTGCCGGTCAATGTCGGTGCCAACAACGTCAACGAGATCACCGCCATCTATTTCGCCGACGAGACGGTGATGCTCGAGGCTTTCAAGGGCGACGAATACGACTTCCGGCTCGAGAACAGCGCCAAGAACTGGGCCACCGGCTATGAAGTCCCGGCGGTGCAGCGCGGCGCCATTAAGCGTCAGGAGGTGACGCTGAAGAATCCTGACGGGATGCAGTGCTTCTGCCTCAACCTGCGCCGCGAAAGATTCGCCGACCCGCGCGTGCGGCTCGCCTTCAACCACGCCTTCGATTTCGAATGGGCCGATGCCAACCTGTTCTACGGCCAGTACGTCCGCACCGCCAGCTACTTCGCCAATTCCGAGCTGGCCTGGACCGGCCTGCCGAGCCCCGGCGAGCTTGCCATTCTCGAGCCGCTGCGGTCCCAGGTCCCACCCGAGGTTTTCACCGCGCCCTATGCCAACCCGATCAATGGCAATCCCCAGGAGCGCCGCCAGAACCTGCTCAAGGCGCGCAATCTCTTCGCCGCGGCCGGCTGGAAAGTGGCAGGAGACCGCACCCTGCGAAACGAGGCCGGCCAGCCAATGCAGGTCGAGTTCATGCTCAACTCGCCGACCTTCGAGCGTATTGTCCTTCCCTATGTCGAGCAACTGAAGCTGCTCGGCGTCCAGTCGACGGTGCGCACCATCGACAGCGCGCAATATGAGCGGCGGATGCAGAGCTTCGACTTCGACATCGTCGTGGCGACCTGGCCCCAGTCCCTGTCGCCGGGCAATGAGCAGCGCAATTTCTGGAGCACCGAGGCCGCCGATCGCCAAGGCAGCCAGAACTATGCCGGTATCAAGAACCCGGCCGTCGACAAGCTCGTCGACCGGATCATCTTCGCCAAGAGCCGGCAGGAGCTCGTCGACGCCTGCCGGGCCCTCGACCGGGTCCTGCTGTGGAACCAGTATGTCGTGCCGATGTGGAACCTGCCCTATGAGCGGCTCGCATTCTGGGACCGCTTTGGCCGCCCCGATCCGCTGCCGCCCTATGCCGTGGCCTTTCCGACCATCTGGTGGTGGGACGCCGCCAAGGCCTCGGCAATCGGGAGCAAGACGTGAAGCGGTCCGCCCTGGCCGTCGCCACGACGGCGATGGTTCTGCTCGGCTCCGGCGCTGCGCTGGCGGAGCCCAAGCATGGTTGGTCGATCTTCGGCGAGCTGAAATATCCGCTCGGCTTTGCTCATTTCGATTATGTCAATCCCGATGCACCGAAGGGCGGCCGCATCGCCACGATCGGAACCTCGAGCGTCAACACCTTCGACAGTCTCAATGGCTACATCCTGCGCGGCGATCCGGCCCAGCGCCTCGATCTCCTCTTCGACACGCTGATGGTTCGCGCCACCGACGAGCCCGATGCGATGTACGGGCTCGTGGCATCGACGATCGATGTCCCGGCGGACAAGAGCCACGCCGTCTTCACGCTCCGGCCCGAGGCCCGTTTTGCCGACGGCACGCCGCTCACTGCCGACGATGTTGTCGAGAGCTTCCGGCTCCTCAAGGAGCACGGCCACGAGAACATCCGCACCTCGATACGCGACGTCGCCAAATCCGAGGCGATCGACAAGCACACGGTGAAATACACCTTCACCGGCGAGAACCGTCGCGACCTTCCCGGCATCGTCGGCGCCCTGCCGATTTTCTCCAAAGCCTATTACCAGACCCACGACTTCACCAAATCCTCCCTCGAGCCACCCCTCGGCTCCGGCCCCTACGAGGTCGGGTCGTTCCGCCAGGGCGAGTACATCACCTTCCGCAAGCGCGACGACTACTGGGCCAAGGACCTCAACGTGAACCGAGGCATCTATAATTTCGCTGAGGTCAGGCTCGAATATTTCCGCGATCGCACTGGCGGGTTCGAGGCGTTGAAGGCGGGCGCGCTCGATCTTCGCGAGGAATTCAGCGCCAAGTCCTGGGCCACCGAGTACAATCTCAAATCCGTATCCGATGGCCGCCTCAAGACCGAGACCCTCCCCGACGAGACGGCGACCGGCGCCCAGGGCTTCTTCCTCAATATGCGCCGCCCGACCTTCGCCGATCCGCGGGTGCGCGAGGCTTTGGGGCTCGCCTTCGATTTCGAGTGGTCGAACAAGAAT
This sequence comes from Aestuariivirgaceae bacterium, assembly GCA_040510355.1. Taxonomy (GTDB): domain Bacteria; phylum Pseudomonadota; class Alphaproteobacteria; order Rhizobiales; family Aestuariivirgaceae; genus DATAFF01. The sequence continues at coordinate 5,638 of JBEVJH010000198.1, forward strand.
CTGTTCTACGGCCTCTACACCCGCACGGCCAGCATCTTCGAGAATTCCGATCTCAAGGCCGAAGGCAGCCCAACCCCCGCCGAGCTCGCTCTGCTCGAGCCGCTGCGCGGCCAGATCCCCGACGAGGCCTTCGGTCCCGTCGTGTCGCCACCGGTGAGCGACGGCTCGGGTCTCGACCGCAAATTGCTGCAGAAGGCGAGCCGCCTTCTCGACCAGGCCGGCTGGAAGCTCGACGGGCCGCTCCGCCGCAACGACAAGGGCGAGACGCTTCGGGTCGAGTTCCTGCTCGACGATCCGGCCTTCGAGCGCATCCTCGGCCCCTATGTCCAGAGCCTGCGGCGCATCGGCGTCGATGCCTCGATCCGCATCGTCGATGATGCGCAATATCAGCAGCGTCTCAAGGATTTCGACTTCGACACCCTGACCCAGCGCTTTGGCCTCGGCCAGACGCCGGGCACCGAGCTTCGCGCCTTCTTCGGCTCGGCCGCGGCATCGGCCCATGGCAGCTACAATCTCGCCGGGGTGAAGTCCCCCGCCGTCGACAGCCTGATCGACAAGGTCACCCAGGCGAAGTCGCGCGACGAGCTCAAGGTCGCCGCGCGGTCGCTCGACCGGGTGCTCCGTGCCATGCGCTTCTGGGTGCCGCATTGGCACAAGGCGAGCCATACGGTTGCCTATTGGGACCTGTTCGGCAGGCCGGCGATCAAACCGAAATATGACCGGGGGATCATCGAGACATGGTGGATCGATCCTGCCAAGGCGGCTAGTCTGAAGCGGGGGCCCTGAAGTCAACTCTGCCAGAGACTGAATGGCGACCTATATTCTGAGGCGATTGCTGCTGATAGCCCCGACTCTGTTCGGGATGCTGCTCCTTTCCTTCATTCTGATCCAGTTCACCCCCGGCGGACCGGTCGAGCGAGTGCTCGCCCAGCTTCAGGGCACCGATGTCGGCGCCACCGCCCGCATCGGTGGCTCCAACGCCGGGGAGGCGGGCGGCGCCAATGCCTCCGCCGGTGCCGCCGGCGATGCCGGCATGGCCGGCAAGTATCGCGGTGCCCAGGGGCTCGACCCGGAATTCATCAAGAAGCTCGAGAAGCAGTTCGGTTTCGACAAGCCCGCCTATGTCCGCTTCTTCATGATGCTGCGCGACTATCTCACCTTCAATTTCGGCCAGAGTTATTTCCGCGACGTCTCGGTGCTCCACCTCATCATCGAGAAGATGCCGGTGTCGATTTCTCTCGGCCTCTGGCTCACCTTGATCTCCTATTTCGTCTCGGTGCCGCTCGGCATCGCCAAGGCGGTGCGCGACGGCTCGACCTTTGACGTCTGGACCTCGGCCATCATCGTTGCCGGCTATGCCATTCCGGGGTTCATCCTGGCAGTGCTGCTGATCGTGCTGTTTGCCGGCGGCTCCTATTGGAGCGTCTTCCCGCTGCGTGGCCTGACCTCGGACAATTTCAACGAGCTTTCGCTCCTCGGCAAGATCGCCGACTATGCCTGGCATCTGGTGCTGCCGCTGATTGCCCTCGGCGTCGGCTCCTTCGCCACCATGACGCTGCTCACCAAGAACTCGTTCCTCGACGAGATCCGCAAGCAATATGTCATGACGGCGCGCGCCAAGGGCCTGAGCGAGAACCAGGTCCTCTATCGCCATGTCTTCCGCAACGCCATGCTGATCGTCATCGCCGGCTTCCCGGGAGCCTTCGTCGGCGCGTTCTTCTCAGGCTCGCTTTTGATCGAGACAATCTTCTCGCTCGATGGCCTCGGCCTTCTCGGCTGGCGCGCGGCGATCGACCGCGACTACCCGGTGCTCTTCGCCACGCTCTATATCTTCGGGCTCTTCGGTCTCCTGACCAATCTCCTGAGCGACATCCTTTACACCATGATCGATCCTCGCATCGATTTCGAGACGCGCGAGGTCTGACGCGATGCGGGCGATCACCAGCGACCCCCGTCGCGGCAATTGGCTGACCGGCATCAATCTCCGCCGCTGGCAGCTGTTCCGCGCCAACAAGCGCGGCTTCTGGTCGTTCTGGATCTTCGCGATTCTGTTCATCGCCAGCCTGTTCGCCGAGTTCATCGCCAATGACCGCCCGATCGTCGCCTACTATAAGGGCGAGTGGCTGTTTCCGGTCTTCGTCGATTATCCGGAGGAGAAGTTCGGCGGCTTCTATGCCGTCACCGATTTTCGCGACGCCATGATCCAGCAGGAGGTCGAGAACAATGGCTGGATGGTCTGGCCGCCCATCCGCTACAGCTACCGCACGGTGAACACCGAGCTGCCGTCCCCGGCGCCGTCGCCGCCCGCCTTCAGCCTGACCCGCGCCGAGGCCTGCGCCAAATATCAGAACGGCGTCAACGACCGGAACTGCGTCTTGGGCAATATGAACTGGCTCGGCACCGACGATCAGGGCCGCGACGTCATTGCCCGCCTGATCTACGGCTTCCGCATTTCGGTGTTGTTCGGCCTGAGCCTCACCATCGCCTCCTCGATCATCGGGGTCATTGCCGGCGCCGTGCAGGGTTATTTCGGCGGCTGGGTGGACCTGGTGTTCCAGCGGCTGATCGAGATCTGGACCTCGGTGCCGACGCTCTACCTCCTGATGATCCTCGCCGCCTTCATCGCTCCCAATTTCTGGATCCTGCTCGCCATCATGCTCCTGTTCTCCTGGACCTCGCTGGTCGGCGTGGTCCGGGCCGAATTCCTGCGCGGCCGCAATTTCGAATATGTCCGGGCGGCGCGCGCCCTCGGCCTCTCCGACGGCAAGATCATGTTCAAGCACATCCTGCCCAACGCCATGGTGGCGACATTGACCTTCATGCCCTTTATCGCCTCCGCGTCGATCGTCACCCTGACGTCGCTCGACTTTCTCGGCTTTGGCCTGCCGCCCGGCTCCCCTTCGCTCGGCGAGCTGATGGCGCAGGGCAAGAGCAATCTCCGCGCCCCCTGGCTCGGCATCACCAGCTTCGTCGTCGTTTCGCTGATGCTGTCGCTGCTCGTCTTCGTCGGCGAAGCGGTGCGCGATGCCTTCGATCCGCGAAAGACCTTCCGCTGATGAGCGAGCCGCTTCTCATCGTCGACAATCTCGCGGTCGATTTTCATCAGGGCGCCACCGTCACCCATGCGGTCAAGGGCGTGTCCTTCTCGCTCAGCAAGGGTGAGACCCTGGCGTTGGTCGGCGAATCCGGCTCCGGCAAGTCGGTCACCGCCCTGTCGATCCTGAAGCTGCTCCCCTATCCGTCCGCCAGCCATCCCACCGGCTCCGTCCGTTTCCGCGGCGAGGAGCTGCTCGATGCCAATGAACGCGACCTGCGCATGGTGCGCGGCAACGACATCACCATGGTGTTCCAGGAGCCGATGACGTCGCTCAACCCGCTGCACACGGTGGAGCGGCAGATCGGCGAGATCCTCGACCTCCACCAGGGCATCACCGGTGCGCGGGCGCGCAAGCGCATCGTCGAGCTGCTCGGCCTGGTCGGCATCCGCGATCCCGAATCGCGTCTCGACAGCTTCCCGCATCAGCTTTCCGGTGGCCAGCGCCAGCGTGTCATGATCGCCATGGCGCTCGCCAACAATCCCGACCTCCTGATCGCCGACGAGCCGACGACCGCGCTCGACGTCACCGTGCAGGCGCAGATCCTCGAGCTCTTGCGAAAACTGCGCCGCGAGACCGGCATGGCGCTGCTGCTCATCACCCACGATCTCGGGATCGTCCGCCACATGGCCGACCGGGTGGCGGTCATGCGCCATGGCGAGATCGTCGAATCCGGCGAGACCAGGGAGGTGTTCGCCAATCCGCAGCACCCCTACACCCGCCAGCTCATCGACGCCGAGCCCAAGGGAGCGCCGCCGCCCTTTGTCGCCTCCGCGCCGGTGATCGTCGAAGCGCGCCGCCTCAAGGTCTGGTTTCCGATCAAGCGCGGCCTGATGAGGCGCACCGTCGGTCATGTCAAGGCGGTCGACGGCGTCGATGTCCGGGTGCGCGCCGGCCAGACGCTCGGCGTGGTCGGCGAATCGGGCTCCGGCAAGACCTCGCTCGGCCTCGCCGTCCTGCGGCTCATCGCGTCGGAAGGTCCGATTCTCTACCTCGGTCGCCACATCGAGGCCTTCCAGAGCCGCGACATGCGCCCGCTGCGCAAGGACATGCAGATCGTCTTCCAGGATCCCTACGGCTCGCTGTCGCCGCGCCTGTCGATCCGACAGATCGTCGAGGAGGGCCTGCTGATCCAGAACCCCTCCATGACCGTCGAGGAGCGCGAGCGGCGGGTGTCGCTCGCCCTGCAGGAGGTCGGCATCGATCCCGCCTCCATGGAACGCTACCCTCACGAGTTCTCGGGCGGCCAGCGCCAGCGCATCGCCATCGCTAGGGCCATGGTGCTGGAGCCGAAATTCGTCATGCTGGACGAGCCGACCAGCGCCCTCGACATGTCGGTGCAGGCCCAGATCGTCGACCTGCTGCGCAACCTTCAGGAGCGCCACGACCTCGCCTATCTCTTCATCAGCCATGACCTCAAGGTGGTCCGCGCCCTCGCCAACGAGGTGATCGTGATGCGCAATGGCGAGGTGGTGGAGCAGGGTCCGGCCGCCGATATCTTCGAGCGCCCGCAGAGCGACTACACCAAGGCTCTGCTCGCCGCCGCCCTCCATCTCCGCACGGCCCCGGTCGATATCGTGAGGCAGTAGGCATTAGGCAAATAGGCAGTAAGCCGTTTCCTACTGCCTACTGCCTACGACTGCCCTCGATCCGCCTGACGCTCGTCACCGCATCATGACCGCCGGCAATGCGCGCGATCGTCTCCGACAGCGGCTCGATCACCACCTTCATGTGATGGCCGTTGGCGTGAATGAGCCGCATCGGGTCGAGCATCATGCCGACATGGCCCTTCCAGAACACCATGTCGCCGCGCCGCAGCGTGAGATCGTGCCAGCCCTCGAGAGGTTGCCCCACCGCCGCCTCGATCATGTGGCTGTCGCGCGGCGAAGTGATTCCGCAGGCCTGCAGCGACAATTGCACGAGGCCCGAGCAGTCGAGGCCTTCATAGGACTTGCCGCCCCACAGATAGGGCACGTTGACGAACCCCTCCGCCACTGCACCGGGATCGGCAGCGCGCGTGCCGAGCGGCGCCATCATCGAGCGCAGCACGAACCCGCCGCCGTCGAGCTGAGCGAACCGCTCGTCGTTGCCGCGCTCGTTCACCGCAACCCGGCAATTGAGATAGAGCGCCCCGAGCGGCGGCGATTTGATGTCCGGCCTGCTGAACCGGAAGGTCTTGGCGACGGTGATCCGATGGCTCGGCGTTGGTCCCGGCGCGGCAAGCATTGCGCGCGGCAGATAGCCGACATAGCCATCCTCCTCGAGCTCCGCCTTGACGAAGGCATCATCGCTCTCCACCACCTGCGCCCGCTCGCCGAGCAGCGCCTCGGTCACCAGACCGGAATTGGCATCCGCCGCCTTGCGCATCGGCACGATCGGCACGGCTATCATCCGTAGCACCCGCCCCTCCTCCCTCATGCGACCTTGCGGCCGATCGCGCCGGCGCAGCCGGTGATCGTGTCGCCCAGCCGCTCGGTGAACAGCGCGCCCTTCAGCGTGCGCTGCACCAGCACGTTGCGCCGATCCGATTCGTCCCGCCGCCGTCCCAGGAGCCCGAGCTTACCCATCGCATCGAGCGCCCGCGTGATCACCGGCTTGGTCACCGCGAGCCGCTGCGCCAGCGCCCGGACCGTATGCGGCGGCGCCTCGAGATAGACGATGAGCAGGATCGCCAGCTGTCGCGCCGACAAATCGGGTTGGTCGTCGGTCACCAGATGCAGGTTGACGGCATGCCACAGGCGGAGCGCCTCTGCCGTGGTCAATTGCAGGCTCATCGCGATGGGCAGCCCTTGCGCGGGATTCGTTTCGGAGCCGTTCCATTCTAAGCGGGCCATCGCTCCCGGCAAAGTGAAAACAGCGCCCTGATCCCCTGCGCTTCGCCGCCGATCGGCCGCCCGGGCTTGGCCGTCGGCGTCCAGGCGAAGATGTCGAAATGCGCATAGCTTTGCGCCCGCTCGACAAATCGCCGAAGAAACAGGGCGGCGGTGATCGATCCGGCAAAGCCCGACGACCCGGCATTGTTCAGGTCGGCGATCTTGCTTTCGAACAGCGCGTTGTAGGGGCGCCACAGTGGCAGCCGCCAGAGCGGATCGTTCTCCGCCATGCCGTGCCGGGCGAGCGACTCGGCCAGCCGGTCGTCATCGGTATAGAAGGGCGGCAGGTCCGGACCGAGCGCCACCCGCGCCGCACCGGTCAGGGTCGCCATGTCGATCATCAGGTCCGGCGCCTCCTCGTCGGCCAGGGCAAGCGCGTCCGCCAGGATCAGCCGGCCCTCGGCATCGGTGTTGCCGATCTCGACGGTCAGCCCCTTGCGGCTCCTGAGCACGTCGCCCGGCCGAAAGGCGCCGCCCGAGATCGCATTGTCGACCGTCGGAATGAGCACCCTGAGGCGCACCGGCAGGCGCGCCTCCATGATCAGCGCCGCGAGGCCGAGGACATTGGCAGCACCCCCCATGTCCTTCTTCATCAGCAGCATGTTGGCCGACGGCTTGATGTCGAGGCCACCGGTGTCGAAGGTGACACCCTTGCCCACCAGCGTCAGCTTCGGACGGCCGGGCTCGCCCCAGGTGAACTCGATGAGCCGCGGTGGCCGGTTGCTTGCCGCCCCCACCGCATGGATCAGCGGGAAGCCCTCGGCCAGCGCCGCGCCGGCGGTGACGCCGAAGCGCGCCCCATGACGCTCGGCCACCCCGCGGGCCGCTGCTTCGAGCTCCCCCGGTCCGAGATCGTTGGCCGGCGTGTTGACGAGGTCCCTGACCAGCGTGACCGCTGCCGCAGCCGCCCGCAGCGCCCCAGGATCGACTCCACGCGGCGCCGCGAGGCTCGCCGGGTCGCGCGCCGCCGTCCGATATCGGGTGAATTCATAGGCTTCGAGCAGCCAGCCAAGCGCCGCCAGCCGCTCATCGGCGATGCCGCCGGCGAAGCGATAGGTGCCGGCCGGCAACAGCTTCGCCAGCTTGCCCGGCAGGAACGGGTCGGCCGGTTCCTCCCCGCCGAGCCCGAGCAGCACCCGCGCCACCAGCCCCTGCTCGTCCGGGCAGACCAGCGCCCGCCCGCTCTCCGCCTTGAACCGATTGGCCTTGGCCCAGGCCGCCTGCCTTGGCGGCAGCTCGGCCAGCGCCGCATCGAGGCCTGCCGCCCGGCAGGCGATGATCGGCACCGCGCCCTCGGCGGCATCGGCATCGAGCAGAATCTCGTCAGGGTCCATGGGGTCGGGGCCTCCTACCGTTGATCGGAAATATGCTTAACAGTTTGTTGAGACCTGTTCTTCCAAGATCCGACGCCACATCGGTTGGCGGCGAAGGTTTTCGGGGGACGGCAACATGGCATCTGCGCGCTCGGCGGCAGCGCTGCTCGCCCTTGGCATTCATCATTGCAGGCTGCTCCTCCCTCCGGTCCCCCGACACGCAGTCTGCCGACCCGACGCCCACCGGCAGTCTCGGCGACGCCTCGCTCACGGCTACATCGCTCGCCGCCCAGGCCTGGCGCAAGGACCCGCGCAACAGGAAGAGCGGTCTCGCCTATGCCCGCGGCCTGATGGCGCTCGCCCGTCCCGACGAGGCCGTGAAGGTCGTCGAGGAGCTCGCCCGGCGCAATCCCGACGATCTCGAGCTTGCCGCCTATCTCGGCAAGATCATGGTTCAATCAGGCCGTCTCCAGGATGGCGAGAAGGAATTGCGCCGCGCGATTGCCGGCGGCGCGGCCGACTGGCGCATCCGCTCGGCACTCGGCTCCGCCCTCGACCAGCAGGGGCGCTACCAGGAAGCCCGCCAATGCTATGAGCAGGCGCTGAAGCTCCAACCCAACGAGGTCTCCGTCATCAACAATCTCGCCATGTCCTACATCCTTGCGGGTGACCTCAAGACCGCCGAGGCTCACCTCCGCCGCGCGCTGGCCTTGCCCAAGGGCGACGGCAATGCGCGAGTACGCCAGAATCTCGCGCTGGCCGTCGGCTTGCAGGGTCGTTTCGACGAGGCCAAGGAGATCGCCAGCCGCGACCTCCCGACCGACAAGGTCGAGGCCGATGGCGCCTATCTGAAGGGCATGCTCTCCGAGTCCGATCCTTGGGAGCAGCTTCGGGCGGCGCACTGATCATCAACGAAAGGGGGCAATCGCTCCCCGCTTCATGAGGTTGCGAATCCTTCGCATGAAATCGGCCTTATTGGCACGAGCCAGCAGCTGAGAGCACCCTGCTGCCTACCCCTTCCCCGTCTGCAGATATTGGAACAGCGCATCGAAATCACCATTGTGCCGGCCCAGCACGCCGGTGAACTGGTCGCGCAGCTGAAGCGTCAGCCACACGCCCTGGATATTGACGTCGATGATCTTGCCGCCCCTGACCCGCCAGTCGACATTGGCCATCTGGCCGTTGGCGAACTGGATCTTGCCGCGCACCATGCCGTCGCCCGCGCTGGTGGCAATGAAGCGCTGGCCGGCAAAGCTCTTGGAATTGCGGGCGAAGGTGCTCGCCACGAAATTGAGGGCGAGCGCCACATAGCGCTCCCGCTTGCCGCTCGGCAGGGATTTCTGATAGCGGCCGAGCGCGAACATCGCCACGCCCTGATAGGCGCTGTATTGCTGCAGGAGCGAGCGAAAGCCCGCCGGCGAGCCGCCCGCGCGGGCCACCGCCAGCGCCTTGTTGGCCACCACGGTGACGAGCTCGCGGTCATCGGCAAGCACCGGCGCCGGCGTGAGCAGCATGGCTGCCGGAAGCACTTGCGCCAGGCCCAGAAGCCCTCGCCGACTGAGCGGCCGAGATCGCGAATCCATCACCAACTTCCCCTGTCCCTGTTGATTCATGCTGATGTCGAGGCTCACCGGTTCAGCGCCGCGACCAGCGCATTGACGTTTCCACCGTTCTTCGCGATGTAGCGCTGGAAGATGCCGCGTTGCATGTAGCTCAGCGAAAAGCCGAGCACCGAAACGTCGAGCACGCGGTAGCCGCTGGCCGTTTTCGTAAGCTGGAACACCACATTGTAGCTGCTGCCGGTAAGCAGCGTGACCCGCGTGTTGACGATGATCCGCCCGTCCTTGTCGCGCGTCACCTGGCCGACATCGGCCTTGCCGACCGCATATTCGCGCGCGCTGTCGGCGAAATAGCGCGCCATGAACATGGCGACACCCTTGTAGTAGCTGTCATAGGCCGCCCGCGACAGCTGCCCCTTATAGGGGCCGAGCGCGTAATTCGCGATCGCCTCGACATTGGCGTGGCGGGTGATCACCCGGTGGAAGCTCATCACCGTGCCCTGCCGCTGCGCCGCCATAAGATCCTCGGCGACTCGGCGCACATAGGCGGCCGGCGATGCATCGATTGTCGCCGCCTCGGCGCTGCCGACCTGCGCCCTTCCCGGCGAGGTCATGGCAAACGCCATAAGTGCGGCCGAAAGAAAACTGCGTCTTCCGATTGAGACGGGCACCATGTCTTGCAACGCCGTGATTGAACGCTCGAATGAGTAATGGAAACCCGCGGCTTCCGTCAATGGAAATGCCTTCTACATGCCGGGACATGCCTCGACGGCACCATCGTCGATGCAAGGTTGCAGGTCACATAAAGATATGTTTATGTAGGCAACCCCGACGATGGAGGAGTCAGCGATGGAGGATCTGCTGAAGGGTCTGCGCGCCGGTGCCGAAAGCACCCGGCTCAGGCTGCTGTTCATCCTCTCCCATGGCGAATTCAACGTCACCGAGCTGACCGCCATTCTCGCCCAGAGCCAGCCCAGGGTCAGCCGCCATCTCAAGCTGATGTGCGAGGCCGGCCTTGTCGATCGCCACAAGGAGGGCAGCTGGGTGCTGTTCCGCCTTTCCGAATCGGGTGCCGGCGCCGCCGTGGCGCGGCTCATCGTCGACCTGCTGCCGGCCAAGGACGAGCTCTTGCGGCGTGACGCCGAGCGCCTTGCCAGCATCGTCGAGGCCCGCCAGCGCGCCGCCCAGGCCTATTTCAGCTGGGTTGCCCGCCATTGGGACAAGATCCGCTCTCTCCATGTCGCCGAAGCCGAGGTCGAGGCGGCGCTTGCCAGGCTGATCGGCACCGACAAGGTGGACCTGCTGCTCGATCTCGGCACCGGCACCGGCCGCATGCTCGAGCTCTTCGCGCCGCTCGCCCGCCAGGCCGTCGGCATCGACCAGAGCCGCGAGATGCTGGGCGTCGCCCGCGCTACGATCGAGGCGCGGGGGCTGCGCCATGTCCAGATCCGCCAGGGCGACCTCTATTCGCTCCCCTATCCGACCGGCTTCGCCGATCTGATCACCGTCCATCAGGTTCTGCACTATCTCGACGACCCGCAGCGCGCGCTCGTCGAGGCTGCGCGCGTGCTGAGGCCCGATGGCCGCCTCGCGGTTGTCGATCTCGCCCCGCATGAGCTCGAGTTCCTGCGCGAGTCGGCCGCCCACCGCCGGCTCGGCATCTCGAGCGAGCATCTGGCCCAGTGGTTGAAGCGTGGCGGGCTCGAGATCGTCGAGCACCGGCTGTTGCCGCCGCCGGTCGATCCCGCAACCCCCGGCCTTTCGGTGTCACTGTGGCTGGCCCGTGTTCCCGCCGATGCTCGTCGTCGCGTCAGGCAGCCGGCGACCATGGAGCTCGCCAATGACTGAGACGGAGTCGAAGCCGATCGAGGTGTCCTTCGAGTTCTTCCCGCCCAAGACGCCCGAGGCCGAAACCGCGCTGTGGGAGGCGATCCGCAAGCTCGAAGCCTTTCAACCGAGCTATGTGTCGATCACCTATGGCGCTGGCGGCTCGACCCAGGATGCGACGCTCGCCACCGTGACGCGGATCGCCCGCGAGACCCGCCTCTGCCCTGCCCCGCATCTCACCTGCGTCGGCAAGACCAGACCAGAGGTCGATGAGGTGGTGCGCGCCATCGGCCGTGCCGGCATCCGTCGCATCGTCGCCCTGCGCGGCGATCCGCCGGGCGGCGGCACGCGCTACGAGCCGACCCCTGGTGGCTACGTCAACGCCGCCGATCTCGTCGGCGGCATTCGCGCCATCGGCGACTTTGAGGTATCGGTTGCGGTCTATCCCGAGAAGCACCCCGAATCCTTCACCCTCGAGGTCGATCTCGCCATGCTCGCCGCCAAGGTCGACAACGGTGCGACGTCGGCCCTGACCCAGTTCTTCTTCGACAATTCCGCCTATTTCCGCTTCCTCGACCGCGCCCGCGCCCGCGGCATCGACATCCCGATCATCCCCGGCATCCTGCCGGTCACCAATTTCGAGCGCGTTCGGCAGTTTGCCGAGCGCTGTGGCGCCCGCCTGACCTCCGCCTTCGCCCGCCGTTTCGAGGGGCTGGAGAATTCCCCGGAGGAGCGCCGGCTGGTGGCCGCGGCGGTCGCCGCCGAGCAGGTGACGGCGCTGCGTGCCGAAGGCGTCAACAGTTTCCATTTTTACACGCTGAACCGTGCCGATGTCGTCTTTGCCATCTGCCGGATGCTCGGCCTCGGCGGCGATACCCATCGGGCGGCAGCCTGATCGGCATCCATATGCCTGATCGGCATCCATATGGCGGCAGCGTGATCGGCTGTGATTGGCCGATGCAACCGATTTCACCCTAGACTGTTGGACTAGCAAGCGTGGAACTCACGCTTCTCTGTTCCTTTCGATGAAGGATTGTCCGGCCATGTCCTCACTCTGGCCCGCACTCAGGAAGGCAGCGGCCGCCTTTGCCGATCGCATGATGCGGAAGGGCTTGGCGCTCCTCCGGGCGCTTCCCACCCCACCGCGCGCCCCGGTCGCCATTCCGGTTGCCGTCAGGCTCCGTCCCCCACGACGGTAGTGTTCCTTCGCCCGCGAGCGAAGGCGGGTGCCTGCTCATCAATTGTGCCCACCGGTGATGTCGGAACGGGTCGACGACGACCGTCCTTGAGAAGGGGACGGCCGGCGACCGCCCTGGTTGCATCGAAGCTGCCCCTGCCAACCGTGAGCAACATCAAGGAGCAAGCAATGCCGAAAGGAAAACCGGAGGGAAACCTCGCGCCGCACCTGGTCTGCGCCGGCGCATCCGACGCCATCGAATTCTACAAGAAGGCCTTTGGCGCCGAGGAGATGCTCGTGCTCGCCGGCGACGACAGGAAGATCATGCATGCCGCGCTGTCGATCAACGGCTCGATGGTCATGCTCGTCGACGAGAATCCCAACTACGGGCTGCTGTCGCCCAAGGCGCTCAACGGCACTCCTGTCTTCATCCACCTCAATGTGCCCGACGTCGATCGCTTCTTCGAACGCGCCGTCGCAGCCGGCGCCAAACCCGTCATGCCGGTCGCGGACATGTTCTGGGGCGATCGCTACGGCGTGGTCGAGGATCCCTGGGGTCATCGCTGGTCGATCGCCACCCACCTTCGTGACATGACAGTCGACGAGCTCAAGGCGGCCGCCAAAAGCGCCATGGGCAATTGCTGACGGCTTGCGGCTCGCGCCTGCTTGGATGCGGAGACTGTCCCGCATCCAAGCCTTAAATCTTGTAATCGCGAGCAGTTTATTTGCAATTTTTTGACGTTTGTACATGATGATCCAATACTGCTCGTTAGTTGTGTTGGACACGTATCACCATGAAAATTTGGGGTTCGCTTAGCACTCTCCTAGTCAGTTTACTGTTTGGTATGGGTTTGGTGACTGCACCTGTACTGACAGCATCGCCATCGTCGGCTCAGCCATTGTTCATGTCACGCGCCGCATACGGCACGTCGATCATCATAAAGACCAAGCAGAGACGACTACACTTGCGTAGTGGCAACGGAACAGTGAAGGTCTATACCATCGCTGTTGGGCGTGCCGGTAAGCAGTGGTACGGCCAGACCAGAATAGTGAGCAAGCTCTCGCGCCCGTCCTGGAGCCCTCCCCCCGAGGTCAAACGCGATCATCCTGAGCTTCCGGACCTGATCAAGGGTGGCGCACACAACAATCCGATGGGCGCCGGCGCAATGGTGCTGGCCGGCGGCAAATATGCCATCCACGGCACCAATCGCCCGAGCAGCATCGGGACCTTCGCCTCCTATGGCTGCTTCCGCATGCACAATCGCGATGTGGTCGACCTGATGCGGCGGGTGAGCGTGGGAACGCCTGTCACCGTCGCTCCCTGAAACGCCCCACGCCGGATCGATCGAGGATATTCTGATGAAAGCTGTGTCCTACGCGGCAATCGCCCTCATTGTTGCAACGACGCCGGTGCTCGCCGCCGAATCCGTCTCGCTGGTCGGCACCTGGACCGGCAGCCGCCAGCGCATTGCCAGTGACGGCGGCAAGCGCGACGGCTTGGCGACGCTCGTGATCACCGAGCAGCAGAACGGCACCTTTGCCGGGCGCCTGAAGCGCTCCAATCCGACCGGCGACGAGGAGGAGCCCCTATGGGGCGCCTACACGCCGGGAGCCAGGCTGATCATGGGCTCGGACGAGGAAGGCACCTACATTTTCGGTCTGATCGACCGGAACACCCTCGACTATTGCTACAGCGAGACCGGCGCCAAGGCCCGGTCGGTCTGCGCAAGGCTGGTCCGCGAGCCCTGAGGCGCCGCGTGCGCACGCTCACTGCATGCACGCGTCTTCCTGCTTGGCGAATTCGGCGGGTTTCGGATCGTTCTTCTGCGGTCGCGTCGGACCGATCGCGCCGACCGACCGGGCACGCAGATAGACATAGATCGGCTCGATGAAGCACATCACGTTCCGGTTGGCGCCGAATGCCGGCATCACCAACTCCTGCGCGGCATTGACGTTCTTCTTGCCATTGGCGACGATCCCCGCGAACTGGTCATAGTCAAGCGTTTTCAACGAATTCGCGAGCGCAGGCCCGAACGACGACCCCTGGCCGCCGGGACCGTGGCACTGCATGCAATTGGCGGTATAGCGGATGTAACCCTGGAACGTGTAATAATCGACCGTCCCGTCCGGTGCGATCTTGAAGGTCGGATCGCCCTTGGCATCCCGATATTCGCCTCCTTCCGATTTCACGGCCGCCGGGTCGGCAGGCGCATCCGCTCTTCCTGGCCCGCTCATTCCAGCGACAAGCACGAACGCGATGACTGCCGCTTCAGCATGAAGCAGACACCGAAACGATCCTTCGCGATGATGTTCTGGTTGCAAGACGCTGCCCTTCACCGAAGATCAGCCACCAACTATGCCGCGCCCCGTTCTGTTCCACGATCTTGCAATGTGAGCACGAAGGCTACGGCATACCTCCATTTTCAACCGGCCGAACTCCTGTTATTTCACCTGCATGACAGAACTTCCATCGCCGACCCGCGACCCGCAGACGCTGAAAGCCGATCTTGCGACCTTCGGTTATTGCCTGATCGATCGCGCTCTCGATCCCGCAACCCTCGCCGCGGTGCAGGACCGGCTGTTCCGCCAAGCCGCAGCCGAGCGTCGGCTGCACAACAAGAAGAACCCCGCCAACACCGATCCGGTGAGCCAGTGGGTCGGAATGCTGCTGAATAAGGGCGAGATCTTTCTCGATCTGATCCAGAACCCGCTCGCCATGTCGCTGATGGAGCACATGCTCGGGCCCGATTACCTGATCTCCTGCGTCGATGCGCAGATCCAGCATCCGGGTTCCGGCACCATGCCGCTTCACATCGACCAATGGTGGATGCCGAAGCCCCAGCAGCCTGGAAAGCCTGCCGGCCGCCCGGCCGATGCGCGGCGCAACAGCGGAGCTGCCGTCGATCCTGGGGCGGCCGGCCAGCCGATCGCGCCCATCGCGGCGGCCAACGTCATGTGGATGATCACCGACTTCAGCGAGGAGAACGGCGCAACGCGGATCGTGCCGGGAAGCCATTTGAGCGGAGCCGAGCCCGATCCCTCGGTGCCGCACAAGGTGCCCTCCGTGGCGGCTGCCGGGCCGGCGGGAACCGCCTTCGCCTTCGATGCCCGACTTTGGCACGGTGCGGCACCCAACCGCACCGCTGCGCCGCGCTATGGCATCACCACGGTCGCATGCGGTCCGCAATTCCGGCCGCTCGAGAATTACAGCCGCGGCTTGCGTCCGGAGGCAGTTGCGCGTTGCCCGCCCGACATCCTCCGCCGCCTCGGCTTCTCGGCATGGTCGAGCTACGGTCATACCGGCGATCCCGACGCCGCCTTCACTGTCGCCGGCGAGGATGCCATGGGCGTGCTTGACTGAAGACGAGGCAATCGTCGTTAGGCAGTAGGCCGTGAGCGGTGCTCTTGCTGCTGCCTACTGCCTACTGCCTACTTCTCCGTCACATTCACGCGACCCGTCATATTGGGGTGGAAGCGACAGTAATAGTCGATCACCCCGGCTGTCTCGAGCATGACGCGGCCGGACTTCCCCGGCTCCAGCATCACATCGAAGCGCCCGTCGCGCGCGGTTGCGGTGTGGGCGACGAAATCATTGTTCACCCATTCGATCTCGTCGCCGACCCGCGCCTTGATCTCGACCGGTGCGAAGAGGAGCTTGCCGATCTCGACCCGGATCGTCTCCGCCCTCGCGTCCGATGCGCCAAGCACCATGGCGGCGCCGACGCAGAGGCACGCGATTGCACGCACCTACTTCACTTCCTTCGCCAGATGCTCGGCATGCTCCTCATGGCCTTGAAAGATCTTCAGACCGGTGCTCAGCAGGTCCTTGAGCTCGTCATTGCTCGCCGCGGGAATGAGCGTCTTCTCCAGCGCGCCATTCACCGTCTTGTGGTAGGCGACCTCGTTCTTCGCATAGGCCGCATCGAAGGCCTTGCCGCTGAGCTTCGACAGCGCCGCCTGCTCCTTCCTGGCCTGCGACTGGAGCGCCTTGCTGGTCGGATTGTCCTCGGGCGTGACATTGAGCTTCTTGACCAGCGCCAGCGCCTTGTCGTTGACCGCCGTATGATCGCGGACCATGTCCTCGGCGAAGCTGCGGACCGCCTTGTTCTTCGATTTCTTGAGCGCGAGCTGCCCCGCCTCGATGTCGATCTGTCCTGCCGTGTAGGCAATATGGGCGATCTGCGGGTCGCTCGGCTTGGCATCCTGCGATGCGGCCATTGCCGTGGTCATCAGCAAGCACGCCGAGGCAATCGTCAAATGACGAGCTGTCATGGTTCTTCATCCTTTCACTGATCTGTTTTGAGCCGAGCAATGACCCGGTCGGCGAGCCCCGCACAGCGCCGGCCGGCAAACGGAAACGTCTCGCTCAAGACCGGGCCGATCTGCTCGTCGAGAGCCTGCTTCACCAGTAAACGCGCGCGGTGGAGTCGGGTCTTCACCGTCTTGGCGTTGAGATCGAGCAGCGCCGCCGTCTCCTTGGTGCTCATGCCTTCGACGGCGCGGGCGATCAGGACGGCGCGGAAATCGTCCGGCAACTGATCGATCGCCCGCTCCAGCAGCCTGCGGATCTCATGTTGGGCCAAGGAACGCTCCGGATCGATCGATTGGCTGGCATGCGGAAACGGTATGACCTGTGGGCTGTCGCCCAGGGCGACGCTGATCCGGCGGCGTCTCTGCCGCATGAGCGCCTCGTTCAGCACGATGCGCCCGAGCCAGGTGCCGAACGCAGATTCACCCCGAAAGCTCGCGAGCTGGCTGAAGGCCTTGAGATAGCCATCCTGCAGCGCATCCTCCGCTTCGCTGTCGTCGCGCAGAATGCCGCGTGCGAGCCGATACAGCCGTTGATTATGGCGGCGGACGATCTCGCGCACGGCGCCTTCGTCCTTGTGGATCGCCGCGGCAATCAGCTCCGGTTCCTCGCGCTGCCGCGAGCTCTCGAGTGGTCGCATCTGCATGGGTCCTGACCTGACCGAACAGCCTTTAGATGCCGCCTTTTGGGAAAGGTTCCCGGCTCCTTCATGCCAATCCTCGGATTGCGACCCCGAGGCAGGCGGCGATCAGCAATGTCCAGCCGATGCCGAGCTTGAGCCGGAACAGCAACAGCGCTGCCAACGCCAGGAGAGCCGACGAGGCGGGGTCGATCGAGGCAAGGTCCGGCAGCGTCGTCCGGATCGGTCCGACCGCCACCTCGTGGACCCGCCTGAACAGCACATGGATGCCGAACCAGACGGTCAGGTTCAGGATCACGCCCACCACCGCCGCGGTGATCGCTGCCAACGCTCCCGCGAGCCGCGGCATGGCGCGCAGCCGCTCGATATAGGGCGCCGCCGCAAAGATCATCAGGAAGCAGGGCGTGAAGGTCACCCAAAGCGTGATCCCCGCTGCGACCATGCCGCCCGCGATGCCGCCGGCAAGTCGATGCCCGGCAAGATAGCCGACGAACTCCGTCACCAGGATCAGCGGTCCCGGCGTCGTCTCGGCAAGGCCGAGCCCGTCGATCATTTCCGACGCGCTGAGCCAGCCATGCGTCTCGACCGCCTGCTGCGCCATATAGGAGAGCACCGCATAGGCCCCGCCAAAAGTCACGATCGCCAGCTTGGAGAAGAACAGCGCCACCTGGCTGAACACGTGCTGAGGACCCAGCGCGGTCAGCAGCAGTGCCACCGGCCCGAGCCAGAGGGCGCACCAGAGCGCGACGATCGCGATGGTCCGGCCAGCTCTCGGCATCGCCTCATCCGGCTCGGGGAGGGCGGGCGGCGCTGCCGTCGCCCTGAAATAGCCGAACAGCGCGGCGGCGATGATGACGATCGGGAAGGGTATGCTGAACGCATAGAGCGCCGCGAAGGCGAGGCCGGCGATCCACCAGTCGCTGTCGAGCTTGAGCGCGCGCTGCGCCACCCGCAGCAAGGCCTCGACCACGATGGCGAGTACCGCCGCCTTCACCCCGAAGAACACGCTCGCGACCAGCGGCACCCGGCCATAGGCGGCATAGAGCATCGACAGCAGCAGGATGACGAGAGCTCCCGGCAGCACGAACAGCAGTCCGGCAGTCAGTCCGCCGCGCCAGCCATGCAGCCGCCAGCCGGAATAAGTCGCAAGCTGCATCGCTTCCGGGCCCGGCAGCAGCATGCAGAAGTTCAGCGCGTGGAGGAATTGCTCCTGGGTGAGCCAGCGCCGCTCGTCGACCAGCATGCGCTGCATCAGCGCGATCTGCCCTGCCGGTCCGCCGAACGACAGCACGCCGATCGTCGCCCACACCTTCGCCGCCTCGCGAAAGCCCGGCGCTGCGACCGCTGTGCCGGCTGACCGATCGGCATCCATGCTCAAACCCTGGGCTTGTTGATGGGCCAATTGTGGGTCTCGTCGGTGGCATCGCGACACCAGCGGTAAAGCGCATCATAGACCAGCATGCCGGCATCGAGCTGATCGAGATCGTTGGCATGCATGCGCGACAGGCCGAGCGACACCGCGAGCAGCCCGCTTGCCTCCGCGACGCTGTCGAGCCTAGCCGTGTCGGCGGCACGCACGATGGTGGCGAGCCGAAGCATCGGCTCGAATGTCAGGCCGAGCTCCTCGACCATGGTGTCGAAGGTGCAGCTCTCGCCGCGATGGCTCCAGAAGGTGTCCTCGATGTCGAATGGCGTCGCGCCGAATCTCTCGCCGACCGCCTTGACCTCGGATGGCGCCACGAACAGGAACACCGCATCGGGATCGACGAAACGCCGGATCAGCCAAGGGCAAGCGATGCGGTCGATCTTCGGCCGCGACCGGGTGACCCACACCGTGCGCCCGGCATTGTCGCGCGGCGGCAGGCGCTCGCTGCGCACGGCTGGAAGGCCGGCAGCCCGCCACCCTGCCATTCCGCCTTCGAGCACCTTGGCATCGATGCCGAGATGGCGAAGCCAGGCGGCAACCCCATGGCTCAGCTTCAATCCGCGATGACAGACCACCACCACGGCGCGGTCGCCGACCTCGCCGGCCCAGGATTCGACAGCCTGCCAGGAGCGGCGGACGGCTCCTGGAATGAGTATCGGATCGACAATGA
>JBEVJH010000199.1:0-10908 GCA_040510355.1 Aestuariivirgaceae bacterium
GGGCTCGGCCTTGCCATTGGCCGGCGCTATCTCGAGCTGGGCGCCAAGCTCGTCATTTGCGGCCGCCGCGAGCCGGTGCTCGCCGAGGCCGCGGCGCAGCTGATGCAGGAGACCGGCGGCACGGTCGCTTTCCATCCTTGCGACATTCGCGATCCGGCGGCGGTCGACGCCATGCTGGCTGCCGTCTGGGACGGCGGTCCCCTCGATGGCCTGGTCAACAACGCGGCCGGGAATTTCATCGCCCGCACCGAGGACCTGTCGCCGCGCGCCGTCGATGCGGTGCTGAACATCGTCCTCCACGGCACCGCCTATGTGACGCTCGCCTGCGGCAAGCGCTGGCTCGCCGAGAAGCGCGCCGCCACCGTGCTGTCGATCGTCACCACCTATGCCTGGACCGGCTCCGCCTATGTGGTCCCCTCCGCCATGGCCAAGGCGGGCGTCCTCGCCATGACGCGCTCGCTCGCCGTCGAATGGGGCGGCCGCGGCATCCGCCTCAACGCCGTGGCGCCCGGCCCCTTCCCGACCGAGGGTGCATGGACCCGGCTGGTGCCCAAGCCCGAGCTTGCCGCGGCGTTCGAGACCCGAAACCCGCTGAAGCGCGCCGGCCGCCATCGCGAGCTCGCCGACCTCGCCGTCTACCTCATGGCCGACGGCAGCGCCTATGTGAATGGCGACTGCATCACCATCGACGGCGGCGCCTGGCTCGAGGGTGCCGGCCAGTTCAGCTTCGTCGGAGAGATGATGAGCGAGGCGGATTGGGAGGCGTTGAAGGGAAGAAGGCAGTAGGCAGATAGGCAGTTGGCGATGCACTTCCCTACTGCCGACTGCCTAATGCCTACTGCCTTAAAAGCTGGCTCATTCCGAAACTCAGTCGATCCCCAAGATCCCCTTCGCCTCCGACAGGAGCTCCAGCCCCTCGGTGGTGTTGCCGCTGTCGCAGAGTGCCTGCGCCTGGGCGCGCATATCCTGGAGCTGGTCGCGCTCGTCATCGGCCAGCTCCTTCTTGGCCAGCGCGTCGTCGACCACCTTGAGATCGGCATCGCATTCGCCAGCCGCCGCGAGCGGGCCGGACATGACGAGCAGCGCCCCGAGCAGCACTGCCGGGCCTCTGACCATTCTCAGGATCATCTGTCACTCCCCTCGCAAATTGGAACGGCATGCTTAGATCCGACCGATCGAGCATGCAAGCTTGACGAAGCGAGCGTGCGGCGCTATGTGGTTTGCAACCCAGCGGTTTTGACCGTCCGAGCACATTTTCGTCATGAACGTCTTGCGCACCCTCCCGACGCCCGATCAGACCGGATTTTCCGGTGCGGCGTCGCGCGCCCGGCTCCTTCTGCTTAGAAGCCCCTGAGGGCCTCCCTTTGGTCCGCGAAAAGCGTGGACGGGCTTTCAGGGGCAAGAACCGACAGAACACTCCGAGCCAGCATTCTTGAAGTCGAGGGAAGTCATGCCAAGCGATTCCACCCCTGCCCCGAGCGGTTCCGACAACAGCCGGGTCCTGATCTTCGACACCACCTTGCGCGACGGCGAGCAGTCGCCCGGCGCCACCATGACCTTCGAGGAGAAGCTCCAGGTCGCCGACGTGCTCGACGAGATGGGCGTCGACATCATCGAGGCGGGCTTCCCGATCGCCTCGGAGGGCGATTTCGACGCGGTGGCGGAGATTGCCCGCCGCGCCAGGCGGGCCACCATCGCGGGCCTCGCGCGGGCCGGCATGAAGGATGTCGACCGCGCCGGCGAGGCGGTGCGCCATGCCCGCCGCCCGCGCATCCACACCTTCATCTCGACCTCGCCGGTCCACATGAAATGGAAGCTCCAGAAGGAGCCGCCCGAGGTGCTTGACCTCATCGTCGCCTCGGTGACGCTGGCCCGCAACCTGGTCGCCGACGTCGAATGGTCGAGCGAGGACGGCACCCGCACCGAGCATGATTTCCTCTGCCGCTGCGTCGAGGCGGCGATCAAGGCCGGCGCCACCACCATCAACATTCCCGACACCGTCGGCTATTCGGTGCCCGACGAATATGGCGCCCTCATCGCCATGGTGATGGAGCGCGTGCCGAATTCCCACAAGGCGGTGTTCTCGGTTCATTGCCATGACGATCTCGGCATGGCGGTGGCGAACTCGCTGGCCGGCGTCAGGGCCG
Source organism: Aestuariivirgaceae bacterium (assembly GCA_040510355.1). Classification (GTDB taxonomy): domain Bacteria; phylum Pseudomonadota; class Alphaproteobacteria; order Rhizobiales; family Aestuariivirgaceae; genus DATAFF01. The sequence continues at coordinate 2,148 of JBEVJH010000199.1, forward strand.
GCGCCCGCCAGATCGAATGCACCATCAACGGCATCGGCGAGCGGGCCGGCAACGCCGCGCTCGAGGAGGTCGTGATGGCGATGAAGACCCGCGCCGACATCATGCCCTTCGCGACCGGCATCGATGCCGCCATGCTGACCCGCGCCTCGCGCCTGGTCGCCGCCGCCACCTCCTTCCCGGTGCAGTACAACAAGGCGATCGTCGGCCGCAACGCCTTCGCCCATGAGAGCGGCATCCATCAGGACGGCATGCTCAAGCACACCCAGACCTATGAGATCATGACGCCGGAATCGGTCGGCGTCGCCAAGACCTCGCTGGTGATGGGCAAGCATTCCGGGCGCCATGCCTTCAAGGCCAAGCTCGAGGAGCTGGGCTACAAGCTGTCGGACAATGCGCTGGAGGACGCCTTCGTGCGCTTCAAGGCGCTGGCCGATCGCAAGAAGGTCATTTACGACGAGGACATCGAGGCGCTGGTCGACGAGGAGATCGCCACCAAGGCCGACCGCATGAAGGTGGTGGCGCTCACCGTCATCGCCGGCACCATGGGGCCGCAATCGGCGACCCTCACCCTCGATGTCGACGGCGTCCACCGCACCGTGCAGGCGACCGGCAATGGCCCGGTCGATGCCACCTTCAACGCCGTCAAGGCGCTGGTGCCGCATGAGGCCAAGCTCGCGCTGTTCCAGGTCCATGCGGTGACCGAGGGAACGGACGCCCAGGCCGAGGTCTCGGTCAAGCTCGAGGATGTGGCGGCCGGCAAGAGCGTCACCGCCCGCGCCGCCGACCCCGACACGCTGGTCGCCTCCGCCAAGGCCTATCTGGCAGCGCTGAACAAGCTCGAGATCAAGCGAACCCGCACCAAGCCCGAGCCTCTGGCCGAGCTCGCCCGCACCGAGCGGCGGGGGCCATGAATGACCTACTCCGGCATCGCCTCGCCCCTCGCGCCGTGCGCCCAGGCCTTGAGGCAGAGGAGCTCGAGCGCCACCATGGCGGCGGCGTTGGCGGTCATCTCGGCATGGTCATAAGGCGGGGACACCTCCACCACGTCCATGCCGGCGAGATCGAGGCCCTTGAGCGCCCGCAATATCGCCAGCGCCTGATAGGATGAGAGCCCGCCGGGCACCGGCGTGCCGGTGCCCGGCGCGAAGGCGGGGTCGAGGCAGTCGATGTCGAAGGTGAGGTAGACCGGCCCGCCGCCCACCCGCTCCAGGATGGTGGCGGCGACCGCCTCGGCGGGGGTGGAATGCACCTCGTCGGCGTACAGGATCTTGATGCCGTAGGTCTGCTCGCCGGCATAGGTGGTGCGGATGCCGACCTGGATGGCGCGGTTGGGGTCGATCAGGCCCTCGCGGATCGCGTAGTTGAACATGGTGCCATGGTCGATGCGCCCGCCGGGATCGGGCTCGACATCGCGATGGGCATCGAAATGCACGAAGCCCATCGGGCCATGGACCTTGGCGAAGGCCTTGAGCACCGGATAGGTCACGAAATGATCGCCGCCGATCGACAGCGGCGTCACCTTCCTGGCGAGGATGCCGGCAATGTGCCGCTCGATGGCACGCGGCACATCCTGCTTGCGCCCCCAGTCGAAATAGCAGTCGCCATAATCCACCACCGCCAAATGATCGAACGGGTCGAAGCGCCATGGCCAGACCGGTCCCCAGGCATGATTGGCCGAGGCCTTGCGCACCGCCTCGGGGCCAAAGCGGGTGCCCGGACGGTTGCTCACCGCCTGGTCGAACGGGATGCCGGTGACCGCGACGTCGACGCCCTTGAGGTCGCGGGTGTATTTGCGCCGCATGAAGGACAGCGCACCGGCATAGGTCGCCTCGATGCTCGAGCCCTTCAGCGTCTTGCGGCGAAAGGCGGCATCGCCGGGCAGCTTGCCGGTGACCGAAGGCGCATCGTTCATGAGATCACTCCGTCAGGATCAAGGTGTCCTCCGGCGACCAGGACACCCACACCGCATCGCCGCGCCGGTAGACGGTGGGCGAGCGGCGCTCGTTCTGGACATTGACCGACAGCTCGCGCGCCGCCGGGGTCTCGACGAAGACATTGCTGGTGTCGCCGTAATAGGCGACGTCGCGCACCGTTCCCCGGCTCTTGATCAGCCCCGGCCCGGTGGGCTCGACCGCCGACAGCTTGAGCTTCTCCGGCCGCACTGCGACGGCGATGCGCCCCGCCACCGGCGCCTCCGCCGGCAGCGCCATCTCGCCGAGGCCGTCGGCCTGGCAGAGCACCGAATTGCCGGCCAGGCCGATCACCTCGCCGTCGATCAGGTTCACCTTGCCGATGAAATCGGCGACGAAGCGCGTCGCCGGCCGCTCATAGAGCTCCTGCGGCGAGGCGACCTGGCAGACCCGGCCGCGATCCATGACGGCGATCCGGCTCGCCATGGAGAGCGCCTCGTCCTGGTCGTGGGTGACGATCACGAAGGTGATGCCGACCGTCTCCTGCAGCCGCGCGAGCTCGAGCTGCATCTGCTCCCGGAGCTTGGCGTCGAGCGCCGACAGCGGCTCGTCGAGCAGCAGCACCTTCGGCCGCTTGACCAGCGCCCGTGCCAGCGCCACCCGCTGGCGTTGGCCGCCCGACAGCTGGTCCGGCATGCGGCCGCGCAGCGGGCCGAGCCGCACCATCTCGAGCGCTTCGGCCACTCGCGGGCCGATCTCGGCGGCGGGCGTGCCGCCGACCTTGAGACCGTAGGCGACGTTCTGCTCGACCGACATGTGGGGGAACACCGCATAGGACTGGAACACCATGTTCACCGGCCGCTTGTTGGGCGGGGTCTGGGCCATGTTCTCGCCATCGATGACGATCTCGCCCGATGACGGCTTCTCGAGGCCGGCGAGCATCCGAAGCAGCGTGGTCTTGCCGCAGCCCGACGGCCCGAGCAGTGCGAAGAACTCGTTGCGCTCGATGTCGAGCGAGACATTGTCGACCGCGGTCACGTCGGCGAACATCTTGGTGATATTGCGGATCGAGACCACCGCGTCGTTCTGGTTGTTCACGGGCGTCAATTCCTTTCCGAGCGCTGCAGGCGCATGGCAAGCACGGTGGCGACGAGGGTGATGACGATCAGCACCGTCGAGGCGGCGTTGATGTCAGGCGACACGCCGCGGCGGACCAGCGAATAGACCTTGACCGGAAAGGTGACGGTCTCCGGCCCGGAGGTGAAGAAGGTGATGACGAAGTCGTCGAGCGACAGGGTGAAGGCGAGCAGCGCGCCGGCGATCAGGCCGGGTTGCATGAAGGGCAGGATGACATGGCGGAAGGTCTGCCATTCGGAGGCGCCGAGATCGCGCGAGGCCTCGTCGAGCTCGCGGTTGAAGCCGGCCATGCGCGCTCGCACCACCACCGCGACGAAGGGAAAGGAGAAGGCGATATGGGCGATGGTGATCGAGGCGAGGTTGAGCGGCCAGACGGTGAACAGGCTGTTCCACCAGGCGATCGGGCCGCTTTCGAAACTGCCCAGGTAGCGCCCCGTGCGGGCGAAGAAGACGAGCAGCGCCACCCCCATGCAGATCTCCGGGATGACGATCGGCAACGCCGTGAAGCCCTCATAGGCCGCCTTGAAGGGAAAGCGGAAGCGCCACAGGAGAAGCGCCGTCGCGGCGCCGATGACGGTGGCGACGATCGTGCACATCAGCGCGATGGTGAGCGAATTCACCATCGCCTCGATCAGCGCCTGGTTCTCCCAGGCGACGAGGTAGTATTTGGTGGTGAAGCCCTGCCAGACGACATTGCGCTTGGAGTCGTTGAAGGAGAAGGCGATCAGCGCCAGGATCGGCGCATAGAGGGCGATGAAGACGAGGCCGATCAGGGCCTTCAGCCAGAGGCGCGAGCCATAGTCGAGCGGGCCCTGCTCGGCGGTGGAGACGAGGCGCCCGAGCGACAGGCGGCGCGCCGGCGGGAGACCATGGGCTGCCTCGGTGGTCATCGTCACAGCTCCATGCCGCTCTTGCGGCCCGACAGCGCCGAGCGCACGGCAAGCGCGAAGAAGGTGGCGTACATCAGCAGGAAGGACAGTGCCGCCCCGAAGGGCCAGTCATTGGCCGCCTTGAACTGGCGCTCGATCACGTTGCCGATCATCACCGCATTGGCGCCCCCGAGCAGGTCCGGCGTCAGGAAGGAGCCGAGGCAGGGGATGAACACCAGGATGATGCCGGAGACGATGCCCGGCATGGTGAGCGGCAGGGTGACCGACAGGAAGGTGCGGCTCTGCGAGGCGCCGAGATCGAGGCTCGCCTCGAGATAGGAACGGTCCAGCCGCTCGATGGTGGCATAGAGCGGCAGGACCATGAACGGCATGTAGACATAGACGAGGCCGGCGATCACGGCGAAGTCGTTGTAAAGCAGCTGGAGCGGCTGGAACGGGCCGAACAGCGCCGACAGCCCGAAAAGGTCGTAGACGAAGCCGAGGCCGGCATTGACGAAGCCGTTGGTGCGGAACACCGCGATCAGCGCATAGGTCCGGATCAGCAGATTGATCCAGAAGGGCAGGATCACCAGGAGCAGCAGCAACGGCTTCCAGACGGGCCTCGCGAAGCAGATGCCGAAGGCGATCGGATAGGCGACCAGCAGGCACAGCGCCGTCGCCAGAACGCTGACCCAGATCGATTTCCACAGGATCTGGAGATAGACCGGATCGAACGCCCTGAGATAGTTGACGAGCGTGCCGGTGACCGCCACGTCGGTGATCGACGTCTTCTCGCCGAACGACATCAGCCAGATGATGCCGAGCGGCAGGAGGAAGAAGCAGAGAAGCCAGAAGGTGCCGGGCAGAGCCAGGATCCAGAAGACTTGGCGATTGTCCTTCCAGCTCTCCACGATCGAACCGCCCCTGCCCGGGCTTCACGCGTCAGGCGGCCTGGATCCGCGTCCAGGCCTCGTCGCGAACCTTGATCGCATCCTCGCCGACATAGATGCCCGGCTCGCATTTGGCGATCACCTCCTCGGGCGGGAAGATCGCCGGATTGTCCTGATACTCCTTGTCCATCAGGGCTTTCGCCGCCGCGTTGGCGGTGGCGTATTGGATGGTCTCGGCAATCTTCTTGCCGTTCTCGCCATCGAGGATGAAGTTGAGGAACAGATTCGCGTTCTCGGGGTGCGGCGCGCCCTTGGGAATGCACACGCAGTCCTGCCACAGCAGCGTGCCCTCGGTCGGCACCGCATAGGCGAGGTCCTTGTCCTCCTTCATGACCTGGATGATGTCGCCGTTCCACTCCATGCAGGCATCGACCTCGCCCGAGGCCAGGAGATCCTGGCCGTTGTCGTCGGCGAACACCTTGATGTTCTTCTTCTGCTTGATGAGCAGCTCCTCGGCCTCCTTGATCTCGGCCGGGTTGGTGGAGTTGAAGGAGTGGCCGAGATATTTGAGGGTGCAGCCGATGACGTTCTGGGCGTCGCCGAGCAGCGACAGCTTGCCGGCGAACTTGTCGCTGTCGAGCAGCACCTTCCAGCTGTCCATCACGCCGCCGTCGCTCTTGCTCTTGCGGTAGCCGATGCCGAGCGTCCCCCACATATAGGGGATCGAGTATTTGCGGCCGGGATCGAAGGCGGCATCCTGGAGCTTCTTGTCGATGTTCGACATGTTGGGAATCTTGGCATGGTCGATCGGCATCACCATCCCGGCCTTGATCATCCGCTCGACATAGTCGTTGGTCGGGACGATCACGTCATAGCCGGGATTGCCCTCCTTGAGCTTGGCGAACAGCTCGTCATTGTCGGCATAGAGGTCCATCTTCACCTCGATGCCGGTCGCCTTGTTGAAGTCGGCCAGAGTGGTCTCGCCGATATAGGTGTCCCAATTGTAGAAGTTGAGCTTCTTCTCCTCCTCCGACAGCGCAAAGCGCGGCAGGAAGGTGAGGCCGACCAGGGCCGACGCTCCGCCACCGAGGACGCGACGGCGGCTGGGACGAAATCTCGGATGAAAACTTGGCATGGCACTCCCTCGACTGAACCGTTTTTCTGACGCCGCGGCAGAGCCCTCTCGCACAGCCGTCGACAGCTGACCCTCAATTTGGCGCACCATCCGGCGGTCAGGCAACAGCTTTCGCATCCGAAAACGGCAGAAGATGCTTGTAAATCCTGCGCCATTGCGCAGATTGGTGCCGATTCCGGCAGGATTGCGGAGGTTCGGGATGCTGGTGGAGGGGATCGCGGTCAGGCCGATGACCGGGATCATCGGGCTCGGGCTCATGGCGACGCGCCGCTTCGGCAAGGGCGCACCGATCTGGCGCGAGGCCGGGGTGCCCCGGGGGCGCGAGCGGAGCTATGCCGAGGTCATGGCGATCGGCGAGCCCTGGCTCGGGATCTACCGGCATTTCATGTACCAGACCGGGCCCGACGGCTTCGAGTCCCTGCCGCAGTTCGATGTGCTGCCGGTCGAGCAATGGGCGGCGGCGCGGCCGGAAGATCCCTCCATGTACATGAACCATTGCTGCGACCCGACGGTCTGGTATCCCCGTCCCGACTGCTTCGAGTTCGTCGCCCGGCGCGCGATCGAGCCCGGCGAATGGATCACCTATGATTACGCCATGACCGAGACGGTCGACGACCAGCCGTGGGCCTGCACCTGCGGCTCGCCGCTATGCCGTGGCCGGGTGCTGCACACCGACTGGCAGCTGCCGGAGGTGCAACAGGCCTATTTCGGCCATGTGGCGCAGCATGTGCAGACGCTGATGGAACGGGCGGCGGCGGCGTGAAGGGGGGTGAGGCAGTAGGCGTTAGGCAATAGGCAGTGAGCGGAGATCGTCCCTACTGCCAACTGCCTACTGCCTCACTCGCCTATCGACGCTGCCCCGAGAAAGGCGCGACCGGCCCAGACCAGGTCCTCGGCGGCGACCTCCGGCGAGGCATGGCCGCGCACGAACATGCCGTTCGGCACCCGGAGCGCCAGCAAGGCCTCGAGGCTCCTGGTCACCTGAGCCCTGGCATCGCTCGCCATCCGCGATCTCTCGCCCGCCCGGGCCGCGACGCGGAGATAGGCCAGAAGGCCGAGCGTGGTTGCGGCGAGCGCACCGGTCTCGCCGCCGCCGGTCGACTGGCGGTCGGCCAGCAGTGCCTGGGCGATGGCCGCGGCATATTCGAGATTCTGCGGATCCGGGCTCAAATCGTCCAGCGCATCGATCGCCAGCAACATCCAATGGCTGCGCTGGCGAACCCCGAAGGCGCGCGACGACAACCCGTCGATGGCCTCGGCAACCATGTCGAAATAGTGCGTGTCGCGGGTGGCGCGAAAGAGCGCCGCGAGAGCGAGCAAGGCCTGGCCGGTGGCGGTCGGCCCGCGGTCGATGCGGACCCGCCCCTGCGGGTAGTCGCGGACATGAATGAACTCGCCATTGGCCAGGCGCTGGCCGAGAATGAACCGGCCGAATCGCCGCGCCGTCATCAGGTCCGGCGGGTTGCGATCGAGGAGCGCCAGGACGGCGAAGGCGACGGCCTCGAGCTTGACCAGGCCCTCGTCCAGGACACACAGCGCATCAAATCCACCAAAGGGCGCGAAGGCGTTGCGGCTGGCATGCCGCAGAACGCGCTCGGCCAGGCCATCGGCATGCGGAATCTTGCCGAGCTGCGCCTCCGCTTGCATCAGGAACCAGGCGGCGGCCAGCTGCCCGCGCGGCGTGCAATGGGGATCGCCCGGCGTTGGAAGCGGCAGCCGGAACGAGCCGGTCACCCGGCCGTCATCATGGACGAGCCGGATCAGAGCCGAAGCGGAATCCCGGGCGATTCCATGAGCGCCATCTCTCGATGCGATACGCAACTGCCACGCTCCTGCCCCCCGGCAATAGCGCGGAAGGGGCCGGCTCCTCCGGCCCCTTCACCTGCCCCGCCCCGAACATTCAAAAGACGTGTGCCCGTCCCAAGTTCAGCCCTCGTCTCGCCAAGAACGTTAGGGCGGATCGTACGTGCCCTCAACGAATCTCTCAGCAATCCCGGCAATCGGTGCGCCGTCTGTTGCAAAGGTGTCACTGGGGGTGCAGGATGCCCGGCCCATGTTCTATCACATCGCAAGAAACGGCTCGCTCGAGGCCCTGTTCGACCGCACCGGCTATGACGAAGTGATGCTCCGCTGCGCGCGGATCGGCTACAAGCCGTAAATCCCCGGCTGTCGATCACGAAGCATGTCCGTGCTCATCGCGTGCAGCGCGGAACGTCCCGACCGCCAACGGAGCCCGTTCTTCCCATGCCAGCCGCCAATCTCAATCTCGCCGAGATCGTCGCCGCCGATATCGGCCACCATTTTCATCCCTTCACCGACCACAAGGCCTTTCATCTCGAGGGCGGCCCGCGGGTCATCACCCATGCCAAGGGCGTGTGGATCTTCGACGCCAATGGCGAGAAGTATCTCGACGCCATGTCGGGCCTGTGGTGCGTCAATATCGGCTATGGCCGCAAGGAGCTGGCCGACGCCGCCTATCGGCAGATGCTCGACCTTCCCTATTACAACACCTTCTTCAAGACCACGACGGTGCCGGCGACACGACTGGCCGAAGCCGTCGCCAGCGTCCTGCCCAAGCGCTTCGCGCGGGTGTTCTTCGTCAATGACGGATCGGAAGCCAACGACACCATGGTCCGCTTCGTCCGCCATTACTGGTCGCTGAAGGGCAAGCCCTATCGCAGCCACTTCATCGCGCGGCGCCGCGGCTATCACGGATCGACCATGGTGTCGGCGTCGCTCGGCGGCATGGACAGCATGCACGCCCAGGGCGGGCTGCCGCTGCCGGGCTTCCATCACGTGCTGCAACCCAACCCTTATGAG
>JBEVJH010000200.1:0-2880 GCA_040510355.1 Aestuariivirgaceae bacterium
TGCGTGAGGTCGCCCAGAAGACCAACGACAACGCCGGCGATGGCACCACCACCGCGACCGTGCTGGCCGCCGCGATCGTTCGCGAAGGCGCCAAGTCGGTTGCCGCCGGCATGAACCCGATGGACCTCAAGCGGGGCATCGACATTGCAGTCGCCGCCGTGATCCAGGACATCGAAAAGCGCTCGAAGAAGGTCGGCTCGTCCGCCGAAGTTGCCCAGGTCGGCACCATCTCGTCGAACGGCGATAAGCAGGTCGGCAAGATGATCGCCGACGCGATGCAGAAGGTCGGTAACGAAGGCGTCATCACGGTCGAGGAGGCGAAGAGCCTTGATACCGACGTCGAAATTGTCGAAGGCATGCAGTTCGACCGCGGCTACATCTCGCCGTACTTCATCACCAACGCCGAGAAGATGGTCGCCGAGCTCGAGGACGTTTACGTCCTGCTGCACGAGAAGAAGCTGTCGGGCCTGCAGGCCATGCTGCCGGTGCTCGAGGCGGTGGTGCAGTCGGGCAAGCCGCTCGTGATCATAGCCGAGGACGTCGAAGGTGAGGCGATTGCCACCCTGGTCGTCAACAAGCTGCGCGGTGGCCTCAAGGTCGCGGCGGTGAAGGCGCCGGGCTTCGGCGATCGCCGCAAGGCGATGCTCGAGGACATCGCGATCCTCACCGGCGGCCAGCTCATCTCCGAGGACCTCGGCATCAAGCTCGAGAACGTCACCACGGCGATGCTCGGCCGAGCCAAGAAGGTCGTGATCGAAAAGGAAAAGACCACGATCATCGACGGCGCCGGCAAGAAGAAGGAGATCGAGGCTCGCGTGGGCCAGATCAAGGCGCAGATCGAGGAAACCACCTCGGACTACGACAAGGAGAAGCTGCAGGAGCGGCTCGCCAAGCTGGCGGGCGGCGTCGCGGTGATCCGTGTCGGCGGCGCTACCGAAGTCGAGGTCAAGGAGAAAAAGGACCGCGTGGAGGATGCGCTCAACGCCACCCGCGCCGCGGTCGAGGAAGGCATCGTTCCAGGCGGCGGCACCGCGCTGCTGCGCGCCAAGAAGGCGGTCGGCAAGCTCTCCAACTCCAATGCCGACATCCAGGCCGGCATCAACATCGTGCTCAAGGCGATCGAAGCCCCGGTACGCCAGATCGCCGAGAACTCCGGTGTGGAAGGCTCGATCGTGGTCAATAAGATCATGGAATCGAAGTCCGAGACGTTCGGGTTCGACGCGCAGAACGAGGAGTACGTCGACCTAGTTGAGAAGGGCATCATCGACCCGGCCAAGGTCGTGCGCCGCGCTCTTCAGGACGCGGCGTCGGTTGCCGGCCTGCTGGTCACCACCGAGGCGATGGTCGCCGAATTGCCGAAGGAAGCCGCGCCGGCCATGCCGGGCGGCGGCGGCATGGGTGGAATGGGCGGCATGGGCGGGATGATGTAGACCCTCGCGCTCGCTGAAAATGCGAAGGGCCCGGCCAAAAGCCGGGCCCTTTTGCTTGTACGATCCCCCGCTAGAATCTGATTCAGTTACGATAAGCTCGACGTCGTCGAAACCTGTTCCCCTTCTAACTATTCGACAAATTGGCTTCGTTTCGCCAACCACCCTTGCCTCTTGCCGGCTTACGCAACCGAACACCGGGGCCGCCGCCGTTCTCGTCGATGAACTCGGCCGACATCTACGAGATCACGTCTTATGACGTCGAGAGTGGCTCTCTTCGGGGTTCGTGCGTATGGCATGCGTCGCAGAACAAAATCCTACCCACCGGCCAAGTCGCTCTGACCGCACGCGGGCACACCCCTCTCGGCTCTTACCGAACTTTTTCGAACAGCCATCGGCATGGGAGCGACCGCCCCCGATTGTTGGACGCGACCGGGGAAATCGCCCAACCACGGACAATGGCGGCGCCAAGCCCTAGATCGGCCGCCGCTCGGACCACTGCCAAGGCCCTGCCCGGCCGGAGCGGCGAACCGGGATTTCGAATGATTATTCGAAAAGCCCCGAAATACCGAACAATTTCGAGAGCATTAAGACGAATCACCGCGGCCAGAAGATTTGGGAAGCTTGGTTTACGATCAATTAAGGTCGCGGCCCTTTGATGGGGGCATGTCACGATCATGTACCATTTGTCAGCATCTGAAGCGGCCGGAGATCGACCGCCGCCTCGCCGCCGGGGAACCGACGGCGCGGCTGGCGCGCGACTATGAACTGACCACCTCGAGCCTGTACCGGCATCGGGTCAACTGCCTCAAGCTCGGGCCTAGCAACGCGATCAAGCAAGAAGCGGCCCGCGGAAGCGCCGCGCTGGAGCTATTGCCGGGTCGCGAGGCGCTGGCCGGGCACTATCTCGAACTGCGCCAACAGATCGACCAGATCGTTCAGCAGGCTCAGCAGCAAGGCTCGCTGTCGGTTGCGCTGAACGGCTTGAACTCCGTGAAGCGCACGCTCGACAGCCTGGTGCGGCTTGCCGGCCACGACCGGGCGCCGGCCACCGATGCCGACGCCACAAGCCGCGACGTCGCGGCGGTCGATGTTGCTCAGATCGCTGCGCGGCTGATTGAAGCGTTCGACCACGAGCCCGAGATCAAAGCGAGGATCGCCCAGGCGCTGACTGACTGGGACCAGGAACGGACGACGGCCACGTCCACTCCGCCTGCCGCCGCAGCCGTCACCCCTGGCGGGGCGGCCCAGACACCAGCCCCGTTAGGCGCGCTCCCGACCGCAACGGCACCGATGGCGCCGGCCTCGCCGCTGGCGCAGCCGGCAGGGCGACAACCGATGCCGCCCCCACCCGCCCCGCCGATCGTCCGCGCGCTTGGAGCCGCCCCGCACGCAGCGGTGGCAAGCCAAACCGTTGGAGCAACGGGAGGCATGGCATGACCAAGCAACAGCG
>JBEVJH010000201.1:0-4490 GCA_040510355.1 Aestuariivirgaceae bacterium
TTGTTGAACATGCCGAGAATGCCGACCAGCGCCAGCATGAAGGCAGTGACTCCGAGCTGTATGCCGACCTGCAGCGTATGTCTCCAGGGTCGCGTTTCCTCGGTCTCGATCCTGCTGGAGGCAACGACGTCGAACGACATGCTCAGGCCCTCTTCTTGGCAAGGGTTTCGCCGAGGAGACCCTGGGGACGGAACACCAGCACCACCACCAGCAGGGTGAAGGCGATGAGATCGCGCAGCTGATAGGGCGCCGGGATGCCGATGCCGTCCAGGAAGAGCGCCGGGCCCACCGATTCGACGATCCCGAGAAAGAACCCGCCGATCATCGCGCCCGGTATGTTGCCGATGCCGCCGAGCACCGCCGCCGAGAACGCCTTGATGCCCGGTATGAAGCCCGAATAGAAGTAGATCTGCTTGTAGACGAAGCAGTAGAGCACGCCGCCGATCCCGGCCATGCAGGCGCCGAGCACGAAGGTGAAGATGATCACCCTGTTGCTGTCGATGCCCATGAGCGCCGCCGCGTCGCGGTCCTCCGAGACCGCCCGCATCGCCATCCCCATCTTGGTCTTCTGCACGATCAGATAGAGAAACAGCATCGCCACCAGGGCCGTGATGATGACGATCGGCTGGATCACCGGGATGTCGTAGCCGAACACGTCGAACGAGCCCTTCATCCATTCCGGATCGGGATAGGACCGGACATTGTTGCCGAACATGCCGCGGAAGGTATGCTGGATGACGAAGGACGCCCCGATCGCGCAGATCAGCGGCGCGAGCGATGCGACATGGCGGAACGGCCGGTAGCAGATCCGCTCGACGATCAGCGCCGTCGCGGTGCAGACCGCCATCGACAGCAGCATGATCGCCGTCATCGACAGGATCGGATAAGCGTCGAGAAGGCCGGCGCGATCGAGGCTGCGCGCCAGGAAGAAGGCCGAGAATGCTCCGGTCATGGTGATGTCGCCATGCGCGAAGTTGATCAGCCGCAGAATGCCGTAGACCATGGTGTAGCCGAGCGCGATCAACGCATAGACGCCGCCGATGGTCAGTCCGAACAGGAAGAAGTCGAGCCACTGGTCGGTGGAGTAGGTGCCCTTGATGAGGGTGCCGATGGTGCCGCCGACCACCACCAGGAGGAGGGCGATCCTGAGGCCCCAGAGAATGATGTCGACGAACGTGATCTTGTGGAGGCCGCTGAAGGTCTCGGACGTTGTTGGAGTGTGCTCGGCGCTCGCCGTCATGACGGGATTCCACAAATCACGGCCATAAAGCCGGAAACCCTCTCCCCGCGGACGGGGAGAGGGATGGTGTCAAGCCATTCGGTCACTTCGCCGAAAAGATCTTTTTCGGGTTCTTGCCTGCCTCGAAGGTCGAGGGATCGCCATCGGTGAACTGGTAGACGGCGAAGTTGAAGGCGCCGCACTGGCCGTGCTCATTGCAGTTGATCGGGCCGGAAATGCCTTCATATCCCTTGGTCGCGAACAGCTCGTCCCTGAGCGCCTTGCGGCCGATATACAGGTTGCCCTGGTCGTCGGTCTTCGCCACCTTCTCGATCGCCTTGGCGAGGATCGCCGCGGCGTCATAGGCCTGGGCATGGAAGGCGTTGATCGGGCCTTCGCCGTACTTCGCCTTATATTTCTCGACGAACTCCGGATACTTCTTGCCCATCGCCTCCGGCGAGATATCGACATTGGTGATGATGAAGTCCTTGGCTGCGTCGCCCGCCGCTTCGAGCAGGCCGGGGGCCATCACCGCGCTGCCGCCGATGATGTGAGTGCCCTTGAGGCCCGGGATCTCCGGCGCCTGGCGGATGATCTGCGCCGTCGAGGCGACGAAGATCGGCAGGTAGAACACGCAGGGCTTCTTGGTGGCGATGCCGGTCAGCATTGGCCGCATGTCGACGTCGGTCGGCGTCACCGCCTCCTCGGCGACCACTTCGCCGCCGAGCTCCTTGAAGTGGTTGGCTGCCGCCTTGGCGAGCTGCGACGCATAGGGGCTGCCGTCATGAACGGTGGCGAGCGTCTTGCACTTCAGCTCCTTGAAGAAATATTCGGCGTCGTTGTAACCCTGGTCGGCATCCGAATAGATCGTCCGCATATAGCCGAAATACTCCGGCTTGCGGTCGGCCGCGGTGAGCGACGGCGCCGTGGTGGCGGTGCCGATGTCGACGATGCCGGCCTTCCACAGGATCGGCGCAGCAGCCGTCGCCGCGCTCGAGCAGGCCGGGCCGAGCACAGCCACGATGTTGGGCACCGTCGACAGCTTGGTCGCCGCCGTCTGTCCGCCCTCGGCATTGCATGAATCGTCCTCGACGACCATCTGGATATCATGGCCGGCGATCTTGTTGTTGACCTCGTCGAAAGCGATTTCGGCGCCACGCTTGGAGTCAAGGCCGAGCGCCGTATCGGGACCCGAGATCACCCAGTACCCGCCGATGGTGATCGGCGCATCCTTCGGGATCTCCACCACACCGAGGTCATCGGTGACGGGGCCTTTCGTTTCCGCCGCCTGACCGGCCAATGTCCAGCCGACCGACAGCGCGGCCACGGCCAAGGCCGAAATGCCCAGGGACAGCAATCTTTTCATCTGGAACTCCTTCCGCGATAGCACCGAGCCGCAGCGCCCGCTGTTGCAGCGGGTCGTCGCCCTGCAGTGGCTCGATCATTTCCTCCCTGACGGGCTGGGCACGGGGGCCCGGTCCGTCGTAACGGTTCATGCTGCCCTTGGCCGGGCCCGAGTGTCAAACGGAAACAACCTTAAATTTACGCCAGGAATTCACCTGGCGAGCGTCAGCCCGTCGAGCGGGATGGCGGGCTTGCGGCCGGCGATCAGATCGGCGGTGATGCGCGCCCCGCCATGGCTCATCGTCCATCCCATATGGCCCTGGCCGGTGTTGAGCCATAAATTGCGCTGCCGTCCCGGGCCGAGAATCGGCGTTCCCTGCGGCGTCATCGGCCTCAGTCCGGCCCAGTATTCCGCGCGCGAATAGTCGGCGCCGTCCGGGAACAGCCCCTTGATCACCTTGAGCATATGCCGGAAGTCGTCTGGCCGATGACTGTTGTCGTAGCCCGAGAACTCCGCCGTGGCGGTGACCCTCATCCGGTCGCCCATCGGGCAATAGGCCGTCAGGTTCTCCTCGTCCACCCCGCCGATCCGCGGCGTGTTGTTCCGCCCGGCCACCGGCACCGTGATCGAGTAGCCCTTGACCGGATAGATCGGCAGGTCGACTCCGAGCTCGCGCCCGAGCTGCGGGCTGTAGATGCCGAGGCTCAGCACATAGACGTCGGCGCTGAACCGCCCCTTGTCGGTGACCACCGCCTTGACGGCATCGCCTTCCATCTCGAAACCGGTGACGGTCGTGCCGAACTTGAAGGTCACGCCGCGCTCGGCCAGCCATTTGCCGAGATTGCGCGCGAACAGCCGGCAGTCGCCACTTTCGTCATTGGCGGCGTAAAGCGCGCCGGCGATTTGGTCCTTCACCCCCTCGAGCGCCGGGTCGAGCTTGACCGCCTCCTCGCGGTCGAGCGCGCGGATGTCGCAGCCATTGTCCTTGAGGATCTGCGATTTCACCGCCGCGGCTTCGAAGGTCTCGGGCGAGCGGTAGAAATAGATGAGGCCGCCCTGCCGGCCGGCATAGTCGACCGGCGCTCGCTTCAGGGTCTCATGCATGACCGATTGCGAATAATTGCACAGCCTGACCTTGCGTGTCGTGTTGAGCGCCGCCTTCTCGGCCGTGCATTCCCGCCAGAATTGCCACATCCACGACAGGAAGCCGCGATCGAGATTGGGCTTGAGCCTGAGCGCCTGGTCGTTGCGCCACAGCGATTTGAGCAGGGTGCGCGGCGCCGCCGGTGACGACCAGGCATAGGAATGCGCCGGCGCGATCAGCCCGGCATTGGCATAGCTGGTGAACGACGCGGGCTCCGCTTCGCGGTCGATGACCGTGACCTCATGGCCGTCGCGGTTGAGCTCGTAGGCGGTGGTGATGCCGACGATGCCGGCACCGAGGACGATGACCTTCATGCAGCACCTTCGTGAGCTAGAGCGCGGCGACGACCATGATCTCGACGGTGAATTCCGGCGCTGCCAGCTTGGCCTCGACGGTGGCCCGCACCGGCGTGTTTCCGGGCGACACCCACTTGTCCCAGACCTCGTTCATCTCCGAGAAGGTCTTGATGTCGGCGAGCCAGATATTGGTCGAGATCAGCTTGGTTTTGTCGGTGCCCGCCTGCTTGAGGTAGTTGTCGATGCTTGCCAGGATCTCGGTCGTCTGTTCCCTGACGGACTTACCCTTGTTGTTGTGCGCCACCAGGCCCGAGAGATAGACCATGTTGTTGTTGATGACGGCCTGGCTCATTCTTGGCCCGACGTCGATTCTCTTGATCGCCATACGCTCTTCTTCTCTTGCTCAACCCGGCGGGCGCGATCATAGACATATGCCTTGGGTTTGACCATGCCGCACACATGCGCCGAGCGGGCGATCAACATTGC
>JBEVJH010000202.1:0-14781 GCA_040510355.1 Aestuariivirgaceae bacterium
ATGACGTGATCGCGGCGCAGGTGCTGGTGGCGCCCGATATCGAGCGGATCGTCGGGCTGCCGAACGGCCATATCTTCCAGGGCGAGCTGTCGCCCGATCAGCTGTTCTTCCAGCGGCCGGTCTCGGGCTATGCCGATTATCGCACGCCGATCGCCGGGCTCTATCTCTGCGGCTCGTCGGCCCATCCGGGCGGCGGCGTGTCGGGGATACCGGGGCACAATGCGGCGCGCGAGATCCTGCGCGACGTCAAGCACAAGCTCAAGCCCAAGGTCGTCAAGGCAGAAGCTTCCCCGGGTTGAGCAGGCCCTTGGGGTCGAGCGCCTGCTTGACGGCGCGCATCATGGCGAGCTCGACCGGCGATTTGATGCGCGGCATGAGCGCGCGCTTCATCTGGCCGATGCCATGCTCGGCACTGATCGAGCCGTCGAGCGCCTGCACCACCTCGTAGATGCGGGCGGTGATCTGGTCGGCCTGGCCGAGGAAGCGGGCGCGGTCGGCGCCGGCCGGCTGGCTGACGTTGAAATGGATGTTCCCGTCGCCGAGATGGCCGAAGGGAACCGGCCGGCTCAGCGGCGCGATCGCCAGAACGGCGGCGGTGGCATCGTCGATGAAGCGCGCAATGTTCGAGAGCGGCACCGACACGTCGTGCTTGATCGAGGCGCCTTCGTGCTTCTGGACTTCCGACAGTGATTCACGAATGCGCCAGAAGTCATTGATCTGGGCGGCGCTCGCGGCAATCGCGGCATCGCCGACGAGGCCGCGCTCGACCGCTTGTTCCAGGATCGCCGCGAGGCTGTCCTCAAGCGTGCCGGACGATGCCTGGTCGGTGAGCTCGATGAGCACGTACCAGGGCGCCGGCGCCGCGAGAGGGTCGCGGCAGCCGGCGTGGCGGATGGTGAAGTCGAGGCCGATGCGCGGGATGAGCTCGAAGGCGGTCAGCCGGCTCGCCGCCCGGTCGCGGGCGAGCGTGAAGAGAGCGAGGGCGGCGTCGGGCGTCGCGAGCGCGGCAAAGGCGGTGGCGCGGTCGCGGATCGCCGGGAACAGCCGCAGCACCGCGGCGGTGATTACGCCAAGCGTGCCTTCGCTGCCGATGAAGAGCTGCTTCAGGTCATAGCCGGTATTGTCCTTGCGCAGCCGGTTGAGGCCGCTCCAGACGCGGCCGTCGGCCAGCACCACCTCAAGGCCGAGGCAGAGATTGCGGGCGTTGCCGTAGGTCAGGACGGCGACGCCGCCGGCATTGGTGGCGAGCACGCCGCCGACCCGGCAGGAGCCTTCGGAGGCGAGGCTCAGGGGAAAGAGGCGATCGACGGCGAGCGCCTGCTGCTGGACGGCGGCGAGGGTGACGCCCGCCTCGACGGTCAAGGTGTCGTTGAGGGTGTCGATGTCGCGGATCGCCGTCATGCGGTCGAGCACCAGCACCACCTCATGACCGCTTGCGGAGGCGATCTGGCCGCCGACCAGGCCGGTGTTGCCCGATTGTGGAACGATGGCCGTGCCGGTGGCATCGGCGATCGCCAGGATGGCCGCGACCTCGGCGGTGGTGCGGGGCCTGAGCACCATGGCGGCGCGGCCGTGCCAGCGCTGGCGCGGCTCCGACAAATAGGGCTGCATCGCCTCCGGCTCGGTCAGAGCATAGGCAGCACCGGTGATCCGAGCGAGCCGCCGCAGCGTGTCAGCCGACGGCGCAGCCGTCATCTGGGAAAGTAGTCCGGCCCTGGATGGAAATAGGAGCGGACGCCGTAATAGGTCCGGTCCGGCGGGATGAACGGGATCGTCTCATGCAGCTCGCGCTGATAGACGCGCCATGGCTTGGTGCGCTCGAAGATGCGGCGCCACCTCAGATATTCACGGGCGCAGCCATAGCAATAGGGCGGGCGCTCGGTGTCGAAAAGGAGGTGGGCGGCGGCCGGCGGGGCGGCGCTGCCAAGGCCGGCGACGAGCGCCGAAACAGCGGCGGCGGCGGCAAGAGTGCGGATCAACATCGGCTCAATCCCTCGAATCACGCGACAGACATTAGCATCACTTAACGACAGGTTCGGTAAACGCCGCCATAACTCAGATATTTTCCGGTTCGCGGATTGAAAGAATTATACTTGGCGCGGCAATAGTCCAGCCATTCCGGGCTGAATTTCGGGAGCGAGCCGCGATAGGCCCGGGACGGGCCCTCGAGCCGAGGCTGGCCGAGCGGGCTGTCGGGAACGACCACGCGCGGCGCCGGCACGACCCGCGGCGCGGTCAATCGCTGGTTCATGCTGCGATAGACGGTCGAGCGGTCGTAGCCGCGCTGCCACATGCGGTAGTCGGTGGGGGCGTTCTGGCCAAAGGCGGACCCGCCGGAGAGGAACGCCGTGGCGGCCAGCAGCAGCAAACAGCGGGCGATGTGCTTCCGTGTTGTCACAAGCGATCTATACCACCATCGGTAGGCACCCGGAAGGCTGCCGGGCCTTAACCATAGGTCGCTATTGCCGAAAAATGCTCCGTACAGGATATAATCCGGCTTTTCCACCTTCAGGTCAGCGCCATGGGATTCAAGCAACGCTTCTTCGTCGAGCCGGATGCCAAGCTCAAATTGTCGCGCTTCGATCCGGCCGACACCGGGAAATACAAGGATGACGACGAGGCCAAGGCGGAGACCAGCCGCCACGTCGCGCGGCTGCAGAAGCTGCAATACAAGCTCTATGCCGAGAATCAGCGCTCGCTGCTGGTGGTGCTGCAAGGGCTCGATGCGGCGGGCAAGGACGGCACGATCCGGCACGTGATCAGCGGCACCAATCCGCAAGGCGTGAAGGTGGCGGACTTCAAGGAGCCGACGCCGATCGAGCTCCAGCATGACTTTCTCTGGCGGGTTCACCCGCATGAGCCGGCCAAGGGCCAGATCACCATCTTCAACCGCTCGCACTACGAGGACGTGCTGGTGGTCAGGGTGCACAAGCTGGTGCCCAAGTCGGTGTGGAGCAAGCGCTATGAACGCATCCGCCAGTTCGAGGAGCTGATGTCCGAGAACGGCGTCAAGGTGATGAAGTTCTTCCTGCATATCAGCCCGCAGGAGCAGCTGGAGCGCTTCGCCGACCGGCTCAACGACCCCGACCGCAACTGGAAGATCAGCGAGAGCGACTATACCGAGCGCGAGCTGTGGGAGGACTACACCGAGGCGTTCGAGGACGCATTGCGGCTCACCAGCACCAAGGAGGCGCCGTGGTTCATCGTGCCGTCCGACCGCAAATGGTTCCGCAATCTCGTCATCTCGAAGATCCTGGCCGACACGCTCGACGACATGAAGCTGAAGACCCCGGCCCCGACCGTCGATCTCGATGCCATCCGGCGCAAGTACCATGCCGCCGCGAGCGAGCAGAAGAAGGACAAGAAGAAGGACCAGGTGCCTGGCGAGATGAAGGCTGCCGAAGCCGGCGCCGGGCGATGAACGCGCCGGATGCGGCCGTGCCGCCCGCCACCGATCAGGCCACCGGCCTGACCGCGGCGGAAGCGCAGCAAAGGCTCGCCAAATACGGCATCAACGGCATCGTTCAGAAGCAGGACAGCCAGCTCAAGCGGCTGCTGCGCTATTTCACCGGCTCGATCGCCTATATGATCGAGGCGGCGGCGGTGATCTCCGCCCTGCTCGGACGATGGTCGGACTTCGCGATCATCACCGCGCTCCTCTTCTTCAACGCGATCATCGGCTTCTGGCAGGACCATAAGGCGGCCAATGCGCTGGCGGCGCTGAAGAAGGGACTGGCGCCCGAGGCCGACGTGCTGAGGGACGGCAAATGGCAGGTCATCGCGGCGGAGCTCCTGGTTCCGGGCGATATCGTGCGGCTCCATATCGGCCAGATCGTGCCTGCCGACCTTAAGCTCATCGGCGGCACCTCGGCGTCGATCGACCAATCCTCATTGACCGGCGAATCGCTCCCGGTCGCCAAGAAGATCGGCGACACGGCCTATTCGGGCAGCGTCATCAAGGACGGCGACATGACCGGCGAGGTCGTCACCACCGGGAGCAACACGCTGTTCGGGCGCACCGCCAAGCTCGTCGCGTCGGCCGGCGCCGTCAGCCATGGCCAACGGGCGGTGTTCGAGATCGGCGACTTCCTGGTGGTGATCGCCATCGCGCTGGCGCTCATCATGGTGGGGTTCGACGTCTATCGCGACATCGTGGCGCCGGCGCATTGGCAGTGGCAGGACGCGCTCTCCATCCTGCAGTTCGTGCTGATCCTGCTGGTCGCGTCGATCCCGGTCGCCATGCCGGCGGTGTTCTCGATCACCATGGCGCTCGGCGCGCTCGCCCTCGCCAGGCAGAAGGCGATCGTCTCGAAGCTGTCGGCGATCGAGGAGATGGCCGGCGTCGATATTCTGTGCTCGGACAAGACCGGCACGCTCACCAAGAACGAGCTCACCCTCGATCCGCCGGTGCTGTTCGCCGCCAAATCCGCCGAGGAGGCGATTCTCGCGGCGGCGCTCGCCACCGCCGAGGCCAGCCCCGATGCGCTCGATGTGGCAGTCATGCGGGCGGTTCCCGACCGAAGCGAACTCAAGCCCTTCCGCCAGCTCGCCTTCGTGCCGTTCGACCCGGTGCACAAGCGCACCGAGGCGACGGTGCAGCAGGGCGCGGGTCCGTCCTTCAAGGTCTCCAAGGGCATGCCGGAAGTGATCTTCGAGCTTTGCAAGCTCGATCCGGCGGCGATGGCCAAGGCGCGGGCGAGCGTCGACGATCTGGGGGCGCGCGGCTATCGCACGCTGGCGATGGCGCGGACGGCGCCGGGCACCGAGGATTGGTCGCTCCTGGCAATCCTGCCGATGTCGGATCCGCCGCGCGACGACTCCAAGGCGACAATCGCCGATGTCGAGAGCAAGGGCATCCGCGTCAAGATGGTCACCGGCGACGATACGGCGGTGGCCCGGGAGATGGCGCGGCAGCTCGGGATGGGCGACAACATCATCAGCGCCGGCGACTTCTTCCCGGCAAATTTCAATCCGGATGCGATCTCCGCCGCGATGGCGGAGAAGATCGACAAGGCGGACGGCTTCGCGCGGGTCTATCCCGAGCACAAATATGCGATCGTCAAGGCGCTGCAGTCGCGCGGGCATCTGGTGGCGATGACCGGTGACGGCGTCAATGACGCACCGGCGCTCAAGCAGGCGGATTGCGGCACGGCGGTGAGCGGCGCGACCGATGCGGCGCGGAGCGCCGCGGCGCTCATCCTGACGACGCCGGGGCTCACGGTGATCGCCAATGCGATCGATGAGGCGCGGCGCATCTTCGCCCGCATCACCAGCTACACGCTCTATCGCATCGCGCTCACCATCAACATCATGGTCTTGGTGGTGATGTCGACGATCGTGTTCGGCTTCAAGCCGCTGACGGCGGTGATGATCGTCATCCTGGCGCTGCTCGACGATGCGCCGATCATGGCCATCGCCTATGACAATACCGAGGTGGCGCGCCAGCCGATCCGCTGGCGGATCACGCGCCTCCTGGTGATTGCCAGCGCGATCGCGGTGTTCGTCGCGGCCGAGACCTTCGGGCTGCTGCTGATCGGCATGAAGGTGATCGCCGACCCGGAGCTGCAGGCGCGTTTCGGCCTCGCGACACCGGACGAGCTCAGGACGCTGATGTTCCTGCAGCTGGCGGTCGGCGGCCATTTGCTGCTCTACAACACGCGGACACGCAAGTGGTTCTTCCAGCGGCCATGGCCGAGCCTGCCGCTGCTCGGCGCATTGCTCGCCACCGAGCTCCTGGCCGTCCTGATGGCGGTCAATGGCTGGTTCGTCGCCCCGCTCTCCTGGCAGGCGGTGGGCTGGCTCATCGTCTATCTGGTGGCCTGGCTGTTCATCATCGACATCGTGAAGCGGGCGATCTACGGCGTCGCCGATGATTCATCGGCGCTCAGACGGCGCTACATCGCCATGGTGTCCGACCGGCTCTAGCCATGACGCCGCAACAGGACACCATCGCGACGATCATCGACGGCGCGCCGGTCCGGCGCATCGACTATCGGCTGTGGCTGCTGGCCGCCGGCGGCACGCTGCTCGACGGCATGGCGGTGTTCACGCTCGGGGTGGCGATGCCGCTGATCGTCGCCCGCTTCGACATCGCCCCGCATGTGCAGGGCCTGCTGGCGGCGGCGCTGGTGTTCGGCGCGGTGGCCGGCGCGGCGCTCGGCGGACCGGCGGCGGATCGGCTCGGGCGCCGGCCGATGATGCTGCTCGACATGCTGATCATCGTCACCGGCGCGGTGATCAGCGCGCTCGCCGATGATGCGGGCACGTTGATCGCCGGACAGCTGCTCGTGGGGATCGGGATCGGCATCGATTTCCCGGTCAGCGCCGCCTATGTGGCGGAATGGATGCCGCGGCAGATCCGCAGCCGGATGATGGTCGCGACGATCGCCTGCCAGTCGGTCGGCGGCGGCGCTCAGCCTGGCGTTGATCTCGATCAGCGATTCCACGGCCCTGTGGCGGTGGTTCCTGTTCGGCGAGGCGGCCGCGGCAGCGTTGTTCCTGCTCTTGCGGCTCGGTCTGCCGGAGAGCGCACGCTGGCTCGCCAGCGTCGGGCGGCTGGCCGAGGCGAAGGCGGTGCTGGCCAGGGTCGTCGCCGCAATGCCAGATGCGAATCCCGCAGCAGCACCAGCGACGGCGACGCCTGGCGAGGCCCAGGGCTACGGCGTGCTGCTCTCGGGGACCTATCGCAAGCGCATGGCGCTCGCGGCCCTGCCCTGGTTTCTCCTCGATATTGCGACCTATGGGGTCGGCCTGTTCACGCCGGTCATCCTGGCTGCCATCCATTTCGGCAAGGCTCATTCCGGCACGCTCGCCGGTGAGCGGGTGGACATTACGGGCTCGGGGGCGATCGACCTGTTCTTGCTTCTCGGGTTTCTGATCGGACTCTGGACAGTGCCCCGCTTCGGCCGGGTCCGGATGCAGGTCGTCGGCTTCCTGCTGATGGCGGCGGCGATGGGCATCCTGTTCATGGCGGCCCAGATGACAGGGGACGGCGCGACGAAGACGGTCTGGATCCTCGCAGGCTTCGTGCTGTTCAACTTGGCCATGAATGCCGGCCCGAACTCGACGACCTTCGCGATGGCCTCGGCGCTGTTTCCCACCACGCTCAGGGCCAGCGCCAATGGGCTCGCGGCCGCGGTCGCCAAGCTTGGTGCAACGCTCGGCGTCTTCCTGCTGCCGATCATCAAGGCCGATTGGGGGGTCCCGGTCGTGCTGCTCCTGATGGTGGGGGTGGCGATCCTCGGGGCTGCCAGCACCGCGATCCTCGACGAGGCGGTCGACGACGGCGAGCTGCCTTAGCTTGCCGGCGCGTCGATGATGGTGAAATCCGGGGCGCTGCGCGTCTCGGGGCTGGCGGGCAGATCGGTGGTGACCAGCATGGTGCCGACCTTCAGCCGGTCGCGAATGGCTTTCATCACCTCGGGAGCGCCGTCGATCCGTCCGAGCAGCGAGGAATCGGGCACGGCCGCATCCTCGGGAGCAGGATGAAAGCCCATGGCGAGCCAGGTCGAGCCGGCGGCATCGCCGCCCTGCCAGATGAAGATGTTGGATCCGAGCGGCTTTTCGGGGTCGCTGATGGTGGCGGCGCCGCTCGCGACGATCTGCTCGTTCTCCATGACATAGATGCGCCGATCGGCGCTCGAGACCAGAATCGACATGACGGCGCTCGAGGCAGTGGCGGACGGCATGGCGCCGCCGAGCTTGGATTTGATCTCCTGGAGCGCGGCCGGCCCGAGAATCTGTCCGGGCTCGGCAATGGCGACCGGCTCGCTGTGGCTGCCGGCAATGATCACCGGCGTGCCGATCCTGGTTGCGGCGTAGACCTGATCGGCAAAGGCCTGCGGAAGGTGGACGCAGCCATGCGACGACGGGTAGCCGGGCAGATCGCCGACATGAAGCGCGATGCCCTGCCAGGTCAGGCGCTCCATGTCGGGCATCGCCTCGTCATATTGGCTCGAGGTGTGGGTCTTGGCCTTTTGCAGGACAGTGAACACGCCGGTCGGCGTGTCGTGGCCGGGCTTGCCGGTCGAGCAGGTCGAGACGCCGATCAACAGGCCATTGCGATAGACATAGACGCGCTGCCGCGGGATCGAGACGATGATCGCGACCGGCCCCTCGGGCGAGCGCTCCGGCGTCCAAGTGAACTGGCCGGGTTGCAGCGAGTCGACCTCCTGGCCGGTCTGCGCCAAGGCGCGCCCAATGGCGAGCGACCCCGCCAGGACCGCCGATGCCTTGATCAATGACCGCCGGGTGAATGGAACCACAACCGACCTCGATTTTGCCGGGGGCGAGCCTGCCATAGGGGCGGGGTCGCAGGCAACGGCCGCGGCGGTCACGCGAAGAGGAGGCGGAAGGGCTCGGGATGCTCGCCGGTTGCCGCGAGCGTGATCTCGATCCAGTCACCCGAGACCTGCGGCGCGAGGGTCTGGTCCGCCTGCCGGCACAGCAGAATCTCGCGATTGCTCCGCACGCGCAGCTTTGCACCGGCCGCGACCTTTGCCGGCAGCGTGCACGCCACCCGCTCGTCGGTCAGGGCCAGATCGGTGATGCGGCCCGCGATGTCGGTGGTGAGGAACGGCTCGCCATGGCGCGACAGGGTCAGGACGCCATCGCGACGCTCGACCGCGACCGGCCCCGCTGGCGTCAGCACCGGCGCCAATGCCTCGTCGGCTCCCCGGTTGGTCAGGGTCCAGCCGTCGAAGGGCGAGATGTCCATGAGCTCCGCAAGGTCCATATAGGGGAGAAGGGCGCTCCAGGAATAGAACGGATCGGTGTCGGGCTGGTCGAGCCCCTCGCCGCTCAAGGCGTGATAGTTCTCAGGACAGAGCCGCCGGTCCCGGAACGATGCGACGAACAGTTCACGCCCCTTTGCCGACAGCCGCGCCGCCGCCTCGTGCTCGCCCGAGCGGTGGAGCCCGAGCCAGACCAGCCAGTTGAGAATCGGCCAGATCCGGCCGCGCCAGTAAGTGTTGTCGCCGAACGCCGGATCGGCGCGGGCGACCGAGGGCAGGCCGAACGCGCCGCCAAAGGCCTGCTCGTCGTCGAGATGGGCGAGCAGATGGTGGCGCTGCGCGTCATCGGCGGCACCGCAGAGCAGCGGATAGAAGCTGGTCGGAGCGAGGCTCCTGACGAAGGCTCCCGACCACAGGCGGTTGGCGAAGATGTGCCTCCGGTCGTCCCAAAAGTGGCTGCCGATGATGCCCTTCAGCTTGGCGGCACGGTCATGATATTTGCGCGCCGCGTCGAGACCGAGCACATCGGCGATGCGCCCCAGCATCTCGCTGTCGAGGCAGGCGAGGCAGTTGAGCCCGACATCCTCGCAGTCGAGCGTCCCGGTCTCCTCGATGAAGCTGGCCTCGTCATGAACCGGCGAATTGTCCATGAAGGACTCGTCCTTGGCGGCGAGCTTGGTGCCGCGATAGAGACCCATGCCGAGCGGGCTCGAGCCGAATTCGAGAATGCCGTTGCGATTGCCGTCGCGGGTGGCGAAGAGCCAATCATTGTTGCGCGACAAGAGCGGCCAGGCGGCGCCGAGCAGGCTCCGCTCGCCGGAGCGCAGCCACAGCATCCACAGGATCAGCGAG
The DNA here is from genome assembly GCA_040510355.1 of Aestuariivirgaceae bacterium. Lineage (GTDB taxonomy): Bacteria > Pseudomonadota > Alphaproteobacteria > Rhizobiales > Aestuariivirgaceae > DATAFF01. The sequence goes on from JBEVJH010000202.1 coordinate 9,585, forward strand.
GCGATCGGGCTCTGGGTGCGGTCGACCCACTGGTCGTTGCCGGTGAGGATGCAGGGCAGGTTGCCCTCGGGCGTCGCGCCGGCGAAGACGAGGGACAGGTTCTCGCGGGCCTGGTCGAGATCGAACAGGGCGACCAGAAAGGCGTTGATGACGGTGTCGTTGAGCCAGAAGCCGAAGCCGCCGAATTTGTTGAGGTCCCAATTGCGCGAGCAGGTGATGTAGGGCCGGTGATTGGTGCGGTCGTAAAGAGCGTTCCAGCCCATGACGTCGCGAATGGCGGCCACCGGGTCATCCGCGGCGGGCGTGCCCTGCCCGGCAGGCTCCGGCAGCTGGAGCAGCGCGCGCGCCCGCTCGACGGCGCGGTCCGGCCGGTCGGCGATGCCGGCGGCGAAGGTCAGCTCGGGCGCCTCGTCGAGATTGAAGCGCAGCGCCAGCACGGGCGCGCCGGTGCTGCGCGAGGCGAGGTGCCAATAGCCCTTGCGCTCATATTCCTCGATGAGCGCCGCGATGCCGTCATGGCCGGTGACCAGGAGCGGCGCCTTCCGGGCGATGAGCGCGACGGTTCGCGGCCCGCGGGTGAAGCTGGCGGCCTTGGTCGCCTCGTCGAAATGCCAGGCGCCGCCATGGTCGGCGGAGAGGCAGAGCACGACCCAGACCCGCAGGCCCCATTCGCCGGTGCGGACGGTCCGCCAGCCGCCGACGAGGTCGAAGGGCGTGGGCTTGCGATAGCGCCAGTCGAGAACGGTGCCGCCATGGGCGAGCCGCGCCTCGATAAGGCTGCCATCGACGGCGTGCGTGCCCAGCGTCACCTCGTCGCCGGGCGCGAAACGCGACACCCGCCCGAGGCTCGCGGCATAGACCAGCGGCGTGATCCGTACGCCGAGGGGGAGGAAATCCATCTCGACATAGCGGTCGGCGGTCCAGGTGTTCCAGGCGCGCGACAGCGGCACATTGGGCGTGGCGAGATGGGTGGACTGGGCGGTCATGCTCCCTCCAGCGGAATCGTCTGCTCGGGGCTCCAGCGTGCCAGGACGGGGGCGCCCGGCTTGAGGACGTCGCCGCTCGCCGCCTGCACGAAGGCGAGAAGCGGCTCGTCGCCGAGGGCCGCGACGCCGATGCGGTAGGTGATGCTGGCGCCGGAATAGACCGCCTGGAGGATCTCGCCCGAGAGCACATTGCCGGGGGCCGGCGCGCCGGCCGGCAGCACGCTGATCTTCTCGGGACGGACGATGGCGACGGGGGCGGCCGGCAGGGCGCTGACGATCATGGTGCCGTCGGCGAGGCGGAGCGTCGATCGGTCGACGACGGTGCCGCGCAGCACATTGGCGTCGCCGAGAAACTGAGCGGCGAACAGGCTGAGCGGCCGCTCATAGATCTCGACCGGCGCGCCGACCTGGACGAGCCTGCCCTCATTGATGATGGCGATGCGGTCGGAGAGGGTCAGCGCCTCCTCCTGATCGTGGGTGACGAAGATGGTGGTGACGCCGGTCTCGCGCTGGATGTCCCTGAGCTCGACCTGCATCTCCTGGCGCAATCGCCGGTCGAGGGCGCCGAGCGGCTCGTCGAGCAGCAGCACCCGCGGCCGCGTGGCGAGGGCGCGCGCCAGGGCGACACGCTGCTGCTGGCCGCCCGACAGCTCGCGCGGCTTGCGGGTGCCGTAGCCCGCGAGGCGCACCAATGACAGGAGGTCGGCGAGGCGCCGGTCGCGCTCGCTGCGGGCGATATGGCGGACATCAAGGCCGAAGCCGATATTGTCGGCGACGGTGAGATGAGGGAACAGGGCATACTTCTTGAACACCATGCCGATGTCGCGGCGATGGACCGGCACCGACTCGACCTGCTCGCCATCGAAGGCGATGGTGCCGCGATCGGGAATGACGAAGCCGGCGATGGCGCGCAACAGCGTCGTCTTGCCGGAGCCCGAGGGGCCGAGCAGGCCGAAGAACTCGCCATCGGCGAAGGTGATGGTGACCTCATCGAGCGCGACGACCTCGCCATAGCGCTTACTGACGCGATCGACGTCGACCCGGCTCATCATTCCCCGCCGAAACGGTAGTTGCGCGCGACCATCAGCATCAAGCCCATCGAGATGACGATGATGATCGACGACACGGCATTGATCTCCGGCGTGAAGCCCTTGCGAATCGCGGTGTAGATCTCGACCGGCAGCGTCGAGGTGCCGGGCGGGGCGAGGAAGTAGGAAATGACGAACTGGTCGAAGGATACCGCGAAGGCGAAGAGCGCAGCGGTGACGACGCCCGGCGCGATCATCGGCAGGGTCACCCGCAGGAAGGTCTGGACCGGCGTCGCGCCGAGGGTGGCGGCGGCCTCCTCGAGGGTCGGCCCAAAGCTCTGGAGCCTGGCGCCGACCACCACGATGACATAGGGCAGCGACAGCGCGACGTGGCCGAGCAGGATGGCGTGAAGGCCGCGACCGATGCCGGTCCAGAAGAAGAAGATCAGCATTGAGGTGCCGATGATCAGCCATGGGATGGTGATCGGCGGAAACAGCAGGAGCTGCATCAGCTGCTTGCCGCGCCAGGTGTAACGGGCGAAGGCGATCGCCGCGAGGGTTCCGAGGAAGGTGGCGATGACGGCGTTGCAGGCGGCGATCCAGACGCTGTTCCAGCTGGCGGCGAGGAGCCGCTGATTGCCGGCGAGCTCCCGGAACCAGACGAGGTCGAAGGTGAAGGGCAGCTCATAGAGCGCCGAGCGGTTGAAGGCCATCGCCACCATCACCAGGATCGGCAGATAGAGGAAGGCGAGGACCAGGCCGAGATAGGCTTGGGACAGCGGCCGCATCAGACGCTCCCGAGCTGGCGCTTGAGCAGCGGTGCGGCGAGCGCCAGCAGCAGCAGCACGATCGCCAGCATCATGAAGGAGAGGGCCGCACCGAGCGGCCAGTTGAAGGCGGCGGTGAACTGGCCCTCGATGATCGGGCCGAGCATGATGGCATCCTTGCCGCCGAGGATGCGGGGCTCCATGAAGGAGCCGATGACGGGGACGAAGATCAGGAAGATGGCGGCAAGCACGCCCGGCATGCTGAGCGGCAGGATGACACGCAGGAAGGTCTGAAGCGTGGTGGCACCGAGGCTGCGCGAGGCCTCGATCAGCGATTCATCGATCGCCTGCAGGGAGATGTAGGAGGTCAGGATGGCATAGGGCAGATAGGCATGGACCAGCCCGATGACGATGGCCGGATAGGTGAAGAGGAGGTTCAGGGGCTCGCGCAGCACCATGGTCCAGGAGAAGGTCCGGACCAGCGCATTGCTCCAGAAGGGCAGGATGATCAGGAGAAAGACCGCCTCCCGCCAGCGCCCCCTGACATGGCGCGACAGCGCCAGCGCCGCCGGATAGCCGACGAGCAGCGAGATGGCGGTGACATAGATCCCGAGCTCGATCGAGCGCCAGGCGTTGAACCAGTAGACCGGCTTGGTGAAGAAGCTGACATAGTGGGCAAGGGTAAAGCTGGCGGTGCGGCCGCCCACCGGGACGGTGGTGAGAAAGCTGAAATAGACCATCGCCATCAGGGGCAGGAACACGGTCGCGGTCAGCCACAGATAGGCCGGCGCCGTCAGGGCGATGATCTCCAGGCGCTGGCGCGGCGGCGCCGCCATCTCGCGGCTACTGGGCGAGCATGGTCTTCACCTCGTCCCACAGCTCCTGGTTCTTCTGGCGCTGCTCGTCGCTCAACGGCGCCATCCACTGCACCCGCTTCACCACCTCGGGATCGCCCAGGATGGTGCGGTTCATCGCATCGGCCGGCAGCTCGCCATTGGCCTTGGCGTTGGCCGAGGCCGGGGCGCCGACATCGGTGTCCCAACGCACGTAGAATTCCGGGCTCACCATGAAGTCGATGAACTTGGCGGCGCCCTCCGGATTCGGCCCCTTCGCGGCGAGGGTGAGGCCGTCGAACCAGCCGATCGCGCCCTCCTTCGGAACGACGAACTCGACCGGCAGCTTCATCGCCTTCTTCGAGCGCGCCGCCGAGCCAGACCAGTAGACCGCAAGATCATAGTCGCCGGCGGCCATGTATTTGTTCCATTCGTCCTCGGACGACCAGAAGGTCTTGATCTGGGGCTTGAGCGCCTCGAGCTTGCTCTTGATCTTGTCGAGGTCGGCGGGCTTGTTCATGTCCTGCCCGGTGGCGAGGGCGGCGAGCTGGATCGATTCGAGCGCATCGTCGCGCCAGCCCACCTTGCCGGCATGGGCCTTGTCCCACAGCACCTCGATCGTATCGGGGCGCTCGGCGACCTTCTTGGTGTTGTAGGCGAAGGAGGTCAGGCCCCACACCCAGGCGATGGCCCAGTGCTTGCCGTCCTTCACGAAGCGATCGGAGTCGCGAAGCGCCGGGGTCAAATTGTCGAAATTGGTGATCTTGCCGGTGTCGATCGGCTGAACAAGCCCCTCGTTCACCGCGTCCATGACGTAGATGTTGTTCATCAAGACAACATCATAGGTGCCCGGACTCGTCCTGAGCTTGGTCAACATCTCCTGCTCGGAGTTGAAATAGTCATGGACGACTTTGATTCCGGTCTTCTTCTCGAAGATATCGAGCGCCCATTTCTCGTCGGTCCCGTAGCCCTGCCAGTTGAGGACCTTGAGCTCGCCCCCGGCTGCCGCAGCGGGCCGGAAGGCTGCAAGCGCGGTGGCGGAGGCCGCGAGCGACATGAACAGGCGGCGGCTGACGGTCGAGAACGACATGGAAATCACTCCTGATCGAGGCAAGCATGGCGGGACCCTTGGGGGCGGAACATTATCGAAAGCCTCAGCCAGCCGCAATCAGCCGAGCCACTTCTTCAGCCGACGGGGCGGCGGCGGCCGCGCCCTGTCGCGTCGTGGACAGGGCGCCGGCGGCGGCGGCGTAGCGCACCGCGGCGGCGAGGTCCGCTCCGCGGTCCAGCGCATGGGCCAGGGCGCCGTTGAAGCAGTCGCCGGCCGCCACGCTGTCGATGGCGTGGACCTTGAAGGGGGGCACGAACCCTTCCGCCTCGGCGCTACCATAGGCGACGCCGCGGGCGCCGAGCTTGACGATGGCGGTGGCGACGCCGCGCCGGCGCAGCGCCCGGGCCGCGGCGATGCCGTCATCGGCCGAGCGAGGCAGGGCGCCGGTCAGCGCCGCCGTCTCGGTCTCGTTGGGGGTCAGGATGTCGATCGCGGCCAGCACTTCGGGGGCGAGGCCGCCGGCCGGTGCCGG
>JBEVJH010000203.1:0-11030 GCA_040510355.1 Aestuariivirgaceae bacterium
TGCGTCCGGTTTCTTGTGCAACCGAAATTTTCCCCGCGGCTCGTTCTTGAAGTGCTTGACGGCGTTGGTGACGTAGAGCCGCTCGCGCGGCAGGTCGGCGGCGGCAAGGGCCTCATCGAGGATTCGTCCTGCCGGCCCGACGAAGGGCGCGCCCGCCAGATCCTCATTGTCGCCTGGCTGCTCGCCGACGAGCATCACCAGGCCCGGCGCCGGGCCCTCGCCGCCCACGCCCTGCGTCGCGTCGCGCCACAGGTCGCACCTGCGACAACGATCGAGGCCTGGCTTGAGGCTCCTCGGCGAGGCGAGCGACGGGGGATCGTCGTGTTGGCCCATGGCATCCATTCCGCGTGAGGAATGGGCGGACCCCGTGTCCCGTTCCGGTTCTGCCTCTCAGGTGCGGCTGGCGATGGCGACGCCCAAGGCGGCGACCGCCATTCCGAGCCATGCCGCCGGTGGCATGATCTCGCCGATTGCCACAAAGGCCATCGCCGCGGCGACCGGCGGGACGAGGAAGAACAATGCCGAGACCCGCGAGGCCTCGCCGGCCCTGATCATCGCCAGGAGCAAGGTGACCGCAATCAATGAATTGCCGACGACCAGATAGGCGAGGCAGAGCAGGAAGCTCTGGGTGAAATGGATGGCCGGTGTCTCGACCAGGAGCGCCAGTGGTCCGATCACCGCGAAGCCCACCAGATACTGCACGAAGTTGGCAAGGACCGGGTGGTGGTTGAGGCCGAACCGTTTCTCGTAGAGCGTGCCGGCCGTGATCCCGGCAAGCGCGCCGACCGCGCACAGCGTTCCGGGCAGCGACTGCAGATCGACCTCCGAGCGCGCGATGATGACGATCGCCGCACCGCTTAGGCCGAGGGCCAGACCGGCCCAGCGCTGCCAATTGACGCTCTCCGACACGAGGCCCGGTGCCAGCAGGCCGACCAGAATGGGCTGGAGGCATACGATCAAGGCGAGGCCGCCGGCCGACGCCCCAAGCCAGAAGCCGAGATAGGACAGTCCGAAATAGAGGACCTGAATGCAGAAGCCCGTCACGGCCAGGTGCCCATAGGAGCGCCAATGAGCCGGCAGGGGTGGCCTGACAATGGCGAGAAGCACGGCGAGGACGACGATCACCAGCAGATAGCGCACGGCCAGGAACGCCATCGGCGTCGAGTCGCGCAGGCCGATCTTGGCGACCGCGAATCCACCCGACCATAGGAAGACGAAGATCAGCGGGGCGAGCCACCGCCAGCCGAAGGAGGGCCTTGGCGCCTCGACGGCAGCCGGTCGGGTCACGAGGAACGGCCGATCGCCGGAACGAAGGAGCGCTCGGCGTGGCGGAGCGCGATGGTGGCCGAGTGGGGCGCGCGCAGGCTGTGCAGCCGCAGGATCCGCCGTTCGGTGCGCGGATGGGTGCGAAAGACCGAAAGCTGGTGCAGTCGCAGCCCCGGCACGACCAGTTGCTCCCAGACACCCTGCTGGCGGCGGTCGAGCACCAGAAGCGCCTGGGTCAGGCCCTCGGGATCGCCGGTCAGGCCGACCGCGTCGAGGTCGGCGTCATATTCGCGGGCCCGCGACATCGCCCGCTGAAGCATCCCGCCGAGGGATGGCGCCACGATGAGAAGGAGCACGCCGGCCAGCGGCAGCGACACGGCATTCCGCTCGAGGCCGAGCGCCGGCACGATCGCCGCGCCGACCAGGCCGACCACCGACATCAGCACAGTGATCCGCGACAGGATGTCGGCCAATGCCATCACCGAGAGATCGCCTTTGCGGATATGGCTCATCTCATGCGCCAGCACCCCGGCCAGCTGCCGATGGGTGAGCTTGCGCAGCAGCCCGTCGGTCACCGCGATCGCCGAATCGTTGGCGCGGCCGATGGCGAACGCGTTCATGGCCCGGCTCGGCATGTAGAAAATGCGCGGCACCGCCGGGAGATCGGCACGCGCCGACAGGTCGCGGATGATCCGGAAAAGCTGCGGCCATTCGCTCTCCTCGAGCTCGCGCCCGCGGAACAGGCCAAGCATGACGCTCGCCGAAACGCGCGTCACCGACCACAGGCTGCCGGCCAGCAGCAGGCCGGCCCAAAGGAGGCCGGCAAGGCCGAGCGCCGACCAGGCGACCAGCGCGACGAGCAGCCCCGAAAGGCACCCGAGCAACAGCGTGTGCCAGGCATTGCGCCGCTGGTGGCGGCGTTGCTGCGCAAGGTTGACGGTCGACAGAAGCGGTTTCATGAACACGGACCAGCAGCGATTCTTTATAAATTATGCATGATTATGGTTACCGACCAGTATCCAAGAGTATCGAAGGATCGTTTCGTTCCGCCGGATTGCGAAAACGCCGCAGCAGGACGGCTCACGCCGGGCGCTCGCGCTCGGGCGAGAAGTCGCCGACCTGCTGGAGAAACTCGGCGAGGCCGGGCTTCGGGCGGGTGATGAAGGGCAGGGGGCGACAGATGTCGAGGGCGGCCAGGCCGATGCGCGCCGTCATGATGCCGTTGACCGCCCCCTCGCCGAAGCGGGCCGACAGCCGGCCGATCAGGCCGCGGCCGAGCACGTGCTGCACGATGTTGTCGGTGAGCGCGAGCCCGCCGGTCACCGCCAGGTGGCTCAGCACCATGCGGGCCAGCCGCAATGTCCCGATGAACCCCGGACGCCCGCCATAGAGCGTCGCCAGGTCCCTGAGCATGCGGAGATTGATGGCGGCGACGAAGAGGATGTCGAGCGCCGCCGCCGGCATGACGGCGGTCGTTAAGGTGACCCGCCGGGAGGCTCGGGTGATGACCCGCCCCGCCGTCTCGTCGAGCCGGCTCACAATGTCGCGCTCGGCGATCCGCATGCGATCGGCCGGATCCATGATGTCGTGCTCATGCCGGTCGAGATCGACGAGGGCCGCCGCAAGCTCCGGCCGCCGGCCATAGAGCCGTCGCAGATGGCGGAGGGCCTGCTGCGCCGCAGCGGCATCGCCCGCCGCAATCGCCTTGGCGGCATCGTCCTGGATCGTCCCGAGAGCATTCAACCTGATGAGCCCGATCACCTCGCGAAGCAGGATTGCGACGAGGGTCAGTGCGATCAGCCCCGCTAACGACAGGGCGACCCCGCCGAGGACGACCGAGCGGGCGAACAGGTCCTCGATGAAGCCGGTGACGGCGAAACCGGCCCACAGCATGATGAGCGACGTCGCCGCCGAGACCAGCAGGCTGCCCCACCGGAAGGACCGTTTCAGCCCCAGCGGCTGCGGCTGGACCGGGACCAGCGGCGGCTCCGGCAGATCGGGCTCGAGCTCGATCTCCTCGGTTTCCGGCAGCCGAAACGCGGTAGGCCGGCGGGTGCTGGTCATCGAAAGCGGTCTCCGAGCAGAAATTCCAGGGCACGATCGAGCCTGATATGGGGAAAGGCCGGGCTTGTTCGAAGGGGCAGGGTGCTGAGCTTCGGCGGCCGGAACCGCACGAACCGGATGGTGCCGGCCATCGAGCCGTCGAGCGCCTGCGCCGGGTCGGCTGGAAGATCGCCCGGAAAGATCGCGGCCTCGGTCTCGCCGTCGAACCGCTCTTTGCCGATCACCTCGCCGGCTTCCGGCGTGCCGACGATGCATGGCAGGACGTCGCCGCCTTGCCTGACCGTCGCCTCGCGGGTCGCCCGGATCGCCGCGATCGCGGCAACGTCGAGCCGGGCGCCTGAGAACGCAACCCTCTGGAGGGCGCGATCGAGCACCAGCCGCAAAATCGCCTCGAGCCGGTCATGCGAGCCATGGTGGAGGAGATCGGCCTTGGTGGCGGCGAAGAGGATGCGATCGATGCGCCGACCGGTGAACACCGACGACCAGGAGTTCGCGCCCTGCCGGAAACAGGCGAGGACCGCCGACAGTGCGGCGGAGAGATCGGAGACCGCCGCCGGACCGGCGTTGAGCGCGGTCAGGAGATCGGCCAGCACGATCTGGCGATCGAGCCTGGCGAAGTGATCGTAGAAGAACGGCCGCACCACATGGGCGACATAGCTGTCGTAGCGCCGCTGCATCATCGCATGAAGCGAGCCGCGCCTGGCGGCCACCCCCGGCGCGACCTCGAGCGGCGCGAAGGTGAGAAGGGGAGAGCCCGCAAGATCGCCCGGCATCAGAAAGCGGCCGGGGGGCAGCGACGACAGCGAGACATCGTCTCTGCGGCAGCGGGCCAGATAGGCGGTGAACAGCCGGGCGGCTTCCTGGGCGCTCGATTCATTCGCCCGCGCCTCCGGCTCGAGCGCCGCCAGATAGGCGTGAAATTCGCCGGCGAGCGGCAGCCGAGGGCCCGTTCGGCTTTGCTGAAGGGTTGCCTGCGCCCATTCCTCGTAGCTCATCGACATGAGCGGCAGGTCGAGCAGCCACTCGCCCGGATAATCGACGATGTCGATGCGAAGCTGGCCGCCATGGGTGTTGCGGGCGAGCAGGCCCCGCGCCGCATAGTCGACGGTCAGCCGCAGCTCGGAGATCCGTCGCGTCCCCTCCGGCCAGGCGCGGTCGGCGCCCGTCAGGGCGGCGACATGATCCTCATAGGCGAAGCGCGGGACATCGTCATGGGTCTGCGGCTCGAGATAGGCGCGGACGATCCGGCCCTCGGCCTGGGCGTTGAACAGCGGCAGCCGCCCGCCATGCAGCAGATTGTGGATCAGCGCCGTGATGAACACCGTCTTGCCGGAGCGCGACAGGCCGGTGACGCCGAGCCGCACCGTCGGCGATACGAGACCGGTGAAAAGGTCTCCGATGCCGCCGAGCGCGACGCGGGTTTCGTCGATGAGCGTCGATGCCATGCGCTTAGCTGGCCGCCAGACCTTTCGGTGTGACGAAGGCCGACAGGGTTCCCTTGCCCGGCTTGATCGAGGACCACGCCTTCGCCTCGAAGTCGATGACTGCGAGGGCAGCGGTTGGAAACTTGCGCTCCATGGCGGCGCGCAGCTCGGCTTCGCCGTGTCCGGCCAACATCAGCGCAAGCCGCTCCATCGCTGGATTGTGGCCGACGACCATCAGCGTCGGCGCCTTGCCGCCATGCTCCTTGATCGCTGCCAGCAGCCGCTCGCCGCTGCCGAAATCATAGAGCGTCTCGTCGAAGACGATGCCGGGGCTCGTGCCGAGCCGGTCGAGCACCAGGCCGAGCGTCTGGCGCGTGCGGGCGGCGGGGGACGACAGCACCAGATCGGGGCTCCAGCCCATCTCCTTCATGCGCCGCCCGACCGCCGGAGCATTCTCCCGGCCGCGCTTGCTCAATGGCCGGTCGCGATCGGCAAGCCCGGCATCCGCCCAGTCGGACTTGGCATGGCGCAGCAGCAGCAGGCGGATCATCGGCGCGCACCCTCGGTGCCGATCGCGGAACAGTCGAACGGCGTCGTCTGATAGACCTGGTTGATCCAATTGCCGAACAGGAGATGGGCATGGCTGCGCCAGCGGTTCTCCGGGTGGGCATGCGGGTCGTCATGCGGGAAGTAGTTGGCCGGCAGCCTGATCGGCTTGCCGTTGTTGCTGTCGCGCCAATATTCCTCGGCCAGCGTCGCGGTGTCGTATTCGATGTGGTTGAACATATAGAGGGCGCGGTGCGGCTCGTCGGCGACGAGGCACAGGCCCGCCTCGTCCGACTCCATCAGAACCTCGAGGCCGGCATCGGTCGGAAGCTCCTCGCGCCTGACCTCGGTCCAGCGCGACACCGGAATCGAGAAGTCGTCCGAGAAGCCGCGCAGATAGGGCGAGGCCGGATTGAGGTTCTTGTGGCGAAAGACCCCGAAGGCCTTGTGGCTCAGCCGGTGCTTGCCGACGCCGTGATGGCTGAAGAGCGCCGCCTGCGCCCCCCAGCAGATGCAGAAGGTCGAATGCACGTGGCTGACCGTCCAGTCGAGGAACTTCACGAGCTCGGGCCAGTAGGAGACCTCCTCGTATTCGAGGAGCTCGACCGGGGCGCCGGTGACGATCATGCCGTCGAACTTCTCGTCGGACACCTCGCTGATGTCGCGATAGAAGGCGATCATGTGATCGGCCGGCGTGTTCTTCGGCGTGTGCCCGGTCATTTTGAGCAATGTGAACTCGACCTGCAGCGGCGTCGAACCGCACAGCCGCGCGAACTGCGTCTCGGTGCGGATCTTGTCGGGCATGAGGTTGAGCATGCCGATGCGCAGCGGCCGGATGTCCTGGCGGATGGCGTCTTCCTCGCTCATCACCATGACGCCCTCGCGGTCGAGCGTCTGGCGGGCGGGAAGATTGTTCGGCACCTTGATCGGCATGTCGGCCAAAGACTCCAAGGAAGCAACAGGTGAACGCGCGGTCGGGGCTATCTAGATTGTGGAGGTCACCGATGCAAGCGACGGACTTGACGTTAGGGTCCGTCCAGCACCTCGCAGATCATGTCGAGAAAGGCCTCCTGGTCGCCGATCTCCGGGATCCGTTGCATGTCCACGGCATAGCCATATCGCCCGGCGATCGCCTCGTAGAGCGGGATCCGATGGTGCAGGAGTTGGCCAAAGCCCCAGACCAGGAAGTCGTCGGGATCGACGTCGTCGTCGGCGCTGATGCCGGTCACCGCCTTGTACTCCGCCCATTTTCGCTTGAGGAAGCCGGGCTGGTAGTACATGGGCTTCGGCTGCTGGCGGAACCGCTCGATCAGTTCCTCGGCGTGCTCGGGGGTGCCCCGGATATAGAGCAGGAGGGTGTGGGCGGCGAGGGTGCGCAGGACTGGATCGTCGTCGTCCGCCACGTCGACGACCTCGCACAGCGATCCCCCGGAATCGCAGATGAAATGCTGATAACCATAGATCTCGCGAGCCTTCTTCACGAACAAGGGCACATCGTGGAGCGATGCGATCTCGGCCTGGCGATGCTGCTCGAGGCGCTCGCGATACGCCTCGAAGGAAATGCCGCCCTTGTCGGGATTGCCGGGCTTGCCGAGATAGGTCGACAGCGGATCGAGGTTCTCGAAGGTGATGTTGGAGGAGATGTAGATCGAATCGGTCCGCAGAAGATCGCGCAGGAACGGGTTCTTCATCGCCTCCTTTTTGAAATTGTCGACGATATGCTCGCCCATGTAGCGGGTGCCGATCCGGTAATCGACCGAGAAGTGGAACCAGTCATGATGCCGGAGCATCCGGGCAAGGCTGGTCTTGCCGACCCCGGACATGCCGAAGATCGTGACGGCCTTGGCGGGCCAGTCCATGAACGCCTTGGCCGAAGGAAACTTCATGTCGGGAGGGCGCCTCTCTTCCCCGCTGATCTGCCTGGCGAGGGTCAAGCTCGGCGCCACGCGCCGCGCTGCTGTCGAACCGTGTCCGACGAGGGCAGCACTATAGGTGTATTCCGGTTACCGGGCGAGGCCGAAAGGGCTCGACCGCAGGCATGGTTAACGCCGCCGCGGATTCGTGCCGGCAGCGCTGGTACGCAGATGCCGTGTCGCAGCGTCGCTTCGGCCGAAGCGCATGGCGCTCGCCAAATAAAGGCGCGACAGCCGGACAGATTGAGGTTCATTGTGCAGCGCGGCATTTTGGGTGCGTTGCCCACGTGCCATGGCGTCATGGCGAGCACTCAAGTTGGCCGTGACGAATCAATGACTTGTGTGGCTTTTGAGAACTTGCCGGAGCCTATTGTCGAGTGTAATTGACCTCGATATATAGGCGCCCTGTTCAGAAGGGCGTTGCCCTTCGGGAGATGAGGGACCCCGGCAATGTCCAAAACGAATGGCATCCTCTATCAGCCCACTGACGACGAACCCTTCATGAATGAGCGTCAGCGGGACTATTTCCGCGTCAAGCTTCTAACGTGGAAGGATGAAATTCTGCACGAAAGCAAGGAAACGCTGCTTTCACTGCAAGATGAGAACAATGTATTGCCTGATTTGGCCGACCGGGCGTCAACCGAGACCGATCGCGCCCTCGAGCTCAGGACACGCGACCGGCAACGCAAGCTGATCTCCAAGATCGAGGCTGCCTTGAAGCGAATCGAGGACGGTTCCTACGGCTATTGCGAGGAGACCGGCGAGCCGATCAGTCTGCGCCGGCTCGATGCCCGGCCCATCGCCACATTGTCGATCGAGGCGCAGGAGCGCCATGAGAGGCGGGAAAAGGTCTATCGCGAGGACTGAGCCCCGCTTCAGAAATTCTCGCCGACATCGCTGTCGCGACGGCCGAGCCGCGGCTCGTCGCGGTTCACCGCCCGCAAATTCGGTGGCCGGTTCTCACCGAACACCGCCGGTCGCGGCGCCGGGCGCGGTGCGAGCGGCCGCAGCGGATCGGCGCCGAGCGCCTCGCTCTGCTCGCCGCCGGTGGCAATGGAAAACTCGCGCTGCGTCGCCGGCTCGAAATCGCGCGGCTGGACGAAGTCAGGGCGCGCCTTGCGCATGCCCGGCTCGCTGCCGCGGCCGGAAATGCCCGGTTCGATCACCACGTCCTGGCCGCCGCCGATCAGCACCAGGTGCTCGACATTGTCGCGCCGCACAAGAATGAGCCGCCGCGTCTTGTCGATCTCGTAGAATTCGCTGATGCCCAGGCGCATGCCGCGGCGGCCGCCCATGCCGCCCCGGAAGCTCCTGAGGATCAGCAAAATGATGATGAGGGCGACCAGCACGACCGCGCCGGCTATGAGATAGAGGGTGTAATCACCAAGATCAGGCATGTTGGCTTCCGTCGGACCGGGACAGCCCGGCTCTGTGGGTGGTCCTTAGCCCCAAAAATGGGCAGGATGGCGACGCGGGCGACTCAAACAGACGCGATTCGGCGGCGTGTCCTGCTCTGGTGCCGCCAATCCCTTTATACTTCGGGTGATTCGATTGGCCAGAGGTTCAGGCTGATGACGGGCGGGGCGGTGGAGTTCAGGGCGGCAATCGGCAAGACCGACGAGCGGGTCCAAGGCCCGCCCGAATTGTCGGTCCGGCGGGGCCATCCCCGTGTTGCGGCCGCGATCGCCGTGCTGCTGGCGGCCGGAGTCTGGGGAATTGTCACCTTGGCGCCGCAGCATCTGGGACTCCCGGCGCTGCTCGGATTGGGCGCGGCCGCGCTGGTGGGGCTCGTCTTCTTCCTCGGCGTGGTCGCCGGCTTCGTCCATGTCGGCCGGCTGCCGCCGCAGCGGATCTTCTTCGATGGCCTCGTCGATGCCGTCGGCGACCCGTGCGTCGCCACCGATTCGCGTGGCCGCGTCGTCTACGCCAACGAGCCCTATCGCCAGCTGCTGTCGGCGGCGGGGCAGGGCCGGCTCATCGGTGTCGAGAACCTGTATGCCGGCTACCCGGACGTTGCCGACAAGGTCTATCGCCTGTCCCAGGCGGCCCGCGAAGCCCGGGCGGCCCATGAGGAGTTTCGTCTGTCGCCCGGATCGGCCGCCGCCCTGGCGCGGCAGGACAGGCCGGCATGGATCCGCGTCCAGATCCGGCCGGTCAGCTTGCCCGCCGGACCGATCCACATGCTGTGGCGCCTCATCGACCTGACCGACGACCGCGCCCGCCAGGAAGAGGCCTTCGGGCACCTGCAATACATCATCAACTATCTCGACCATGCCCCGGCGGGATTCTTCTCGACCGCTCCCGACGGCGAGATCGTTTATGTCAACGCCACACTGGCAGGCTGGCTCGACATCGATCTGGATCGGACCACCGATGGATCCTTCACGCTCGACCAGCTGGTCACCACCGAAGGTGCCAGGCGCATCGCCAGGATCGAGCCTGTGCCCGGCGGCGTGAGGGTCGCGAGCTTCGACCTCGACCTGCAGGACAGGGATGGCAAGCCAATCCCCGTCCACATTGTCCACCGCGTCGACTTCAGCGCCGACGGCCAGCCGCTGCCTTCGCGCTCGCTGGTGCTCGACCGCCGCGGCCGCGAGGGCGAGTCGGTGGGCGGCGGCGATGTCAAGATCGCGCGACTGATCAACAATGCGCCGATCGGCATCGTGCAGCTCGACCGCGAGGGCAGGATCCTGTCGATGAATGCCGCCTTCACCCATATGGCGGAGGTGGCGCGGCTCGGCAGCCCGGTCTCGCAGACGATCGCCGGCAGCCATCGCGGCGCATTCGCCGATGCCCTCGCCGCCAGCCTGCGGGGCGAGATGCCGGAACCCATCGATTTCGCCTTCGCCGGCGAACCGCAGCGGACCGGGCAGCTGTTCTTCGGCCGCTTCGATGCAGGCAGCGCCGCCGCACTTACGCTTTATGCCACTGATACCACCCGTCATTCCTCGCTCGAGGTGCAGCTCGCTCAAAGCCGCAAGATGCTGGCGATCGGTCAATTGGCGGGCGGTGTCGCCCACGACTTCAACAATGTGCTGACCGCGATCATCGGTTTCTCAGACCTGCTGCTGGCCCGCCACAAGCCGACCGATCCATCCTTCGCCGACATCATGAACATCAAGCAGAACGCCAACCGGGCGGCCAATCTGGTGCGTCAGCTGCTGGCCTTCTCGCGCCGCCAGACGCTGCGGCCGGAGATCACCTCGCTCAGCGACATCATCGCCGATCTCGGCCATCTGCTCGGCCGGCTGCTCGGCGAGAAGGTCGAGCTCAAAGTTGTGCATGGCCGCGATCTCGGCATGGTCAAGGTCGACGTCAACCAGTTCGAGCAGGTCGTCATCAATCTCGCGGTCAATGCGCGCGATGCCATGCCCAATGGCGGCACGCTGACGGTGCGCACGTCAAATGCGACCGTGTCGGTGCAGCAATCGCTCGACCTCCAGTCGATGCCGCCCGGCGATTACATCGTGTGCGAGGTGCAGGATACAGGGACCGGCATCCCCAAGGAGATCCTCGACAAGATCTGGGAACCGTTCTTCTCGACCAAGGATGTCGGTAAGGGCACCGGGCTCGGACTGTCGACTGTCTATGGCATCATCAAGCAGACCGGCGGCTTCATCTTCTGCGACAGCGTCGTCGGCAAGGGCACCGTGTTTCGCATCTACCTGCCGCGCCACGAGCCGTCGCAGCCCACGGTGGAGGAGGCGAAGACCGAGCGGCCGGAATCGCGGCGCGCCGATCATACCGGCAAGGGCACGGTGCTCCTGGTCGAGGACGAGGATGCGGTGCGCGCCTTCGCCTCGCGGGCGCTGGCGTC
>JBEVJH010000204.1:0-14867 GCA_040510355.1 Aestuariivirgaceae bacterium
ATCAGCTCTCTGCGCTTGGCGAGCTGATCACCACGCCTGTAGGCAGCCTCGGCCTTGTTCTGGATGGTATGGGCCAAGGCCTGCTCGACCGTCTGATGCGCGAACCCGGTCGTCTCCGACGCCCAATCCCTGAACGAGCTCCTGAAGCCGTGCACGGTCGCCTCGACTTTCATCCGCTCGAGCAGCTTAGCCATCGCCACATGAGAAAGCGGCTTTCCTGCCTTCTCACCAGGAAAAACAAAAGTGCTCGGGTTGGGATCGCCGGTCATCATGACGGCGCGGAGGATCTGGAGCGCCCGATTGCACAGCGGGACCCTGTGCTCCCTGCCAGCCTTCATCCACGCCTTGGGAACGGTCCAGACAGCAGCATCCATGTCGATCTCAAACCAGCGGGCGCCGATCGTTTCGCCGCTTCTGGCAGCAGTCAGGATCGTGAATTCCAGGGCCAGCGCTGCCATACTGATGCGCTCCCGAAGTTGGATCATGAAAGCTGGGAGCTTGTCATAGGGTAGGGCGGTATGATGCCCTCGAGCCAGCCGCTTCCTCGGAGGTAGGAGACTCTTGAGGTTTCCTTTCCATCTCGCCGGGTTCTCACCGGTTCGATAGTTCTTGGCCTTGGCCGCGTCCAATATGCTTTCGATGCGCCCCCGTAGCCGCGCAGCTGTTTCGGGAGCCCGCGTCCACAATGGTTGGAGCACCGCTAGAACATCCTCCGTTGTGATATCGCTCAGCGGCTTGTCATGGAGAGCACTCGCATAACGGGTGACCGTCATCTCCCACTGCTTTGCGTGCTTCTCGTTGCGCCAGCCAGCCCTCATGGAGGCGATGAACTCATCAGCAAAAGTCCGAAAGGATGGTACTTTCATCTTCATCCTCTCTGATTTCGGATCGAGTCCCGCGGTCAGCGCTCCGCGAAGGTTGGTAGCGGCATTGCGCGCAGCCGCCAGGGAGACGTCCTGCGTGTTGCCAAGGTCGAGATCGATCGTTTTGCCAAGCCGGGTGTAGCGGAACACCCAGCGGCGGCGCTTCTCATCGATGACGAGATAGAGCCCCCCGCCATCGCTATATCGCCCCGGCTTGCCGGCGGTAGCGACTTGGCGAGCATTCAGCTTGTTGAGCGGTCTTGGCATGTCGTAGGTCCCACTTCAGGTCCCATTTCTAAAGCTGGATTGTAGCAGTCACCGACGGACAACTACGAACGGTTCGTGCCGCAATCCCCAGCAATTTGAGGGAGTCCGACTACACAGGCGGGCGACCATGGATGCCGCTGGATGCAGACTGTGCGGAACCCCCTTCCGCCCTGTCGATTCGGGTCACGATACTGTCCACAGGACGGCCTAGCCTGCTGGTCAGGCGTCATGACATGGAGAGCACCCGATGGCACATCCCTTCGTCCATATCGAACTCAACACCACCGATCCGGCCAAGGCCAAGTCGTTTTATGGCGCGCTGTTCGACTGGCAGCTGGAAGACATGCAGATGGAGATGGGGACCTATACGCTCATCAGGGTCGGTAGCGGCACCGGAGGCGGCATCATGAAGCATCCGATGCCCGGCCAGCCGTCGATCTGGATCCCCTATGTCGAGGTCGGCGACGTGAAGGCGCAGACCGAAAAGGCGCGCGCGCTCGGCGGCAAGGTCATCAAGGATGTCAGCGAGGTCGAGGGCATGGGGTCGTTCAGCATCGTGCTTGATCCGACCGGCGCGGCAGTGGGCTTGTGGGAATCCAGGAACAAGTGACATCATGCGGGGACGATGGAGACCGACGACGCGATCGACGGGGGCTGCACCTGCAGAGAGGTGCGCTTCCGTCTTCTGAGCAAACCGCTGTTCGTGCATTGCTGCCATTGCCGCTGGTGCCAGCGCGAGACTGGCGCCTCCTTCGCCCTCAATGCAATGATCGAGGCCGATCGGGTCGTCACGCTCGCGGGCACGCCCGAAGTGGTGATGACACCGTCCCTGAGCGGCCGGGGCCAGAAGATCAGCCGCTGCCCGACCTGCCAGGTCGCGGTGTGGAGCAACTATAGCGGAGCCGGCGATGCGGTGCGGTTCGTGCGCGTCGGCACGCTCGACATGCCGGATCGCCTGCCGCCGGACATTCATATCTTCACCGAGTCGAAGCAGCCCTGGGTGATCCTGCCGCCCGATGTCCCGGCGGTGGCGCAATATTACGACCGGAAGCAATACTGGCCGCCCGACAGGCTGGAACGCTATCGGGCGGTCATCCCTGCAAGGCAGTAGGCAAATAGGCAGTCGGCAGTGGGGAAGGGCACCGCTCACAGCCTACTGCCTGCTGCCTACGACCCCCAGGGAGCAAACAGGCGACCCTCGGCGTTGCACTTGTTGCGATGCATGCACGGAGTGAGGAACAGCGGCTGGCCGCGCTGGAACAGGAAATGGCGGCGCTTCGCCGCCAGGCGGCAGCCGAGCGCCGGCACGCCGAGGAGCTGCGAAGGCTGCTGATCGGCGAACTCGATCATCGCGTAAAGAACATGCTGGCGATGGTGCGGTCGCTGGCCGACCAGACGCTGGAGAATGTCGACAGCCTCGCGGCGTTCAAGAGCGCCTTCACCAGCCGGTTGTTCGCATTGGCGAGCGCGCATGATCTGCTGGCGCGGGAGACCTGGGTGAGCGCCAATCTGGAGAGGCTGGTGCACTCGGCTCTGCCGGCCTTGATCGCAGATGGCAGGATGGCGGTGGCGGGACCGCCGGTTCGGGTCGGCCCGAAGCAGGCACTGGCGCTGTCGATGGCGCTCAACGAGCTGGCGACCAATGCGACGAAATATGGCGCGCTGTCGGTTGCCGGCGGCCGGGTCGAGCTGGGCTGGCAGTGCGACAATGGAGACTGCGAGATCTGCTGGCGGGAGCGGGGCGGCCCACCGGTGTCGCCGCCCCGGCGCCAGGGATTCGGGATGCGCATTCTGAACCGGGCGCTGGCGATGGAGCTGGAAAGGCCGGTACAGCTGCGCTTCGATCCCGGCGGCGTCGAATGCGTCATCTCGGTCGCCTTGGTTCGGTGATCGCCTGCTTCGGTTTGTGTTAGGCTCTTCGGAGTGGTCCGAGGAGGTTCATCATGACAAGACCGGTGGCGGTGGTGACGGGTGCGGGCAGCGGGATCGGCCGCGCCGCGGCGCTGGCGCTTGCCGGTGGAGGCTTCGAGGTGGCGCTGATCGGACGGCGCCGCGAGCCGCTGGAGGAGGTGGCAGCGGCGATCGGGCGGGCGGAGTCCGAGGCGCTGGTGGTGCCCGCGGATGTCACCGACGAGGTGGCGGTGGAGCAAGCCTTTGCGGCGATCGTCGCGGCGCGCCGGCGGGTCGATGTGCTCTTCAACAATGCCGGGGTCGGTCTCCCCGGCCTGCCGATCGACCAGATCCCGGTCGCCGATTGGCGGCGCGGCATCGACGTCAACCTGACCGGCATGTTCATCTGCACGCGGGCTGCCTTCCGGGTCATGAAGGAGCAGTCGCCGCGGGGCGGCCGCATCATCAACAACGGCTCGATCTCGGCCCATGCGCCGCGGCCGAACTCGGCAACCTACACGGCGGCCAAGCATGCGGTGACCGGGCTGACCCGCTCGACGGCGCTCGACGGGCGTCCCCATGACATTGCCTGCGGGCAGATCGACATCGGCAATGCCGCGACGGCGATGACGGCGCGCATGTCGGAGGGCGTGCTGCAGGCGGACGGCAGGGTCGCCACCGAGCCGCTGATCGATGTCGCGCTGGTCGGCCAGGCGGTGCTGCAGATGGCGAGCCTGCCGCTCAGCGCCAACATCCAGTTCATGACCATCATGGCGACCAAGATGCCGTTCATCGGCCGGGGCTAGGACAGGAGCATCGACGTGGCAAAGCTCGGATTCGTCGGCGTCGGGCTGATGGGGCATGGGATGGCGGCCAATCTGCTCAAGGGCGGCCATCAGGTGGCGGTCATCGCCCATCGCAACCGGGCGCCGGTGGAGGACCTGGTGCGGCGCGGCGCCGAGGAGGTGAAAGCGCTTGCCGAGCTGCCGCAGGGACGCGAGGCGGTCTTCGTCTGCGTCGCGACCTCGGAGCAGGTCGCGGCCGTCGTGACCGCGCTCGAGCCCGCGCTCGTCCCCGGCCAGCTCCTCATCGACACCGGCACCTCGGACCCGGCGATGACGGTGGCGCTGGCCGAGCGCCTGGCGCGTCGCGGCGTTCATCTCGTCGATGCGCCGATGGGCGGCGGCGCGCAGCAGGCGGAAGCCGGTCAACTGGCGAGCCTGGTGGGCGGCAGGCCGGACGATTATGCGCGGGTCGAGCCATGGATCCGCTGCTATTCGGCTCTTGCGGTGCATATGGGGCCGGTTGGCGCCGGCCACCGGGCCAAGCTTCTCAACAACCTCCTGGCGCTCGGCCAGGCCGCTCTGGTGATCGAGGCCTATCGCATGGCGCGGGCGGAAGGCCTCGACTGGCGCAAGCTCTTCGAGATCAATATGGGCGGGGCGGCGCGCTCGGGCTCGCTCGAGCGAATCATGGTCCCGGCGCTCGAGGGCGACTACCGCGGCTATCTGTTCACCCTCGAAAATTCGGTGAAGGATATGAGCTATATCGTCGATTTTGCGGCCAAGGGCGCGCATTCGCACAGCCTGAGCCGGGCCATTCGCACATTTTTCGAGGACGCCGTCACCAATGAGGGTGGCGCGCTCATGCTGAGCGAGATGCTTCGGCCGAAAAGCTAGGTTCGCCTACCAGGGGCAGGCAAGGCGGCACTGGATCCTGTAGGGCGGGGTCTCGCCATAGGGCGGAAAATTGCTGGCATAGAGCCGGACCAGCTCGACGATGGAGCCGTCCGGACCGACGGTGCAGCCATAGGACCCTTGCGAATAAAGGGTCACGGCGGTGTTGCCGCCGGCCTGGGTGACGCCGCGCACGGAAACCGCGATGGGCGGCAGGCGATGGCGGAGCGCCAGGGCGTTCACGCAGCGCCACAGGGCCGGATTGGCCGCTGCCGATGGACCGGGGCCGAACCAGGGGCCTCCGCCAAACCAGTCAGCCGACGCACTGGCAGGTGCCAGCAACAGTGCAGCAAGCGCACAACCGAGAACGCCAATCCGCGACATTGCTCTCTTCCCCGAGGCTAGAATCGTCCCCAATGATAATATCGAAATATTATCGATATGTCAGCGGGATGTCCCGGAGCTCGAACCTCAGGGCGACGCACAGGCGGCGTTGACCCAGTTTCCGGTGCAGACCTTGGCGGTTCTCAACGCCACGCGGACCGGTTTCTGCTGGGCGACCTTCTGCTGCACGACCTTGCGATGGGCCGCCTTCTGGTTGACGAGCTTCCTTTGGGCGACGCGCTTGCTGCGGTGCACCTCACGGCGCGGCGCAACCGCTTGCGGAACGACGCGCGGCTCGGCGGGGGCCAGAGTCTCCTCGGCAACCACGCAGGGCGCATTGACCCAATTGCCCACGCATTGACCGGCCGGAGCCGCTGCCTCGGACGACTGGGCGAAGACCATCATCCCCATGATGACAAGGCCGCACAGAACCGCCGACAGACGGTTGATCATCGTCTCCCCTCCACGCCTAGACTTGTCAGCAGCCCCTTAATTGGTTTGTACAACATGTCGGGCAGTGGTCAATGACTGTTTCACCGCCATGCACGTGAGACTTCAAGCGCGAGGATAAGGAAGGGCGCCAGGCAGTGATCCGCATGGCAGCAGGCATTGGGCAGTAGGCAGCCGGGATGGGCACGGCTCTGTTGCCTCCTGCCTCTTTCCTCCATCGGCGATGCCGGCTATGTCAGGGCATGACCAGAGGCGTCTCAGCCCGGCGAGTCTCGATTGCCGCTTTGGCATTTCTGCTGCTTGTCGGTGCCGGAGGGGAGGCGTTTGCTCACGCCAAGCTTGTCTCGTCAAACCCGGCGGCGAACGCGACGGTCACGCCGCCACCGATCTCGCTCATCCTCAAGTTCTCGGAGAGCATCGAGATCAAGTTCGCCCAGGTAAGGCTGAGCGATGCGAGCGGGGCGGTGGTTGCGACCGGATCGCCGACCCAGGATCCGGCCGACCGGGGGGTCGTCATCGTGGAGGTTTCAGCGCCGCTGACCGATGGCCGGTACACCGTCTCCTGGCAAGTCGTCGCGGCCGACGGTCACAAGACCAAGGGCACCTACCATTTCAACGCCAAGAAATAGGTGATGCGCCTTGGACGAAGCCCTCGTCCTCAGCCGATTGCTGCAATTCACGGCGACCTTCCTGGTGTTCGGCACCTCCGCCTTCCTGTGGAAGATGGCACCGGCGGAGCTGTCGGTCCGGCTGGAAGCACAGCTGCGAGGCTTGCTCGGTCTCGCTCTCGTCGTCGCGGCGGTGACGGCCGTTGCGTGGCTCATGTTGGTGACCGGCAGCATGGGAGATGGCTGGGCGGACACGGTTCGCCCGGCGACGCTCAGCGCGGTCTTGCTCGAGACGCGCTTCGGCAATGTGTGGCTGGTGCGGCTCGGCCTGATCGCGATGCTGATCGTCACTGTCACCTTCGGGGGCGGCTATCGCTCGCGCGACGCCGTGGTGGCGAGCGGGCTCGTGGTTGCAAGCCTTGGTCTCGTCGGCCATGCGGCGATGGATGCGGGCCTTCTCGCCGTGCTGCGCGCGATCAACCATGGCGCCCATTTGCTGAGCGCCGGGCTGTGGGTCGGCGGGCTCGTGCCGCTGGCGCTGGTGCTCGGCGCGCGCCGTTCCGCGAAGGCGGACGCGGCGGTTGCGACGACGCTCTGGCGCTTCTCGGGAATGGGCCATGTCGTGGTGGCGGTGGTGATTGCAACGGGAGCGATCAATACGTGGTACATACTTGGCGGCTGGTCGATCGATACCGGATCAACTTACCAGCTGCTACTTCTGGCAAAGATTATTCTGGTTATGACGATGATCGTGCTGGCGATCATCAATCGCTATGTTTTTCTGCCCAACATGGATATCAATAGCGCCGCATTTCAGCAGCTGTATCGCAGCACGCTGATCGAAATCTTCCTGGGGCTGATGGCCATCGGCCTGGTCAGCTACTTTGCAACACTTGAGCCTGTCTAGATGGCAGGACGATGAAATCTCTTCATCCGCACGAATAAAGTGCGCCGGGGTGGCGTAACAGCAACGTATCTGATTGCTGCTGCGGGAGAAGATGATGAAAGAAGTGCGCCGGATGGCATTGATGGCTGGTGTGATTCTCCTATCTGTCGGAACAAGCGTTGCCCTTACGCCCGCATTCGCGGCCGGAGGTGGCGGCGGAGGCGGTGCCGGGGGCGGCGGCGGAGGTGGTGCCGGGGGAGGGGGTGGCGGCGGTGCGGGCGGCGGCGGCTCGGGTGGCAGTGGCTCGGGCGGCGGCCGCGGTGGCGGTGGCAGCGCCGGAAACTTTACGGGCAGCGGCGCGACCGTCTGTCCGAAAGGCAAGGTCTACAGCGCGAAAAAGCGCAAATGCGTGCAGATTCAGAGCGAGAACCTGAGCGATGACGAGCTGACGGATTATTCCTTCGCGCTCGCCCAGGCGAAGCGGTTCGACGAAGCGCTCGAGACGCTCGATCTGGTCAAGAACCCCGACACGCCGAAGGCGCTGAATTATCGCGGCTATTTCACGCGCAAGCTCGGGCGGACCGAGGAAGGCATCGGCTATTACCTCAAATCGGTGGCAATGGACCCGCGCTATGTGCAGGTCCGCGAATATCTTGGCGAGGCCTATGTCATCCAAGGCAAGCTCGGGCTCGCCAAGGAGCAGCTGCATGTCATCGAGACGCTCTGCGGGACCGTCTGCGAGGAGTATCTCGACCTCTCCGACGCGATCACGACGGCGAGCAATTGAGGCAGTCGGCAGTCGGCGTAGGCAGTAGGCAGTAGGCAGTAGGCAGTAGGCAGTAGGCAGCAACTCAGCTCACGGCCTACTGCCCATCTGCCTAATGACTCTCTTCGCATAGGGCTTCCGTGCTAGCCTGTGGATCTTGTCGGTTGGTGTTCCGGGAGAAGATGATGAAAGCAGCGTACCGCGTGGCATTGACGGCCGGCGTGATTTTCCTGTCCGTCGGAACAATCGTCGGGCTCGAGCCTGCATTCGCCGCCGGCGGGGGCAGCAGTGGGGGAGGGGCCTCGCCGACCTGCCCGAAGGGCCAGGTCTACAGTCCGTCGAAGAAGAAGTGCGTCAAGCAGCAGAGCGAGGTCGTGCCCGATGACGCATTGACCGACTATGCGTTCGCGCTCGCCAGGGAGAAACGGTACGACGAGGCGCTCGAGATCCTCGACCAGGTGCAGAACCCCAACACTCCGAAGGCCTTGAACTATCGCGGCTACGTCACGCGCAAGCTCGGCCGCACCGAGGAGGGCATCGGCTACTATCTCAAATCGGTGGCGATGGACCCGCGCTACGTGCAGGTCCGCGAATATCTCGGCGAGGCCTATGTGTCGCAAGGCAAGCTCGACCTCGCCAAGGAGCAGCTGAGCGTCATCCAGACGCTGTGCGGCACCGTCTGCGAGGAGTATCTCGACCTCTCCGAGGCGATAACGACCGCGAGCAACTAACAAGGCTCGCGGGTCCGGGATGATGGCGATGGAGACCCTTCAGGCACCGCTGGCGCTGCTTGCGCGGTTGATGCTGGTCTTCATCTTCATCGTCGAAGGCTGGGGCAAGATCGGCAACTATCAGGGCACGCAGCAATATATGGAGGGCTACGGCGTGCCCGGAATGCTGCTGCCGCTGGTGATCCTGACCGAGCTCGGGGCGGGCCTCATGGTCGCGTTCGGGCTCCTCACCCGCCTTGCGGCGCTGGCGCTTGCCGGCTTCTGCGTGCTCGCGGCCCTGTTCTTCCACCATGATCTCGGCGACGCCAACGAGTTCATCCAGCTCACCAAGGACATCGCGATCGCCGGCGGGTTTCTCGCGCTGGTGGCCTTCGGCGCCGGCGGCTGGTCGGTCGATGCGCTGTGGGGCAGACGATGAGGTTCAGCTGACCTCGACGTCCATCCAGGTCTCGAAGCAATGGTTGTTGGCGAGCGCCATGACGCCGATGGTGGCGCGGCAACCGATGCCGCGCTCCGGCCCGAACAGCTCGGCGAACAGATCGGTGAGCCCGCTCGACACGCGATGGGGCTCGGTGAAGCCCGGGGCGCAGACGACGAAGTTCAGCGTGCGCACGAGCGCCGTGACCTTGTCGAGATCGCCGATCGCCTGCTTGAGGCCGGCGAGGCAGTTGATGCCGGTCTGGCGGGCGGCCTGATAGGCCTGGTCGACGGTCACCTCGGCGCCGACCCGGCCGGGATGCAGGGGCGTCCCATCCGGCAGATCGGGCACATGGCCGGACAGGACCAGGAGATTGCCCGAGCGGTGGAACGGCTTCATCTTGCCATAGAGCTGACCGTAATAATTCACCTCCGCCAGACCGGGGGTGCCTTTCTTGCCGAGATCCGGCAGGGTTATGCCCATGTCCTGCAATCTGCTCTCGATCTTCATGTCAGCCCTCATCACGCATCGGGGTGGGTCACGCCGGGGTCGGAGCCGCCGGCGGCAGAAGCCCTTCCTTCTTGAGGTCGCTCCATAGGGCGGATGGAATCGGCTCCGCCATGAGCCGCGCATTCTCCCGCACCTTGTCGGGACGCTTGGCGCCCGGGATGACCGCGGCCACCACGGGATGCGCGGCACAGAATTGCAGGGCGGCGGCGCGGATGTCGACGCCGTGGCGCTTGCACACGGCGGCGATGCGGTCGCGCTTCTCGACCATCTCGGGCGGGGCCTCAGCATATTCGAAGGTGCGCCCGCCGGCGAGGAGACCGGAATTGTACGGGCCGCCGACCACGACCGACACGCTGCGCTTCTGGCAGGCGGGGAAGAGCTCGTCGAGCGCCGGCTGGTTGAGCAGGCTGTAGCGCCCGGCGAGAAGGAATACGTCGGGATCGGATTGCGCGAGCGCCCTGAGGCAGGGCTCGATCAGGTTGACGCCGAGGCCCCAGGCCTTGATGACGCCTTCGTCGCGCAGCCTGGTGAGGGCACGCGCGGCGCCCTCCATGGCGATCTTGAACAACCCTTCCCATGCGTCGCCATGATGGTCGGCGGCGATGTCGTGAATGTAGAGAATGTCGATCTCGGCGAGGCCAAGACGCTGGGTGCTGTCCTCGAAGGACCGCATGGCTCCGTCATAGGTGTAGTCGTAGCGCGGCCGGAACGGCAGACCCTGCACGAAGGGCGGGTTCTCGGGGGCCCTCGGGTCGGCGGTGAAAAGGCGGCCGACCTTGGTGGACAGGACGAAATCCCGGCGCGGATGCCGGCGCAGCACCTGGCCGAAACGGTGCTCGGAGAGGGTGCTGCCGTAATGCGGGGCGGTGTCGAAGAGCCGCATGCCGCTTTCCCACGCGGCCTCGAGTGTCCGCTCGGCCTCGCGCTCGTCGACGACGCCGAACATGTTGCCGAGCGGTGCGCCGCCGAATCCCAGCGGTCCGGGGGGCTTGAAACGGGACTGTGCCATGGCTTGTCCTCTTTCGTCAGTCCTGGCTGGTCAAATGGCCACGAACAGGATGGCGGCCATCGGAGGAGAATTCCAGTCGCGCGGCAGAGCCTGCCGCCTGCCTCGCTGTCGCACCGCCCTTGGCGATGGCGAGCGATTTGCGAAGGGCGCCGCCCGGGACGCCCTTGAGGATGATCACGGCTGATCCTGCGAAACCATCGAGCGTGATGAAATATGGCCCCTTGGGCAGGATGCCGAAATCGAAGCTGCCGTCGCCGCCGGTGGTGCGCGCTGCAACCGTGCCGCCCGGCGGGCGGCCAAGCTTGACGTCGACGCCCTTGAGCGGGGCTCCGGCAAGGAGCGGCGTCGTGGCCAGCACGACGACCATCAGCGAGATCAAGGCGCGCAGCATTGCGGTTCTCCTTCTGCTCGATCATTCCCCACGCGGTTGCCGCAACCGTGCTTCGGCCGGGTAGACCTCGATGCGGGGAACCCAGCCCTTGCGCAGCGCCCGCTGCATGCCCTTCCAGTAATCCACTGTCAGGAGATCGGGATGGGCGCTGCGGAAGACGCGACGCAGCTGGCGATCGTCGATCATCAGCCCCGGCTCCAGCTCCTCGGGGAGAAAGACGATGCCCTCCTCGAACACCCAGTCGGGCACGTCCTCCTCGCCATCCTCGCGTCCGGCATTGGTGAAAATGCGGATGTCGAGCAATGGTTCGATGGCGTCGTAATCGAAGAGGAAGACCTTGCCGAACCGGCTGACGCCGTAATTGCGGGCATCGAGGTCCTTGTTGAAGATGTTGGCGGCGGCATTGTTCTTGATGCAGGAGCCGAGATTGACCATCGCGGCCTCGGCGTCGGCCGTGCCGGCGGAGCCGAGGTAGAGCGGCAGGGGGACCATCTTGGTCTGGACGATCAGGTGCTCGAATTTGAGATGGGGACCGTCGAGCGACACCGTCTCCCCGGCATTCGCCAGCAGCTCGTCGGCGATCTCGGGCGAGAACCAGGAGCGCGGCAGGCGGATGCGCTCGATGACGATGTTGTCGAGCATCGACCCGGTGCGGTTGATCTCATGGACCCGGCGGTATTTGGCGAGAATGGCGGAGATGCCGGCGAAGCGGCCCCATTTGTATTGGGCCGTGGGATGGTCCCGGATTGTTTTGAGGACATAGTGCGATCCGGGCGCCGAGAAGCCGATGGCGACCGTGCCGCGGAATCCCGCCGCCGTTGCGAGCTGCTCGCCCAAGCTCGTCAATTCGCGGGCGAGCTCCTTGAGCACGGCGTGCTTGCCGATATGGTTGAAGCCGATGGTCGAATAGTGAAGCCCGAGTGGCCGGCGCGGCATGAGCTCATGGAGGAAGGCGGCAAGCTCGTGATAGCGCATGCTGGTGACGTGGAAATTGGCAAGGGTCGAGGAGAAGATGTTGTGGATCTCGGCCTCGCTGGTCAGCACGGCGTCGCATTGGATGCCCTCACGGGTGTTCTCCAACGCAATCACCAGGGGACGTGCCGCGCGGCCCTCGAGCACGATGCGGCCGACGATATAGGCGCCGCGATTGCGGAAGAAGCCGGCGTCGATCATCTCGATCGCAGCGATGGGGAGGCCGAGGAGCCGGTTGACGCGGTCAGCGATGCGCTCGGCATCGTCATCGAGCGCCGCAAAGGACGCCGAGAAGTCCGGCACGGCGAGGATCTGCCTGACGGTGGCGGGGGTCAGCAGCGGACCGGCAGCGAGGCGCTTTAGGATGAGGTCGAAACGCCGCGGCGTGGCAATGGTCCAGTCGACCGCCTGCCAGTCGCCGCCGACCACCGTCCGCCGCATCGACTTGAACCAGGCCTCGGCGGCGTCGCGCTCATAGCGCCCATGGAGCAGGGGAAGGTAAAGCTGCTCGATCTCGTTCCAATGCCGGTCGGAGGCGGCAAGCTCGGGCAGGGCCTCGGTCAGGCGGGCGCCGGCGCTGCGGATCGAGGACCGGTAGATGGAGAGCCGGCGCCGCGACAGATAGAGCGACAACGAGACGGCGCGGGTCTCGAAGGCATGCTGGGCCTGGTCGGGGATCGAGCGGGCCTCGCGGTAATAGGCCTCGAACTCGTCGATCAGGAAGCGCGCGGCCAGCGCCAGCTTGGCGCTGCGATGCCTGGCATTGACGATGCTGAGGATGAGGTCGTGCGGCTGGGCGGAGGCCATGCCGATCGGGGGAGGATCTCGATAGCGCGCTTCCACGACTAGCTTTCGAAATGGTTTGCCATCACCGGTGATCCGCTGTCATTGATGGATTGTAACAGTTTGATGACAGGGGCTCGATGCCATTCGGATGAGGCGCGATCAGATCGAAGAGGGGAGTGCGCGAGCGGCGCGAAATGGCGAGGCTGGCGGCGCGGAAAGCCCGCGTGGCGGGGAAAGCCCGCGGCGCGTCCTGGCGCTTGCCGGAACTGCCCATGTGCTGCATGACGGCTACACCGACCTCATTTATGTGCTCCTGCCGGTCTGGCAGGCGGAATTCGCCCTCGGCTACGGCATGTTGGCGGTGGTGCGCGGCCTTTATGCCGGCGCCATGGCGGCCTTGCAACTGCCGGCCGGACTGCTCGCCGAACGGTTCGGCGCCCGGGCCGTCCTGGTGGCCGGAACCGCGCTTGCCGCCATCGGCTTCGCCGTTGCGGGCATGGCCGGCGGCCTGATTGGGCTGTGCATCGGGCTTGGCCTGTCAGGCGCCGGGTCGAGCACGCAGCACCCGATCGCCTCGACCGCGGTGGCGCAAGCCTATGGCGGGGAGGCGCGAGGTCCGCTCGGCACCTACAATTTCACCGGTGATCTCGGAAAGGCGGCGTTTCCGCCGCTGACGGCGGTGCTTCTGACGATGATGTCATGGCAGGCGTCGCTGGAAGTTCTGGCGCTGATCGGGATCGGGGTCGCCGTGGTCATCGGGCTGATGATGCCGCGGATCGATTTCAAGGCGCAGGGAGGGCCGGAGAGGGCCGGGCGGATCGATCGCAACGGCTTCCGGATTCTTTTTGCAATGGGCGTGCTCGACAGCGCGGTGCGCATGGCGCTGCTCACCTTCCTGCCGTTCCTGCTGCAGGCCAAGGGCGCCTCGCTTCCGTTGATCGGCTTTGCGCTTGCCACGGTGTTCATCGGCGGAGCGGCCGGCAAATTCGGTTGCGGGCCGCTCGGCAGGCGGCTCGGCATGGCGCATACGGTCATTCTCACCGAGGTCAGCACCGCGGTCCTGATCCTCCTCGTGCTCGGGGCGCCGCTCAATGTCGCGCTGGTGCTGATGCCGGTGCTCGGCTTCATGCTGAACGGGACGTCGTCGGTGCTTTACGGCACGGTTCCGGAGCTGGTGCCCGCGAACCAGACGGCGCGCGCCTTTGCGCTGTTCTACACCGGCACGATCGGATCGGGAGCGCTGACGCCGATCCTCTATGGATTTGCCGGCGACTTCGTCGGCGCCCGCTGGGCGACCGCCGCCACCGCGGTCACCGCGCTTGCGGTGTGCCCGCTCGCCATCTTGCTTCAGCCGCGGCTTCAACCCCGCTGAACGGAATGCCGGCTTGCCTTGGCCCGGGTCAAGGTCCACATTTTCGCGGCTCTAACCCGTCCGTTCACTGACCGGTGCGTGATGATCGATCTCCATTACTGGCCGACCCCCAATGGTCACAAGATCACGATGGCGTTGGAGGAAATCGGGCTCGACTACCGCATCCGGCCGGTCAATATCAACGCCGGCGACCAGTTCAAGCCGGAGTTCCTGGCGATCGCGCCGAACAACCGGATGCCGGCGATCGTGGACAACGCGCCGGCCGGGGGCGGCCCGGCAATCTCGATCTTCGAATCGGGGGCGATCCTGCTCTATCTCGCCGAGAAGACGGGTCGGCTGATCCCGCAGGACATTCGCGGCCGCGAGGACGTGCTGCAATGGCTGTTCTGGCAGGTCGCCAATCTCGGGCCGATGGCCGGCCAGAACGGTCATTTCAATGTCTATGCCCCGGAGAAGCTGCCCTATGCGATCAAGCGCTACACCAATGAGACCAACCGGCTCTATGGGGTCATGAACAAGCGGCTCGGCGATCGCGCGTTCCTCGCCAAGGATTATTCGATCGCCGACATCGCGTCCTATCCGTGGATCGTTCCTCACGCATCACATGGACAAAACCTCGATGATTTTCCGCACCTCAAGCGCTGGTTCGAAGCGATCAAGGCGCGGCCGGCGACCATTCGCGCCTATGAGGGCGTCGCTCCGAGCTATTCGTCGTCAAGCACCATGAGCGAGGAGGCGCGACGGATCCTGTTCGGCCAGACCGCGGCCTCGGTGCGGTAATGATGCAGGCCGTCCTGCTCGCCGGTCATGGCGGTCTCGACAAGCTCGAGCTGCGCCGCGACCTGCCGATACCCGTTCCGGCGCAACCCGACCGGAAGTCGACGCCGC
>JBEVJH010000205.1:0-2822 GCA_040510355.1 Aestuariivirgaceae bacterium
AGCCCGAGAAACAGGGCAAGCGCGAGGGTGCTCGATCTTGTCATGAGTGGAGTACCTCCGTTGTTCTCAATCTCGCCGGGTGCCGTCAACCTTGGCTGAACGGGCCCGCTGACTTGTCAACGGCCCAACTCTGGAGGGGTTCCGGCGGGAGATAGCGGCGCTGCACCATCGATAGGAAAAAAGGCAGCAAAGAAAGGGCAGTAGGGGTTAGGCAGTAGGCAGTAGGTGGTGAACTTCCCAACTGGCTACTGCCTACTGCCCCACAACCCCTACTCCGCCGCCTCGCGCAGGTCGGGGGGCGGGAGCTCGCCCGGCGGGTGGCGGGTGGCAACATCCCCCGCAAGCTCCGCCTCGAGCGCCTTCTCGGTCTCGTTGCCGGGAGACGTCAGCCCGGCCAGCAGCAGATAGAGCACCGGCGTGAAGAACAGCGTCAGCACCGTCGCGACGCTCAGGCCCCCGACGATGACCGTGCCGATGGCGATGCGGCTCTCGGCCCCGGCCCCGCTCGCCAGCACCAGCGGCACGGCGCCGAGCACCGTGGCGATCACCGTCATGAGGATCGGGCGCAGCCGCAGCACCGACGCTTCGACGACCGCCTCGCGGATCGACCGGCCCTCATTGCGCAGCTGGTTGGCGAACTCGACGATGAGAATGCCGTTCTTCGCCATCAGCCCGATCAGCAGCACGATGCCGATCTGGCTGTAGAGATTGAGGCTGAGGCCCGTGAAGAACAGGGCATAGACCGCGCCCGCCAATGCCAACGGCACCGACAGCATGATCACCAGCGGATGGACGAAGCTCTCGAACTGGGCCGCCAGCACCAGGAAGACGATCAGCAGCGCCAGCACGAAGGTGACAATGATGCCGCCCGAGGCCTCCCTGAACTGCTGCGACTGGCCCGACCAGCCGAGCTTCGCCTCGGCCGGCAGCGTGTCGCGGGCGAGCCGTTCGAAATCGTCGATCGCCTGGCCGAGCGCATAGCCCTCGCCGAGCGACGCCGTGAGGGTAATGGACGGGAGCCGATTGTAGCGCCTGAGCGCCGGCGCCGCTGCCTCCTCCTTCATCGAGATCAGCGCCGACAGCGGCACCAGCGTCTTGCCGTCTCCTGCCCTGACGAAGATGTTGGCGACGTCGTCCGGCGTCATCCTGTCGCCGGCCCGCGCCTCGACGACCACCTTGTACTCGCGGCCGCGGTCGATGAAATTGGTCACCTCGCGGGACGCAAAGAGCGTCTGCAGCGTCGACGCGATGGTCTCCATGCTGATGCCGAGATCGTCGGCCCGCTTGCGATCGACAACGACCGAGAGCTGCGGCTGCGTCTCCTCGAAATCGAGCTCGGCATTCTTCAGCCGCGGGTCCTTCTCGGCCGCCTCCAGCATCTGGCGCGCCCATGCCTTGACGCTGTCGAAATCGGGACCGCTGATCACCGCGCTCAACGGCGTGCGTGAGCCGCGCAGGCCGAGCGCCGCCGGCACCGTCGGATAGGCCCGCACGCCCGGGATGCCGGTGACCTTGGGTATCACCTCGCGCATGATTTGCGTCAGCCCCTCGTCGCGGGCTTCCCATGGCTCGAGCCGAAGCACCACGAAGGCGCGATAGGCTTGCGCGTTCTGGCCGGCCACCGCATAGACGGTGCTGGCGACGCCACGCTCCTTGAGGGGCGCCAGCCGCCGCTCGATCTCCCGGGTCTCGCCGTCGGTATAGGCGAGCGTGCTGCCTTGCGGCGCGGTGACCTGAACGAACAGCGTGCCGCGATCCTCGACCGGGGTCAGCTCGCGCGGCAGCCCGAGAAAGAGTCCGACGCTCATTGCGGCGAATCCGAGCGCCAGCATGATCACCACGATCGGCACGTTGAGGGCGCGCTCGAGCACCACCCGGTAGAGCCGCAGCATGCCGCGGTCGCCGGCGGCATGGTGATGCACCGGGCCCTTCTTGGGCTTGAGCAGCCGTGAGGCGAGCGCCGGACAGAGCGTCAGCGCAACCAGCGTCGAGATGGCGACGGCACCGGCCATGACGAAGCCGAACTCGACGAAGAGCTTCCCGATCTGCCCCTCCAGGAAAGAGATCGGCACGAACACCGCGATCAGCGTCGCCGAGGTGGC
The DNA here is from genome assembly GCA_040510355.1 of Aestuariivirgaceae bacterium. Taxonomy (GTDB): domain Bacteria; phylum Pseudomonadota; class Alphaproteobacteria; order Rhizobiales; family Aestuariivirgaceae; genus DATAFF01. Next base: position 2,103 of record JBEVJH010000205.1, read on the forward strand.
GACCACCGCGAAAGTGACCTGGCGGGTGCCGAGGCAGGAGGCTTTCAGCGGGCTCTCCCCCTCGTCGATCCGGCGCTGGATGTTCTCGAGCACCACGATCGCGTCATCCACCACGAGACCGATGGCGAGAATCAGCGCCAGCAGCGTCAGAACGTTGACCGAGTACCCCATGGCATGCATGAGGACAAAGCAGCCGATCAGCGAGATCGGAATGGTGACCGCCGGCACCAGCGTGGCGCGGAAGGACCGCAGGAACAGCAGAATGACCAGCACCACCAGGCCGAGCGCCTCGAGCAGGCCCTTCATCACCTGATGGATCGACGCGTCGATGAAGATGGCATCGTCGGAGCCGACCTCGATCTTCATCCCATCGGGCAGCATCGGCTTCAGGGTCTCGATCTCGGCGCGCACCGCCTTGGAGATCGCCACCGTATTGGCCTGCGACTGGCGCAGCACGCCGAGGCCGACCGCCTCGACGCCATTGGCCCTCACATTGGTGCGGTCGTCCTCGACGCCGCGCGCCACCTGTGCGATATCGCCGAGCTTCACCGGATAGCCGGCAACCTGCGCCACCACCAGCTCGCGAAAGGCCGGCGCATCGTTGATCCGTCCGGCGAGCTTGACGGTGAACTCGCGGTTGAGCGATTCGACCTCGCCGGCGGGAAGCTCGACATTGCTGCGGCGGAGCGCCTGCTCGACATCCGCCACCGTGATGTTGCG
>JBEVJH010000206.1:0-6468 GCA_040510355.1 Aestuariivirgaceae bacterium
GAATCCGGCGCTCACAGCGACTGCACGAAGGCGATGAGGCGTTGTCGGCTTGCTTCGTCCAGCCCCAGGAACGCGTCGCGCGACCGTCGTGCTTCACCGTCGTGCCACAGGATTGCCTCGCCGACGGTTGCCGCCCGGCCATCATGCAGATACCGCCGCTGCGACCCCCCGCTGTTGGGCGATCCGACGAGCGGTGCTGTCCGCCATTCTCCGGGCATGGCCGTGCCGTCGGCCGTCCCGTCGCTCAGTCCGTCCCCCATCTGGTGAAGCAGCAAGTCGGAATAAAGCGTGACCGCACTGCCATCTTGCGCGGCGAGGCGCTCGATGTGGCAGGCCGCACACCCGGCGGCACGAAACGTCGCCGCGCCGGGGCTGTCGGAGGTCTTGCGGTCGATGCCGAGGCTGATGACGAAGCTTCTCAGCCTGGCGACGTCGGCAGCGGGGAACTCCTCGGCGGTCAGTCCCATGTCCTCGGCCAGGGCGGAGGCAATCTGATCCTCGAGCCGCGCCTGTCCCGCCCGCCAGCCGAACCGGCCGATCCGCTCCTTGCCATCGCCATCGCGGACGACGCGCACCCGGCCGTGAACGCCATCGCCGTCACGATCCGAGGAATCGGCATTGGCGAGAATCGCCGCATCGCTCACCCGCGAGATTGCAGCGGCCGCCCCGAGCGGCGGTGCGGCTCTGAGGCTCATCCGGGTCGCTTCGGCGAATGGTTGGCCGTTCAGCGCGACTCGCAAGGCAAGCTGCTGGAGACCGTCAGGCCGTGACTCGAGGCGGGCATAGACCCGGCCCTCCGGCCTTACGCCGGCGATGGCCTTGCTGTGCAGCTGCCGCCCATAATGAGGATCAGGCTCGCCATCCTTGGACGACAGACGCAGCACGCCGCCGGCAGCAGCGATGTCGCCGCCCTGGCTCACCACGAAACGGGCGCCGCCGCCATCCTTGTGGCAGGAAGCGCAGGAAGCCTCGTTGTAGAGCGGGCCGAGCCCGTTCGTATTGGCGGAGGAATAGGCCCATTTCCGCTCGAACAGCGCGCGCCCGTCATCGACATCGCCCGCCAGCACCAGCCCGGCCGGGACGGCGAGCAAAGCCAGGAGCGCGATTCTCGCAACCATAACATTCATGTCGCGATACTATCCCAGATGCCGAGGCCGCTCGGAACGAGTTTGTCCCCGACCGTCTTACGAAACGGGCCGACGATTAATTCCGATGGGAGCATCCTTCGATGACGGGGAACGGAATGCGCATCCACATCGTGATGAACATCCATGCCGGCACATTGCGGGGCGGCGATCCGCGCCGCATCGCCGAGCAGGTCGTCACCGCTTTCACCGATGCCGGGCACGAGGTTTCGATCGACCTGGCGAGCGGGCCGCAACTGCGCGACCGGCTGGTCGCTGCGGCGAAGCGCAACGACATCGACGTGCTGGTGGCCGGTGGTGGCGACGGGACGGTCTCGACCGCCGCCGGCCTGCTGAAGGGCAGCCCCATTGCGCTCGGCATCCTGCCCGGCGGGACCATGAACATGTACGCCCGCACCCTCCGGTTGCCGATCGACATGGTAGCGGCGGCAAAAGCGCTCGCGCATGGCGAGGTGCTCGCTGTCGACGGTGCAACCGCCGGCGGGCATCTGTTCCTGCACCAGATTTCCTTTGGAATTCAGCCCCACGCCATCCGACGGCGGGAGCAGATGCGCTACGGATCGCGAATCGAGAAGATCATTGCCAGCATGCGCTCGGTGCTGGCGACGCTGCGCGACCCGCCGCAATTCACCGTCGAGGTGGTTCTCGACGGCGATCCTCGGCTGCTGTCGACCTCGGCGCTTGCCGTATCGAACAATGTCTATGGCGACGACCATCTCCCCTATGCCGATCAACCCGATGGCGGTGTGCTCGGCATCTATGCCGCGACCTCGACGAGCTGGTCGGATCTCGCCGAGATCGGCGCCGCCCTGGTGCTGGGGGGCTGGAAGAACCATCCCAAAATCGTCGTCGAGACGGCACGGCGGGTGCGCATCAAACCGCTCCACCGCCATCGCCACCGCGGCCTGCTCGCCTCCATCGACGGCGAGACCACCCGGTTTCACGGCGATATCGAAATCGCCATTCACCCCAAGACCGTGAAGATTCTGGCGCCCGCCGAGGCGATTGCCGCATGAATGCCGCATTTGCCGCGCCCGCCCTGCGCGCTCTGCGGGCGGCTTTTTTTGCCTTCGCAGGGAACCAGGCGTAACATCGACCGTTACGGCCGGGGAATTTCTGGCCGTGTGCCCGTCAGGGGAAAGGATCTGCATCGTATGAGTCTTGCCCAGCAGGTTGCGCCGCATATTCCGTTGCTGCGCCGCTTTTCTCGCGCTCTCACGGGTAACCAGCAGAGCGGTGATGCCTATGTCATGGCGCTGCTCGAGGCGTTGATCGCCGATCCCGAGGCCCTGCGGACCGACGTTCCCCTACGGGTCGCCCTTTATCACCTTCTCTGCAAGCTGTGGGGGTCGCTCAGGATCAATTTGCAGAGCTCGGCACCCACCGAGGGGTGGGAGCGCCGCGCCGTCCAGCGGCTCGAGCAGATCACGCCCCGCGCCCGCCAGGCATTCCTGCTGGTGGCCGTCGAGGGCTTTAGCCTCGATGAGGCCGCCGCCATTCTCGAGATCAATGTCGCCCAGCTCAATCAGCTGCTCGACCAGGTCAGCCGCGAGATCGCCGAGCAGATGGCGACCGACGTTCTCATCATCGAGGACGAGCCGATCATCGCCATGGACATCGAAAGTCTGATCAGCGGCCTTGGACACAATGTCACAGCCATCGCCCGCACCCACGGCCAGGCCGTGGAAGCGGTGAAGCGCCACCGGCCTGGCCTGGTGCTCGCCGATATCCAGCTCGCCGATGGCAGCTCCGGCATCGACGCCGTAAACGAGATTCTCAAGAGTTTTGAGGTGCCTGTGATCTTCATCACGGCCTATCCGGAGCGCCTCCTGACCGGCGAGCGCCCCGAGCCGGCCTTCCTCATAACCAAGCCGTTCCTGCCCGATATGGTCAAGGCGGTGGTCAGCCAGGCGCTGTTCTTCGAGACCCGCTCGAAGGCTCCCGACACGCGCCAGTCGGCCTGACCGAAGATTCTTGCCGACACTGCGGAACCCCTGCGGCTCACCGGCGTTATGCCGACAGAACCGACAGCGGACGGTTCGAAAGTGAAGCTCCGGCCGGATGTCCCCCCTCCCCCCTCTCCCCGCCCGGCCGGAGCTATTCCCTCCCGAGATCGAGCTGGAACTTTCCTTTGTCGCCGACGGTTGTTGAGCGGCACCGAACAGGGCATTGGAGGCTCGTCTCATGCTGAAATGGGCAATCATCTTCCTCGTCATCTCGTTGATTGCCGGCTTTCTCGGTTTCAGCGGAGTCTCCGCCGCCACCGCGCAAATCGCCAAGATCCTGTTCGTGATCTTCCTGGTGATCTTCGTCATCACCCTCATCCTCGCCATCACCGGCATCCAGTTGCTCACCTGAAGGCGGCGACAGGAACTTTCCTTGAGTTTCCGGGGTTTGGGCTTACGAAACAGCCCCGGAGAACGACCTTATGGAAACCATCCTCGTCATCGTCCTGATCCTGGTGCTGATCGGCGCCCTGCCGTCCTGGCCCTACAGCCGCGGCTGGGGCTATGGGCCGAGCGGAATACTCGGCCTGCTCCTGCTGGTCGCCCTCGTCTGGTTGCTGATGCGGGCGGCCTGAAGTTTTCCAAGCGGACGCGAAAGAGGCGTTGCAGGCGTTCTGCAAGGCCTTTTTTGCGCGCTCCTGCTCCCTTACGGCAGCTTGCTGTAGTTAAATGCGCACGCCCAGCGGGCCACCGATAAGTGCTGTCCCAAGTGGCTCCAAAAGGCGCAGTGACGCGTGCAAAAGCAGCTCAACAACATGACCGTTCTGGTCGTCGAGGACGAGCCGATCATCGCTCTCGACCTGCAGTTCCTGCTCGAGGCTTCGGGCGCGAGGCCCGTGGTGCTCGAGCATGGATTGGACGGCGCTCGCCGGCGGCTCGCCGGGCCTCACCTTCCCGATGTCGTGGTTCTCGACCTGGTCCTCGGCGGCAAGTCGAGCCTGCCGCTCGCCGAGGAGCTCCGCAAGCGGAGCGTCCCCTTCCTCTTCCTGACGGGGGACGCGGTCGGCATCCCGCCGGGTTTCGCCGACATCCGGACGATCATGAAGCCCTTCGATGCCGATCAGCTGATCGCCACGGTGAGCGCCGTCGCCGGCAATCACCGTACTGTCGATCAGATCCAGTAGGCCTGTGGCGGCGTTACCGGAACCGCCACTTCCCTTTCGATCTGGCCGGCGATTTTCGGCCTTATCATCGCATAGGGTACGGTCGAATTCTTGTAGTGCACCGAGCTGCGGCCCGCCGCGTCCGCCGAAAGCCAACCGGCGAGCTGCTCGTGGCCGATGCCGCCGTCGACCGTCGCCAAGGCCAACCCACCGCACAAGCCCATCCACCCGACGGCCAATGCCGTCGCCGCCCTGCCTGCCATGTCATGAACCTCCGAAACATCGTTCTGGCAATCCAGAACGTTGCCATTTGGGATCTCAAACGCAGGAAAAACCGACTGGTTCCCGAATTGCAGGCAGTAGGCAATTAGGCAGTCGGCAAAGGTTCAGACCGCTGCCTTCTTTTGCCTGCAGCCTACGTCCGCGAGCTGCCGGCCTGGGCCAGGATGGTGCCGGTGGTCTGGTCGGGCCCGAAGTCTTCCGCGGAGTCGAGTTGCATGACCTCCGCAAGCCGCGAGCGGGCGCGGCTGACGCGGCTCTTGATCGTGCCGACGGCACAGCCGCAGACCTCGGCAGCCTCCTCGTAGGAAAGCCCGGTGGCCCCCACAAGCACCAGGGCCTCGCGCTGGTCGGCCGGGAGCTCCGACAGGGCCTTTCGGAAGTCCACCATGTCCATATGGCCCTGCTGGCCGGGATGAACCGCCAGCCGGGCCGCCAGCGCCCCGTCGCTGTCCTCGATCTCGCGCGCCTTCTTGCGCATCTGCGAATAGAACTCGTTGCGCAGGATGGTGTAGAGCCAGGCCCTGAGATTTGTCCCCGGCTCGAAGCTCGCATGATTGGCCCAGGCCTTGACCAGAGTTTCCTGCACGAGGTCGTCGGCACGGGTGGCGTTGCCGCACAAGGAGACGGCAAAGGCCCGGAGCGACGGGATTGCAGCAATCAGCTGGTCGCGGAACTCGTCCGAGACTTTCATCTTTCGGGATTTTCCTGGTCTGCGAGCTGCTTCAACAGCTCGCTGAAACGCTCCGGCACAGGCTCATTGGCAACTTCGTCATAGAGCGCACGAAGCTTGCGGCCGATGGCCGCCTGCACTGTCGGATCACTGGGTTTGCGGACATGCTTCGCCACCGACGCGGTCATGTCGGGCTTGTCCGCCTTGAGTTGCCTCTCTTCATCGCTTTTTGCCATCCAAGCTTGCCCTGCTGACGGGTCTCGACCCGCCCCCAACTCGGTTTCGATCGGCCACGCGCCGCCCCTCGCCAGGAGCCCGTCCTCCCAACGTTCCCCGCCAACGTCAGTCGCCTTGGTTGGTTCCATAGCACGCCAAATGTTTGAAGAGCATCGCCAATTTGTCAGGCGATGAAGTACCAGACGATGAACATTCCGATCAACGCGAGCGGCAGCCCGAGCAGCGCATAACGCGCCATCCGGTTGGTCGTCGCCTGCCGCGCTTCGTTGGGTTCCAGCTCGGTCATGGGTCAGAAAATGCACAAAACGGCCCATCCGGACCGTTTTGCGCAACTTTCCAGTTTACTGGTTGGTCGAGCCGGAGCTGGCCGGCGGAGTGGCCGGCATGGTTGTGCCGGTGGTGCCGCTGCTGCCGGTATTGGAATCCCGGTTCTGCGCCGCGACCGACTTGAACTCAGGCGCTGCCTCGAGGTCGGCCTTGGTCGAGTTCAGAATCAGGCGAACATTGCTCTTGTTCGCATCCTGCGGCTGCACCGTCAGCTTGTCCATCTGCACGGCCACATCCTTCTCGCCGAGGCCGAGGAAGCCGCCGACGCCGATCACCACGCCCTGGATCTTGCCGTCGAGCCCGACGATCACGTCGTTGATGTCGCCGACAGTCTCATCCGCCGGAGTATAGACGGTCGAGCCGATGAGGGTGCTGGCCAGGATCGAATTCTGGTCCTGCAGCACGATCTGGCCCTCGACCGGCTTCGCCGGCTTGGCCTCTTCGGTCTTCGCCATCGAATCGGTCTTGGTCTCAGGCTGTGCCGCCGTGCTCGGGGCCGGCTGCGCCGGCTGCGTGGCCGCCGGTGCCTGCGTGCCGCTGTCGGTCGAGGTCTGAGCCATCGCAGCCGACGTCAGCCCGAGAAACAGGGCAAGCGCGAGGGTGCTCGATCTTGTCATGAGTGGAGTACCTCCGTTGTTCTCAATCTCGCCGGGTGCCGTCAACCTTGGCTGAACGGGCCCGCTGACTTGTCAACGGGC
>JBEVJH010000207.1:0-4643 GCA_040510355.1 Aestuariivirgaceae bacterium
ACGCTGATCGCTCTGTCGCAGTGGGCCCGGTTACCGCGATTGGCACAAAAAGAGGCCGATCGGTTGTTGCCGGCGGCCCAAGTCTAGGGAGCAAACGCCCAGGAAGCGCTGCGGAAGGACAAAATCCCGTCCGCGAAATCTATGTTGCACTGCAACGCGGCAATTTCAAGAGCCGCGTGCAAACTGCGACACGACACCACCGCACAGCTGATTCCCGTACTTCTCGGCCCGCTTGGCGTTGTGGGCATCAATGTTGCATTGCGGCACCGTTATGCCAGCCATGCGCCGGCAAGCCGCGCGCCGGCGGCCACCGATGGTGTGGACTTTCACCGGGTCATGACGCCATATCTCGCCCGTCAACGTCCAAGTTCCGAGAGAGAGATGCCCCGATCCGCCACAAAGCGACAGCCCGCCCGCGCCGAGCTCGGTGCCCTTCCCGAATGGAACCTGGCCGACCTCTATCCGGCGCCCGATTCCCCGCTGCTGCGCCAGGATCTCGATCGCGCCGACCGCGATGCCAGGAGCTTTGCCGCCAAATGGCGCGGCCGGTTGGCGGACCTGCCGGGCGGCGAGCTGGCGGCCGCCATCGCCGACTATGAGGCGCTCTCCGACCTGATCGGGCGGATCGGCTCCTACGCTACTCTTCATTATGTCGGCGACACCACGGATCCCGCCCGCCAGAAATTTTATGGCGACATCAACCAGAAGCTCAACGACCTCACCACCCGGTTGATCTTCTTCGAGCTGGAGCTCAACCGGATCGATGAAAAGCACCTCGGGAAGGCGCTGCGGGTCGACGCGCTCGCCCATTATCGCCCCTGGCTGGACGACCTCAGGAAGGAGCGACCGCACCAGCTCGAGGACCGCATCGAGGAGCTGTTCCACGAAAAATCGCTGACCGGCTGGACGGCCTGGAACCGCCTGTTCGACGAGACCCTGGCGGCGCTGAAATTCACCGTCGACGGCAAGGAGCTGTCGCTCGAGCCGACGCTGAACCTCCTGGTCAATCGTGATGAGGCCAAGCGCAAGGAAGGCGCGGGGGCGATCGCCAAGACGCTGGGCGACAACATCCGCCTCTTCACCCTCATCACCAACACGCTTGCCAAGGACAAGGAGATTTCCGACCGCTGGCGCAGCTTCAAGGATGTCGCCGATGCCCGCCACCTTGGCAATCGCGTCGAAGGCGAGGTCGTCGAGGCGCTGGTCGCGGCGGTGCGTGCCGCCCATCCGCGACTGTCCCATCGTTATTATGCGATGAAGGCGCGCTGGCTCGGCAAGGAGCGGTTGCCCCATTGGGACCGCAATGCGCCGCTCCCCGACGAGGACACCGAGATCGTGCCGTGGGACCGGGCGCAGGAGCTGGTGCTCACCGCCTATGCGGGCTTCGCCCCGCAAATGGCCGACATCGCCCGCCGCTTCTTCGATGGCCGCTGGATCGATGCTCCGGTTCGGCCGGGCAAGTCGCCGGGAGCGTTCTCTCATCCGACGGTGCCATCGGCCCATCCCTATGTGCTGTTGAACTACCAGGGCAAGATCAGGGACGTCATGACGCTTGCCCATGAGCTCGGCCATGGCGTCCATCAGGTTCTGGCGGCGGGGCAGGGGGCGCTGATGGCGCCGACGCCCTTGACCCTTGCCGAGACCGCCTCGGTGTTCGGCGAGATGCTGACCTTCCAGGCACTGCTCAAGCAGACGAAGGATCCTCGCCGCCGCAAGGCGCTGCTCGCCGCCAAGGTCGAGGACATGCTGAACACCGTGGTGCGCCAGATCGCCTTCTATCAGTTCGAGCGCCGCGTCCATGAGGAGCGCAAATCCGGCGAGCTCACCGCCAAGCGCCTCGGCGAGATCTGGCTCGAGATCCAAGCGGAGAGCCTCGGGCCGGCGATCGAGTTCAAGGACGGCTACCAGGTCTTCTGGTCATACATCCCCCACTTCATCCATTCGCCGTTCTATGTCTATGCCTACGCATTCGGCGACTGCCTGGTGAACTCGCTCTATGCCCGCTATCAGAAGGCCGAGACCGGATTCGCCGAGAAATATTTCGATCTTTTGCGCGCCGGCGGCAGCAAGCATCATGCCGAGCTTCTGAAGCCGTTCGGCCTCAATGCCGCCGATCCCGATTTCTGGCAGCTCGGGCTTGGCGTCATCGAAGGCATGATCGACAACATCGAGGCGATCGAGAACAAGCACGATGCCTGAGCTGCGGCACGCACCCTACGGCAGCGCCAATCCGCCCATGGCGATCGGGCTGAAGCCGCTCGACCTCGCCGAATGGATCGAGCCTGACGCGCATCTCGCCGGCGAGCTCGTCGAGAAGGGGCGGCTGCTCGCCGAGCGCCATGCCGAGGTCTACGCCGAGCGAGCCGACTCGCGCCCCGCCCAGCAGGAGGTGCTGGCGCTGCTGATCGAGCACCTGCCGCGCGCCCACCCGGACGTCTATCGCCGCGACGGCAGCCGCATCCGCATCATCCCGGCAGGGGTGAGCGTCGAGGTTGAGACTCCCGCCGCGGCGCCGCTCGAATGCGCCTCCCGCCTCGTCCAGGAGGATCTGGTGCTGATGGCGCGTGGCGACAGCGGCTGGCAGCTCGCCGCCGCCTCGCTGTGCTTCCCCTCTACCTGGGTGCTGGCCGAGAAGTTCGACCGCGACATGGACGGGATCCACAAGCCGGTGCCGGGCTATGCCGAGCATATCGGTCCGCGCCTGCTGCGGATCTTCGACAATCTCCAGGTCGAGCGGCCGGTCTGGCGGCTCAACTGGTCGATCTATGACAGCCCCGAGCTCTATGCGCCGCGCCGCCGCCCCGGCCCGCGGGTCTGGCTCGCCGATGGCGTCATCGCTGACGCCAATTGCTTCATTCGCGTCGAGCGACAGACGCTGCGCAAGCTTCCCGGCACCGGCTACATTCTCTTCACCATCAAGGTGCTGCTCGATCCCCTGTCGGCGCTCGGGCGCCATCCCGAAGGACCGCAGCTGGCGCATGGCCTGAAGTCGCAGCTCCAGCAGCTCGACACCGCGCAGCTCGCCTATAAGGGGCTCGTCGAATCCCGCGACCTGCTGGTCGAGGCGCTGACCCGCTACGAGGCGGCTCCGGCATGAAGCGTGGCGATCAGCCGAGCATCGCCGGTCAGCTGTCGCGCCACGCCAGGGTCGGCGCCGGCATGGGAACCGCGGTGGCGCGCGTTGCCGCCGGCCGCCTGATGTCGTCGGAGCGCGACTTCGAGGGCGAGGCGAAGCTGCTGATGCGCGCCCTCGGCTCGCTCAAGGGTCCCTTGATGAAGGTGGCCCAGCTCATGGCCACCATCCCCGATCTCCTGCCGGCGGAATATGCCGAGGAGCTCGCCAAGCTGCAGAGCCATGCGCCGCCGATGGGCTGGCCCTTCGTCCGCCGCCGCATGGCGGCCGAGCTCGGCGCCGACTGGGAATCGCGGTTCTCGAGCTTCGACAGGGAGGCGGCAGCCGCCGCCTCGCTCGGCCAGGTCCATCGCGCCGTGTCGCTGAGCGGCGAGCCTCTGGCGGTGAAGCTGCAATATCCCGACATGGCCTCGGCCGTCGAGGCCGATCTTCGCCAACTTCGTATGCTGTTCTCGCTCCATCGCCGCATGGATCCCGCGATCGACACCACCGAGATCGCCGAGGAGATCGCCGCGCGGCTGCGCGAGGAGCTCGACTATGAGCGCGAGGCGAGGGCGATCCGCCTCTATCGGGACGTGCTGGCCGGTGCGCCCGACATCGTCGTGCCGAATGTCCATGATGCGCTGTCGACGCAACGCCTGCTGACCATGGGCTGGCTCGAAGGCCGCCGGCTCACCGAATTCAAGGAGCACCCGCTCGACGAGCGGAATCTGCTGGCCCGCGCCATGTTCAAAGCCTGGTGGCGGCCGTTTTGCAGCCATGCGGTGATTCACGGCGACCCCCATCTCGGCAATTACAGCGCAAGGCTCGACGATGACGGTCGCGCCGTCGGTCTCAACCTTCTCGACTTCGGCTGCATCCGCATCTTCCCTGCGCAATTCGTCGGCGGCGTCGTCGAGCTCTACCGCGGTCTCGAGCGCAATGATCGCGATCGCGTCGTCGGCGCCTATGAGACCTGGGGCTTCACCGGCCTCGACGACGAGCTGATCGACATCCTCAACATCTGGGCACGCTTCATCTATGGCCCGCTGCTCGAGGACCGGGTGCGCTCGATCGCCGACGGCGTCTCGCCCGCCCATTATGGCCGCCGCCAGGCCTTCGAGGTGCACCGCGCCCTCAAGGAAAAGGGACCGGTCCGCGTCCCGCGCGAGTTCGTCTTCATGGACCGCGCCGCCATCGGCCTCGGCGGTGTCTTCATTCACCTGCGCGCCGAGCTCAATTTCCACCGCCTGTTCAACGAGGCGCTGGACCAGTTCGACATCGCCGCCGTAAAGGCCCGCCAGGAGGCAAGCCTGGCAAAGGTGGGCATTGCCGCCGGTTAGATTTTTTGCGGTGATGTATCCATAAAGAAACAATAGTTGCCTGGACATCCCTGAGATCACTATGGAACGGCGCGAATCCCGCCACGAGCCGGATCAGGGTGATAACCGTCTGGGCGAGCTAGATCAGTTTCGATGGCGCTTCTGTCCTTTCCACGAGCCGGGCAAATCTATGTGTGTGATTTTGCAGG
>JBEVJH010000208.1:0-10843 GCA_040510355.1 Aestuariivirgaceae bacterium
CGCCGCTTCCAGTCGGTGAAACCGCCTTTCATTCTCGGCCACAGCGTGGTGGCGATGGACGAGGAGGGGCTGGTCCGCTTCCCCGACGAGTTCCAGAGCATGCGGCTCGAGACCGAGGTGTTCAACGCCACCCGGGCGCTTCTCGCCTGGGGGCGCAGCAACGCCGAACACTGGGCTCGCCTGCCCAATTATGACGGAACTCCCATCTTCGAGACCGGCAATCCGCGCGCCGATCTGCTCAGGCCCGAGCTGCGCGGTTTCCATGCGGCGGCCGCCGGGCAGCTGAGCGCCCGCTACGGGCCATTCGTTCTGGTGAATACCAACTTCTCGATCGTCAACCACTTCACCCCGGGCTTCAATCCGGTCAAGCCGACCAAGAACGTGCCGCTCGCGGTGTTCCAGCAGGCCGCCGACGGCTTGGTGCAGCACAAGACCGCCCTGATGGCCGCGTTCCTGAGCCTGGTGCCGCGCCTCGCCGCCGCCATCGCTCCGGTCAAGCTGATCATCCGCCCGCACCCTTCCGAGAACCGCCAGCCCTGGCATGAGGCGGTGCGCGACATTCCCAACGCCGAGGTGGTGTTCGAAGGCGGCGTCGTTCCCTGGCTGATGGCGGCGCGCTGCGTCATCCACAATGGCTGCACCAGCGCCATCGAGGCCCGCGCGCTCGGCACCCCGGCGATCGCCTTCCGCCCGGTCCGCTCCGCCGCCTGCGATCTCGAGCTGCCCAACGCCGTCAGCATCGAATGCGACACGCCGGATCAGGTCGTCGATTGCGCCATGACGGCGCTCGACGGCGGCGATCCCAATCTCGCCAAGGGCCTTCCCGTCCCGGAGCTGCTGCGGCACCACATCGCCAATCTCGACGGCCCCTTCGCCTGCGAGCGCATCCTCGGCGCCCTGGACGAGAGCCGCGAGGCGCTTCTCGCGCCGCCGCCCCACCGGCCGCTCAAGGATCGCGGCTTCCGCGTGCTGTCCTACGGGCTCGGCGAGCTCGGCCGGCGCTTCCCGGTGACCGAGCGCCTGCAATATATCAAGCACGTCTTTCCCGGCATGCCGGCGGCCGAGATCTTCGACAAGGTGGCGCTGATCCAGCGCCTGCTCGATCGGTTCCACGATATCGAGGTCAGCGCGCTCCGCGACGATGCCGTCCGTTTCCGCAGAGCTGCCAGGAACGATGGCTGAACGCCGGACGCTGCTGCTGCCGGTGGTGATCGGCAAGCGCGAGCTCGACGCCAATCTCCTGCTCGGGCTGCTCGCCTCGGAAGCCGGCTATCGGGTGCTCATCGGCTTGCGCCATAGCATCGACAACACCGCGCGCTACGGCGCGGCGCTCTATCTTGCCAAGAACGTCCGCCAAAATTTCGTCATGGACCGCCCCGTCGCCCAGGGCCACGCCGTCGTCGCCATGGACGAGGAGGGACTGGTCCGCTTCCCCGCCCATGTCCAGACGGTGCGCTACCAGGCCCGCTCCATGAGCCTGCCGCGGCTGCTCTTCGCCTGGGGCGAGGACAATGCCGACTATTGGCGCCGCTCGCCCTATTACGGCGGCAGCCCGATCATTCTCGCCGGCAATCCGCGCGCCGACCTGCTCAGGCCCGAGCTGCGTGATTTCTATCGCGGCGAGTCCGAGTCGATCGCCCGTGAGTTCGGCTCCTTCGTGCTCTTCAACACCAACTTTTCCCTGGTCAACCACTTCCGCCCGAAGCATCGCTCCTTCCGCTCGCCAGGCTTGGGCCGCCGCGACTTCGATACCGTGTGGTCGGGGCTTGCTGCCCATAAGCGCGCGCTGATGCAAGGCTTCGTCGACCTCGTTCCCGAGCTCGCCCGGGCGATCGCGCCGCACCGGCTCGTCATCCGCCCCCACCCTTCGGAGAATCCGGCGGTCTGGCAGGAGGCGGCGGCATCCTCCGCCAACACCGTGGTGGTGCACCGCGGCGCCGTGGTGCCCTGGCTGATGGCGAGCGCCGCGGTGCTGCACAATGGCTGCACCAGCGCCGTCGAGACGGCGCTACTCGGACGGACCGCATATGCCTATCAGCCGGTGCGCTCGGCGGAGTTCGACCTGGAGCTGCCCAATGCGCTGAGCCGCGCCTTCGACCGGGCCGGCGATCTCGTCGCCGCCATCAGCGAAGGCCTCGGCACGTGCCGAGGCAAGACCACGCGGCTCCCGCCCGAGGCGCTGGCGCGGCATGTTGCGAGCCTGACCGGGCCGCTTGCCAGCGAACGGATGATCGCGGCCCTGCGGGATCACGCCGGGCTTCTCGAGGAAGACCGCCCGGCGCCCTGGCGCAGCCGCCTGGTCTCGGCCGGCAGCATCGTCCTCGACGCGGTGGTCTCCCGCACCACCGAGCGCCGTTACAACGCCCATATTTTCCCGGATCTTGATCGCTCGGCAATCACGGCGCGCATCACGAAGATCATGCAGCTGCTTGGCAAGACCTACAAAGTCCGGGTTGATCTGTTGTCGAACGAGGTGTTTCAGCTTCAGGTTGAATGATATTGATCTGACGGTACTTGTGATTGGTCGGCAGACTCGTGGGCAAAATCATCCGACCCCGTTTACTTGTCGTCCAGGAGGGTTCAGAAATCGCAATTGGGAGACGAGGTCGTGCCGCCTTGAGGGCCTGAGCGCGACCGGGCGGTGCGCAGGGGAAGACATGTTTCGTATCAAGATCGTCGGTGCCGGCTCGATCGGCAATCACATCGCTCATGCCGCGGTGAGTCGCGGCTGGCAGGTGACGCTCACCGATGTCGACCCTGCCGCGCTGGAGCGCACCCGCTCCTCCACCTATCCCGGCCGCTACGGCGCCTGGAACGATGCCATTCTCCTCAAGGACTCGCGGGCCGCCCTCGGCGACAAGGTCGATCTCGTGTTCATCGGCACGCCGCCCGACACCCATATCGCCATCGCCAATGCCGAGCTCGACGCCGCGCCGCCCCGCGCCCTCCTGATCGAGAAGCCGCTCTGCGGCCCCGACCTCAAGGGCTGCGCCGCGCTCCTGGCACGCACCCGGCAATTGGGCATCTTCGCCGGGGTCGGCTACAACCACACCCTCACCGCCAACACGCTTGGCGCCGAGGCGCTTCTGCGCAGCGGCGTCACCGGACCGGTGGTCGCCATCTCGGCGCGGACCCGCGAGCATTGGGGCGGCATCTTCAAGGCCCATCCCTGGCTCGCCGGCCCCGCCGATAGCTATCTCGGCTTTGCCGCACGGGGTGGCGGCGCCGCCGGCGAGCATTCGCATGGCATCAACATCTGGCAGCACTTCGCTCACGCCGTCGGGGCCGGCAGGATCGAGGAGGTGACCGGCCTGCTCGACATGGTCGCGGATGGCAAGGTCGATTACGACCGGCTGGTGCTGGCCGGCTTCAAGACCGCCGAGGGGCTGGTCGGCGAGGTGATCCAGGACGTGGTGACCGCGCCGCCCGAGAAGCTCTGCCGCATCCAGGGGCGCGACGGCTTCGTCGAATGGCGGGTCAACTTCAAGCCGGGCTTCGATGCGGTGATCTCCGGCGACGGCGAGCGCGCCGACGAGCAGCTCATTGCCAAGACCCGTGCCGACGACTTCAGGACCGAGATCGAGCATCTCGAGGCGATCCTCGACGGCAAGCGCCGGGACTCGCCGATCGCTCTCGAGCGTGGCCTCGACACCATGCTCGTCATTGCTGCGATTTTCCGCTCGGCAGCCACCGGCCGCAAGGTCCGGATCGACTGGCAGGCGGGCTACGTTCCGGACGCTTTGCACTGAGGAGGCTTCCCGTGCTGGACAGACAAGGCTTCACAGACCTGTTCATCTACGACCTCGCCAACAATCACCAGGGCGACCTTCCTTATGCCAAGGAGATCGTCGCCGCCGTCGGCAAGGTCAATCGCGAGGCCGGCGTGCGCGGCGCCCTCAAGTTCCAGTTCCGCCAGCTCGACACCTTCATCCATCCCGACTATCAGTCGCGCACCGACTTCAAATATGTGAAGCGTTTCAAGGAGACGAAGCTCGACATGGCGGCCTTCGCCGATCTCGCGCAGTCGGTGCGCAAGGCGGGGCTTTTCACCATGTGCACGCCGTTCGACGAGGAATCCGTCGACATCATCTGCGACATGGGCCTCGACATCATCAAGGTCGCGAGCTGCTCGGCCGACGACCGGCCGCTGCTCGAGAAGGTCGTGACGTCGCGCAAGCCCGTCGTGGTGTCGACGGCGGGGCTGCGCACCGACGAGATCGATTGGCTGGTCAACTTCCTGGAAAGCGAGCGCGTCGAGTTCGCCCTCATGCATTGCGTCGCCCTCTATCCGACGCCCGACGACAAGCTCCAGCTCGATCAGATCGGCCAGATGATCGAGCGCTACCGCAATGTGCCGATCGGCTGGTCGACCCATGAGAACCAGGACAATGTCGCGGCCATCCAGATCGCCTACGCCAAGGGCGCCCGTCTGTTCGAGCGCCATGTCGGCCTGAATGACGGACGCTATCCGCTCAACGGCTATTCGTCGACTCCCGACCAGCTCAAGGCCTGGCTCGCCGCCTGGAAGTCGGCGCGCGCCATGCTCGGCAACGAGGAGCGCGCGCCCACCTCGCCGGCCGAGCGTCAGACCCTGACCGAGCTGAAGCGCGGCGCCTATGTCCGCCGCGGCGTCAAGGCTGGCGAGACCATCACCGCCCGCGACGTGTTCTTCGCCATGCCGGTGCAGGAGGCCCAGATGCTGAGCGGCAACTGGCGCCAAGGCCTTGTCGCCGACCGCGACTACCCCGGCAACGCGCCATTGTCGGCGAGCCTCGCCGGGCAGGGGGTCGGCGACGAGCAGCTCGTCTACCAGATCATGCTGCAGGTCCGCGGCATGCTGAACAAGGCCAACATCCACATCAACGAGAACGCCGAGATCGAGATCTCGCACCATTTCGGCCTGCGCCGCTTCCGCGAATATGGCGCCGTCATCGTCACCTGCATCAATCGGCAATACGCCAAGAAGCTGGTGATCCAGCTGCCGCGGCAAAAGCATCCCTATCATTTCCACAAGCAGAAGGAGGAGACCTTCCAGCTCCTCGATGGCGACCTCGAGATCATCAAGGACGGCGCCCGCACCTCGATGCGCGTCGGCGACACCTTCCTGGTGTCCCCCGGCGAGTGGCACAAGTTCCACACCCTTGACGGCTGCGTCTTCGAGGAGATCTCGACCACCCATCACAACAACGATTCCTTCTACGAGGATCCGGAGATTTCCCGGCTCGACCGCAGTCATCGCAAGACCAAGGTCGACAACTGGCTCGCCTATTTCCGCACGCGGCATGCACTCTGACCGGCGCATCCTCGCCGTGGTGCCGGCCCGCGGCGGCTCGACCGGCGTCAAGCTCAAGAACCTGCGCACCGTCGGCGGCGTGCCGCTGGTGGTGCTGGCTGCCCGCATCGCGCTCGCGACACCCCTGATCGACCGGGCGGTCCTGTCGACCGACCATCCCGATATCGCCGAGGCCGGCAGAGCGGCCGGCCTTGCCGTGCCCTTCATGCGGCCGGAGGCGCTTTCCGGCCCGCGCGTCGCCGATTGGGATGTGCTGGTCCATGCCTTGACCGAGACGGAGCGGCAGGACGGCGTTCGCTACGACGTCGTCGTGATGTTGCAGCCGACCTCGCCGGGCCGCCGCGTCGAGCATGTGCGCGCGACCATCGAGGCGCTCGTCGAGGGCGGCCACGACGCGGTCTGGACGGTGAGCGAGACCGACAGCAAGGCCCACCCGCTCAAGCAGCTGACCATCGATCCGCAGGGCCGGCTCGACTATTACGATCCGGCCGGCGCCGCCATCATCGCCCGCCAGCAGCTCGAGCCGGTCTATCACCGCAACGGCATCGCCTATGCCATCACCCGCCAATGCCTCCTCGAGCAGAAATCCATCAAGGGCGCCCGGACTGGTGCGGTGGTCATCGCGGACAGACTTGTTAACATTGACACCGAATTCGATCTCACCCTCGCCAATTTCCTGGCAAAGGAGCTGAGCAGCGGATAAAGACGGCCCTGGCCTTCTACCGAAGGTTTTGCGATGCGTCCTCGCGATACGGCAGATTGCCGGTGTGGGGCCCCGCGAGGAGACCGGGATGAGCAGACAGTTGGACAGTGGGGCGCTCGATCGGCTGGCGCGCCGCGTCATCGAACGCGAAGCAATCGTCGGGGTGATCGGGCTCGGCTATGTCGGCCTGCCGCTCGCCGTCGCCATCGCGCGGGCCGGATACGGCACCGTGGGCCTCGATGTCGATCCCGAGAAGCCGCAGCATGTCGCCGCCGGCCGATCCTATATCGGCGCGGTGATGAGCGACGACCTGAAGGCGCTGGTCGCCGCCGGTCGCCTGTCCGCCACCACCGATTTCACCGCGCTCGAGCGCTGCGACGTGATCGTCATCTGCGTGCCGACCCCGCTCACCCGCCATCGCACCCCCGATCTCTCCTATATCGAGGCGACGGCCCGCACCATCGCCAAATATTTGCGCCCGGGACAGCTCGTGGTCCTCGAATCCACCACCTATCCCGGAACGACCCGCGAGGTGGTTCAGCCGATCCTCGAGAGCTGCGGCCTTGAAGCGGGGCGCGATTTTCTCCTCGGCTATTCGCCGGAGCGCGAGGACCCCGGCAACCAGAGCTTCGAGACGGCCTCCATTCCGAAGGTCGTTGCGGGACAGGGCGCGCCGGCATCCGAGCTGGTCGCCGCCTTTTACGGCCGCGTCGTCAAGCACGTCGTTCCGGTGCCGTCTTGCGAGATCGCCGAGGCCGTGAAGATAACCGAGAACATCTTTCGCGCGGTGAACATCGCCCTCGTCAACGAGCTCAAGATGATTTTCGACGCGATGGGCATCGACGTTTGGCAGGTCATCGATGCCGCCAAGACCAAGCCGTTCGGCTACATGCCCTTCTATCCGGGGCCCGGCCTTGGCGGTCACTGCATCCCGATCGACCCTTTTTACCTCGCCTGGAAATCGCGCGAGTTCGACGTGCCGACCCGCTTCATCGAGCTCGCCGGCGAGATCAACACCCAGATGCCCCTCTATGTGGTGCGGCGCCTCGAGGAGGCGCTCGACCGCACCGCCGGCACGGCGCTCGGCGCCTCGCGCGTCCTCCTGATCGGGCTCGCCTACAAGAAGAACGTCGCCGACATTCGCGAGAGCCCGTCGCTCAAGCTGATCGAGCTGCTCGAGCGGCGCGGCGCCAGGGTGTCCTACCATGATCCCTATGTTCCGGCCGTGCCGGCGACGCGCGAGCACGCGGAGATCGGCGGCCGCGCCAGCGTGCCGCTGGATGCTGCGACGATCGCGGATCATGATGCGGTCCTGGTGGCCACCGACCATGACGATATCGACTATCCGCTCATCGCCGCTCACGCCCGCCTGATCGTCGATACGCGCAATGTCTTCGCCCGGCTTGGCTTGTCGGCGCGCCACATCGTGAAAGGCTGAAATCGTGCTGACGAACGCGCTGGTGACCGGTGCCGCAGGCTTTATCGGCTTTCACCTGTGCGACCGGCTGCTGCGCGATGGTGTCCGGGTCGTTGCGCTCGACGACCTGAGCCCCTATTACGACGTCGCCCTCAAGGATGCGCGCCGGCACTTGCTGAAGGAGCGCCACGGCCTCGAGGTCGAGATCGTCGATGTCGCGGACAAGGCGGGACTTCAAGCCGCCTGGCGGCGCGCGAGGCCCGAGCAGGTGTTCCATCTCGCTGCCCAGGCCGGCGTCCGCTACAGCCTGGAGAATCCGGGCGCCTATGTCTCCAGCAATCTCTTCGGCTTCGCCAATGTGCTCGAATGCTGCCGCGAGCTCCCGCCGCAGCACCTGCTCTATGCATCGTCGAGCTCGGTCTATGGCGCCAATCCGATTCCCTGGTCCGAGCACCAGCC
This sequence comes from Aestuariivirgaceae bacterium, assembly GCA_040510355.1. Taxonomy (GTDB): domain Bacteria; phylum Pseudomonadota; class Alphaproteobacteria; order Rhizobiales; family Aestuariivirgaceae; genus DATAFF01. The sequence continues at coordinate 7,873 of JBEVJH010000208.1, forward strand.
TGCCGACCATCCGGTGTCCTTCTATGCCGCCACCAAGAAGGCCAACGAGGTCATGGCCCACAGCTACGCCGCCCTGTTCGGCTTTCCGGCGACCGGCTTGCGGTTCTTCACCGTCTATGGCGAATGGGGCCGGCCCGACATGGCCTTCTTCAAATTCGCGGATGCCATCATGCGGGGCACCGCAGTCGAGCTGTACAATGAGGGCCGCTCGACCCGCGACTTCACCTATGTGCGCGATGCGGTGGAAGCAGTGGTGCGGATCGCCCGCCGCCCGCCATCGGTTGCGGCCGGTCCTTCGGGCTTGATCGATCCGGCGCAGAGCCCGGTCGCGCCGCATCGCGTGATCAACATCGCCTCCGGGACACGCACCACTCTCACCGAGTTTGTCGATGCGATCGCCGTGGCGCTTGGGCGGCATCCCGAGATCCGCCTGCGCGACATGATGCCGGGCGACGTCGCCGACACCTGGGCGGACGTGACGCTCCTTGGGGCATTGGCCGGTTATGTTCCGGACACCCCGCTTCGCGAGGGCATCGGGGAATTCGCCCGCTGGTACAAGCAAACCTATGCAAGCTAAGATGATCTCCGGACAGAACGGCGGCAGAGGTGTGCAATGCGTATCGTCTATTCGGAGAATCACCGGCTGCACTTTCCGCAGGCGGAGGTCTATGGCGGCGAGCTGGTCACCCCCTTCGAGCGGCCATCGCGCGTCGAATACATCCTGCGCAGCCTGAAGGAGGCCGGCCTGACCGACATCGTTCCGCCGGCCGAGCTGGACCGGCGGGCGCTCGGCGCCATCCATGATGCGCGTTTCCTGGAATTCCTCCAGAGCGCTTGGCGCGATTGGACCGCCAATGGCAACCGCGGCGAGCTGATCCCGACCAGCTTCCCGGTCCGCGGCATGCGCCAGCGGATCCCGGAGAATGTCGAGGGCAAGGCGGGGTACTACACTTTCGCCATCGAGACGGCGATCGCCGCCGGCACCTGGAAGGCGGCGCTGTCCTCTGCGGCCGTGGCGCTCTCGGCGGGGAGCCACATCGCCGGTGGCGCCCGCACCGCCTTTGCGCTGTGCCGCCCGCCCGGCCACCACGCCCATCGCGATCTCTATGGCGGCTATTGCTTCCTCAACAACGCCGCCTTGGCCGCCCAGGGGTTCATCGCGGCGGGCGCCAGGCAGGTCGCCATACTGGATGTCGATTTCCATCATGGGAACGGCACCCAGGACATCTTCTATCGCCGCAAGGACGTCCTGTTCTGCTCGCTCCATGGCCAGCCGCAGGACGCCTTCCCGTATTTTCTCGGCTTTGCCGACGAGATCGGCCATGGCGAAGGGGAGGGCTTCAACTTCAACTATCCGATGCCCCCCGGCACGACCTACGCCAAATGGCGGGTCGGTCTCGACGACGCATTGCGGCGGATCCGCGACTATGGCCCGGACGTCGTGGTGGTCTCACTCGGCGTCGACACCTACAAGGACGATCCGATCAGTTTCTTCAAGCTCGAGTCCGACGACTTCACCGACTATGGCCGGCGCATCGCCGAGCTCAATCTGCCGACCCTGTTCGTCATGGAAGGCGGCTACGCCATCGAGGCCATCGGCATCAACGTCGTCAACGTGCTGACCGGCTTTATCGGGAAGTGAGTAGTGAATAGTGAGTAGTGAGTAGTGCGTAGTTGGGCCGAGCACTGCCCGATCACTACTCACTACTCACGAACTCACTACTCACTACTTTTGCAGCTCCGTCCAGATCGCCGTATAGAGCTCGTTCACCTCGGGCGGGCAGTTGAGCGAGAACTTGCCTTTGCTGGCGAACTCGGCCGGGATGTTCACCTCGGGCGCCGTCTTCATGTCCGGCGGCATATAGGCTTCCGAGCCCTTGATGCCATTGGCGTAGCGCGCAAAGGCCGAGATCATCGCCGCGTTTTGCGGATCCATGATGAAGTTCTGGAACAGCTTGGCATTGTCGGTGTTCTTCGCGTCCTTCAGCACCATCACATTGTCCATCCAGATCGGATATCCTTCCTTGGGATAGCCATAGACGATGTTCGAGTTCTGCAGCCGTGCCCGGAACGACGCGCCGTTCCAGTTCACCCCCGCCGCCATGTCCTCCTTGGCATACTTCTCGACGTTGCCGTAATCCATCGACAGCCAATTCGGCTTGGCGGCGATCAGCGTGTCGCGAGCCTTTTTCAGCGCCGCCTTGTCGCTGGTGCACGGCTCGCTGCCGACATAGAACAGCGTGAGGTTGATCACGTCGACCATCTCCGGCACGACATTGACCTTGCCCTTGAGCGCGTCCGGCGGGTCGAGGAAGATCGCCGATGTGTTGGGATCGCCCGGATAGAACTTCTTGTTGACGGTGACTCCTGTCGTTCCCCACTGCCACGGCACCGAATAGTGACGGCCAGGATCGAACGGAACATCGACCCATTTCGGGTCCATGTTCTTGAAGTTCTCCATCTGGTCGGGCCGCGTCTCCTGAACCAGCCCCTCGGCGATCCAGATCGGCACGAAGCTCGCCGACGGGACCACGATGTCGAAGCCATGCCCGCCCGCCTTGATCTTTGCCAGCGCGGTGTCATTGGAATCGTAGTCGGTGACCGTCACCTTGACCTTGTAGGTGTCCTCGAACTTCTTGATCAGCTCCGGGCTCGTGTAATTGCCCCAGTTGTAGATGTTGAGCTGGCCCTCGGCCAGCGCGGCCGGGGCGCCGGCATAGGCGGCGATGCTCAAGGCCGCGATCGTGACTGTCCATTTCATAGTCGTACCTCCCTGCGGTGAGTGGATTGAGTTTAGGCGCTTCGATGGTTCAGGACGAAGAATATTGTTATCCGCCGAAGGGGCTATGGGGTGCTGGTCGCCTGCAGCAGTGTCTGCCATGGAGCGACAGCGGGTCGTTGTCCACGTTCCGGCTGACCTGGGCGAAGATCAAGCAGTCGGGCAACGTCCTCACCAGCTTCTATCTGCTGC
>JBEVJH010000209.1:0-5806 GCA_040510355.1 Aestuariivirgaceae bacterium
CCGAGAGGCGACACGGCCGCGCCATGCCCTTCGCCCAGACCACGACCATGCGCGACACCGCCGCCTTGCTCGACTGCCTGGCGATCCCGCAGCCGGGCGATCCGTTTGTCGTCGCCAAGCCTCAAGGCAGCTATCGCCAATCGCTCGAACGCCCGCTCGAGCCGCTGCGGGTGGCCTGGTCGGCCAAGCCCTTTCTCGACACGCCGGTCGATCCCGAGATCGCCGCGGCGGTGCGCGACACCGCGCGGCTCCTCGAAGAGATGGGCCACCATGTCGAGCAGGCCGACATTCCCTTCGACGAGGCAGGGGCCGCCGAGAGCATGGTCGCGGTGTGGTTCTTCGGCTTCGATCGCTGGCTCGACATGCTGGGCCGGAAGACCGGCCGCACCCCCGGCCCCGACACGCTCGAGCCGATCACCTGGGAGACCTACAAGCTCGCCAGGAGCATGGAGCCCCATCGCTTCCTCAAGGGCCTCGAATGGCTGAACGCCAGCCGCCGCGCGCTTGGCCAGTTCTTCGCCCGGCATGACGTGCTGGTGACTCCGACCTGCGCGGTGACCGCGCCGCCGCTCGGTCTCTACGGCCTGAGCATCAAGGACATGAGCCTGATGCAATGGATGGACCATGCCGGCGGGCCGGTGCAGTTCTGCTTCATGTACAACGTCGCCGGCGCGCCGGCGCTGTCGCTGCCCCTGGCGCAGCATTCGAACGGCCTGCCGATCGGCGTCCAGCTCGGCGCCCGTCCGTCCGAGGATCACCTCCTCATCGCGCTCGGCCGCGCGCTCGAAGAGGCCATGCCCTGGCGCGACCGCCTGCCGCCGGTCCATGCCAGCCGGGTGAGCGGCTGACGCCGGATCCCCGTGGCCTGTGCTGTTCGACACAGGCCTTTGTCTCTTCCCCCTGTAGAACGCGGGTGCACACACGATCGTCACCATCGGAGGGGAGGAACATGGGAAACGTGCAACCGGTCACACGGTCAAATCTTGTTCGGTGGAAAGCGAAAATCAAAGACAGCTTCGCAGTGGCGCCCAAAGAAAATGCCGAATTCAAGCGCAGCGTTCTTGATCTGGGTGACTACACGAATTTCGAGGATTGCTCGCTCTCCGAGGGGAAAGAGGAGAATACCGAGAGGCACCCGCTGATATCGTCATCGCCGGCGTGGCTGGAGCGTCCTGTGCAGATGGACGAGCCGGCTGCAAGGCCCTCGCCGAGAAAGTCGCTGGATGCGGATCGAGAGGAAGAAGATCACGCAAAGCTGCCCGAGATCAGGCCGATCGATGTCTTCAACGGTTTTCGTCGCTTTACGCACATTCCTTCCGAAAAGTTCACGGAATACAAATTGCGGCTCAAGTCGGAAATGGCCAAGGAGCGTGGCGTTGCGTACATCGATATGCGTCTCGACGACTATTACGATCTCTCGTTCAAGAATGTGAATGGCTTCGTCCAGGTGAAATTCAGGCGGCGGTTCACAGGCGGCGGCGTGCGGATCGACAGAGAGGTTTTGGTGCAAGCCATTCAACGTGCCCAGCAACTCGTGATGTTGCCTGCCATCACCGAAATTGGATCCGATCCTGGAAATCGCATCGTCGTCAAGAGAACCACCGATGGCGAGAAGCGATATATCGAGTTCGTCAATGTTCCAAAAAAATCGTCTTTGGCAATCGTCGTGGGCAAATTGGTGCTTCATTTCGTCCGCCATATGTTCGACGGCGAATGTCTAGCCTTCGGCTCACCGCAAACGAAATCGAAATTGCATTCCTTTCGTATTGCCCATTCGGGCGACAAGCGCGCGGCGTTCGACAAGATCGATCCCGTCGATTTCGAGGACCTTGTTGTGAGAACGGCTGCGGAGAAGATAAGCCTTCTCGAAACAGATGGAATCGATATTCACAATTGTGATGCTGACGATGTGGTCAAGATGGTTCTGCCCTCGATGAGCCTCGATCTTTCGGAGATGTTGTCGATCGATTTCACGTCTGGCTCGACGGTCCCCGTGGTGACACTCGACGACTGACGCCCTCGCGCCTGATGCCGCTCACTGCGGCATCAGGGCCTCCCAGCCGAGGCTCGCCCCGAAGCGCTCACCATAGCGGGTCTGCAGCTGCCGCAGCTTGTGCAGCACGTCGCCGACGCCGCGGGCCTTGGCATAGTGGATCGGTCCGCCGCGGAACGGCGGAAAGCCGGCGCCGAACACCAGGCCGGCATCGACCGCATCGGCATCCTCGACGATCTTCTCGTACCAGCACTCGACCGCCGCATTGACGAGCGGCAGGATCAGCCGGTCCTGGAGATCGACATCCGGCGCTCCCGGCGGGCGCTCCTTCACCGCCTTGCCGTCCTTCCATTGATAGATGCCGTGGCCGGTCTTCTTGCCGAGCCTGCCATCCGCCACCAGCTTGCGGAACCATTCGGGGATCTCCGGGAAGGCCGCGGGCAGGGCGCCCTTCAGGCTCTCCGCCACATGCAGCGCCACATCGAGGCCGACCGTGTCGGCCAGCTCGAGCGGTCCCATCGGCATGCCGAAATCGACCGCCGTCCGGTCGATGACCTCGGGCTTCACCCCTTCCGCATAGGCGAGGAACGCCTCCATCAGATAGGGCGTGAGCACGCGATTGACCAGGAAGCCCGGCCGCGACTGGACCGGCAGCGGCAGCTTGTCGAGCGCGTTGATGAAGGACAGCACCCGGCCGCGCACGCTCGCATCGAGCCCGGCATGCTCGACCATCTCGACCAGCGGCATCTGCGGCACCGGGTTGAAGAAATGCACCCCGCAGAACCGCTGCGGCCGCTTGAGCCCGCGCATCAGCGTCTCGAGCAGCAGCGAGGAGGTGTTGGTGGCGAGGATGGCATCGGACCGCATCGCTGCCTCGCAGCGGGCGAACACCTCGGCCTTGATGTCGACCCGCTCCGGCACCGCCTCGATCACCAGGTCGGCGGTGGCAAGCCCGGAGCCGGCCGGGTCGGGCATCAGCCGGTCGAGGGCGCCGCGCCGGTCGCCCTCATTGCGGATGCGGCGCTCGAACAGCTGATTGGCCCGGCCGATCGCCGGCGCGATCAGCCGCGGCTCGCGGTCCTCGAGCGTCACGAAGAAGCCGCGCAGCGCCGCCACCGCCGCGATGTCGCCGCCCATCACCCCGGCGCCGATCACATGCAGCCGGCTGATGCCGTGCTCGAGCCCCTTGGCATAGGATTTGAGCTTCTCGCGCAGGAAGAAGCAGCGCACCAGATTGTGCGAGGTGTCGCCGAGCATCAGATGGGCGAAGCTCTTCGTCTCCTCGCGCCGCATCGCCGGCCAGTTGCCGTAGTCGTCGCGGAACAGCTCGATCATCGCATAGGGCGCCGGATAGTGCTCCGGCCGCGCCTTCTTCTCGGCCTCGTTCCGCATGCGATGCGCCATCGCCGAGCGCGCCGGCGCGAAGGCAGCCGCCCGGCTCGCCAGATTGACGACGCGGTTCTTCTTCACCTTGCCTTCCACCGCCTGGCGCAGCGCCGTCGCGAAATGCCGCTCCTCGGTCACCGCATCGACGAATCCTGCGCGCCGTGCCCGGTCGGCCGACAGCGGGCTCCCGCCCACCATCATGGTCATCGCCGCGATCGGATCGGCGATGCGCAGCGAGCGCCAGGTCCCGCCGAGCCCGGGGTGAAGCCCGAGCATCACCTCCGGAAAGCCGAGCCGCGCTTCCCTTGTGGCGATGCGATAGCTCGCCGCCAGCGCCAGCTCGAGCCCGCCGCCGAGGCAGAAGCCATGGATCAGCGCCACCGACGGAAAGGGGAGCTGCTCCAGCCGGTCGAGCACCACGAGACCCTTGCCGATCCGCTCGGCGATGATCGCCTCGTCGGTCATCTCGGCGAATTCGCGGATCTCCGCGCCGGCAATGAAGCCGGAGGGCTTGGTGGATCGGATCGCCAGCCCCTTGGGGGCAACGCGCTCCATCAGGCCGAGCAGGCTGTCGAGCTCGCTCAGCACCGATTCCGACAGCGTGTTGACGCTCGATCCCGGCTTGTCGAGCAGTGCCCAGCCGATGCCGTCGCGGTCGATGAACCAGCGCCAATTGACGAAGTGCTCGGTGCTGTCGGGCTGGGTCTCGGCCGGGATGCCGACGGTCAGCGGGTCGCGGGCGAGGGCGGCAAGCGCGGCGTGGCGGGCGGGGTTGATCTCGCGCATCGGCTTCCTCCCCTCACACCAGCTCGAGCAGGGCGGCGCCGCCCATCCCGCCACCGATGCAGGCGGTGGCGACGCCGTGCCGCGCCTTGAGGCGCCGCATCACATGGATGAGGTGGAGGGTGATGCGATTGCCGCTCGCCCCCACCGGATGGCCGAGGCTGATCGCCCCGCCATCGATATTGAGGATGTCCATCGGGATCGCCCCGACGGGCGCGTCGAGCCCGAGAATGTCGCGGCAGAACTGTGCATCCTCGAGTGCCCGCTCGCAGGCCAGCACCTGCGCGGCGAACGCCTCGTTGAGCTCGAAGGCGCCGATGTCGCCGCGCTTGAGGCCGTTGCGCAGGATCATCGGCATCATCGACAGCACCGGCCCGAGCCCCATCACGCTCGGATCGAGCGCTGCCCAGTTGGTGTCGACGATGCGCGCCATCGGCGTCAGCTTGAAGCGCTCGACCGCCGGTTCCGAGGCCAGGATCACCCAGCTCGCGCCGTCGGTGATCTGCGACGAGTTGCCGGCCGTCACCTTGCCGAAGGGCGGCTCGAACACCGGCCTGAGCTTGGCGAGATCGGCCATGCTGCTCTCCGGCCGCACCCCGTCGTCGCGGTCGAACAGCGTGCCCTTGCGGTCGATCATCGGCACCAGCTCCTCGATATGCCCTTCCGCCTGGGCTTTGGTCAGGCGGCGGTGGCTTTCGAGCGCATAGGCGTCCATCTCCTCGCGCGAGATGCCGAAGCGATGCGCCAGCACCTCGGCTGTCTGCCCCATATTGAGCTTGACCACCGGATCGGTGAGCCCGCGTATGAGCCCGATCGACGGCTTGAAATAATGCGGCTTGAACTCGGCGAGCAAGCGCAGCTTCTTGGCGGTGGTGCGGGCGCTGGCCAGCTGGCCGAACCAGGCCGCCGCCTCGCTCGAGAAGAACAGCGGCGAATGCGACAGCGCCTCCGTCCCGCCGGCCAGCACGAGATCGGCAAGCCCCTGGCCGATCGCCCGGAAGCCGCAATCGATCGACTGCAGCCCCGAGGCGCAATTGCGCTGGACCGTCCAGCCGGGAACCTCGATGCCGAGATCGAGTCGCAGGCCCGCGACGCGCCCGGGATTGACCTCGTCGGGATGGACATTGACGCAGCCGAGGATCACCTCGTCGAAATGCCGCCGGTCGAAGGGCTGGCGCGCCAGCAGCGGCCGCCCCGCCTCGACGGCGAGATCGACCGGCGTGAACGGCCCCGGCTTGTTCTGCGCCTTGATGAACGGCGTGCGCGCCCCATCGACGATGAAGACCGGCCGCCCCGGACTTTGCTGCGTGCCGTTCATCGCTCAGGCCGCCGAACGGGTGACGGCGTCGCGCCCGGACAGAAGCTCCTCCGGCGCGAAATCGTCGACGCTCGACACGTCGCGCACCAGCGTCAAAGCCTCCTTCATGCGCTCCGCCTCGTTGCCCGAAAGGATGCCCTGCGCCTCCGCCTCCTCGGCGGTCCTGATCCTGGCGCGCCGCATCTCCTGGCGCAGCGGCTCGAGCTCGCTCATCAGCCGGAAGGCCTGGTCGAGCTTGCCGAGCTCGCTGTCGCGCGGCACGAATATGCCGGCGGTCAGCCGATCGCGCGTCGCCGTCGGCTCGCTGATCGTCGCCGCCGCCGCCC
>JBEVJH010000210.1:0-19312 GCA_040510355.1 Aestuariivirgaceae bacterium
CGCGATGAGCTCGCCCATGATGCTCGAGCCTTCCGGTGCGACGACCAGCGATCGATGGCCAGCCTCGACCAGCGCCCGGTCGAGATGGGTGAGCACCTGCTCGGAGCCGCCGCTGGCATCGCTGCTGACCGCCGCAAACGGATAGGCGACCGACAGGACCGTCAGTCCCATCCGAGCCCCTCGCGGGCGAGCGCCGCCATGGCCTCGCCGATCTGGCGTCGGAAGACCGCGCCCTCGATGCCCCATGGCATGCGCTCATAGAGCAGCCTGCCGCCATTCGGCAGCGCCGTGAAATCATGCTTGACCGCCGGGCGAAACTGCTCGCGCGCCGGATCGAACTGGCTCAGCATCTGCTGCTGGCTGGCATGGGCCGCGATCATCGCCTTCTTGCGATCGAGCTCGGACCCGGCCAAGTTGTAGTCGATCGCGCCCGGCGTCGCGACCGCGAAGGAGGTGCTGAAGGCGTCCTCGTCATCGAGCCGGTAGAGCGGCATCTCGATGACGCTCAGCGGCCGGCCGCGCAGCCGCAGCAGTCGCTTCGCCGCCTGCACCGCGAAGGCCACCGCATCATGATCCGGATGGCCGCCTTCATAGGCATGGGTCACCGCCATGGTGATGTCGCGGGCCATGAAGACCCCGGCCAGCACGGCGCTGAGCTGGGCGAGCGCAAAGGGCGCGCCCTGATCGGCGAAGCCCAGCATGATCAGCCGCTCGGGCGGAACGCCTGCCACCGCCATCGCCGTCTGAAGCTCGCGCTGCCGTGCCGCCGCATAGTCCTGGAACCTCGCAAAGCCGTGCTCGCGCGCCACCTCCGGCGACCGCGGCGCCCCATCGGTCGCCACCACCACATGAGCGCCGCTGGTCCGCATCAGCAGCGCCCCGGCGCCGATCGTCTCGTCGTCGGGATGCGCGATGACGACGGCAAGGCCCGGGGCCGCGATCGGCCGGTCCTGCGGCGCCAGCAGCGCCTGGAGAAACGCCGGTGCCGCCTCCTCGCTCATGCCGCCGCCTCGCGCAGGCCGGTCCGCCGGACATAGCGCTCGAGCATGGCGGCGCAGAAATCGGCATATTCGCTCGGATCGACCGGCGGGCTCGTATGATGCGGCGCGATGCCCCGATGCTCGGGCGTGAAGCAGAAGGTGACGGTGACGTCGAACGGCGCCAGCGCCTCCATCTGCCGGTCGAACCAGTCGAGCGCATCGGGGCGGAAGCTGTCGGCCCAGGACAGGCCGGTCCTGAGATGCCTGACGCCGAGCCGCTTGAGCCAGGCCACCGCATCGGCGAGGCGATGATCCTCATAGTGGAACCATTGGCAGATGCCGAGCGTCGGCGTCCGCCCGGCGAAGACTTCGAGCGCCGGCTTGGGCGTCCCGTCCTCGCGCAGCAGACCCATGTAGAAATGCCGGTAGTAGGACGAGCCCTCAGCCTCCTTATGGCGCGTCGTGGCGCCCCAGGCCTGCGGCAGGTCATAGAGGCTGTACCAATGAATGCGCGTGCTGTGCGGGCCGAGCAGGTCGGCGGTTCGCCCAACCCCCCAGGCCTGCACCGCCTCGGCGCCGAATGACGACACCCCGACCTCGCTGACCCAGATCGGCAGGGCGGTGACGGCGGCGATCTCGGCGATCTTCGCCGGCCATTCGTCGATCTGCCAGAGGTTCCAGTCGAGCGGGAAGCCGTGCACCGCCACGATGTCGACGTGGTCGAGCACCCCGAGCCCCGCCATGTTGAGCATGAATTGCGGGTCGATGGGAGAGATGCCGCCGAGCACCCGCTTCACACCGGGGCAGCTCGACGCGATCGCCTTTCCGGCTCCGGTCGCCATTCGGGCAAAATGCCCCCAGTCGGGATCGATCGCAATGTCCCAATGCGACTTGTTGTTGGGCTCGTTCCAGATCATGGCGGCTTCGATCATCCTGTGGAATCCTCGCTTTGCGGCACCGCTGCGGCCCGGCAGACATAGACTTCCTCCTCGGGATGGCAGGCGATGGAGAAGCCGCTCGCCCTGAGCATCGCCTCGACGCAGGCCCGGTTGGGCACCCACCAATTGGTCGGGTCGCCCGCAAAGGCGCTCTCGATGAAGTGCAGCCTGGGATAGCCGGGCGCATCGAACGGCGCCTTGTCGAAGAAGCCGTAATCCGGCGCCACCGGCTCGACCGAAGGATCGCCACGCTGCATCGACTGGAACACGAACAGGTCCTTGACGACATGGGCGCGGATCAGGTCGAGCGCCAGCAGCGGATGGCGCAGATGATAGAGCACCCCGAGGAACAGCACGATGTCGAAGCGCTCCTGCAGGCTTGCCACCTCATAGACCGACAGCTGGCGGAATTCGATGTCGAGGCCGTTGACCTCGGCCGCGAACTCCGCCTGGTCGAGATAGTCCTGGTCGAAATCGATGCCGAGCACCCGTTCGGCGCCACGCCGCTTCATCTCGATGGCATAGAAGCCGCCGTTGCAGCCGATGTCGAGCACGCTCGCTCCCGAAAGGTCGACCGGCAGCGCATGATTGAACTGCCGCCATTTGTTCCGCGGATAGTCGCCGAGGTAATGCTCGGGCGCCGTGGCGACGCCGCCGAGCTCGATATTGTGGAACCACGGCCCGAGGCTTTGAATGCGGGCAGCGATCTCGTCGCGATTGAATTGGCTGGCGGTCATCGCCGGGCCCGGGCCGCCATATTGCCGGCCCGCATCATCGCGGCGCCGTCGCTGCCGAGCAGGTTGATCGCCAGGCGGTAGCCATCGAAGGTCCCGACATCCACATAGGCGGTTCCAGCCTTGGCGCCGCGCGCCTTGCCGCCGCGCCCGATCCAGGCATTGACCAGCGTGCCGATGAATTCATCGCCGCGTTCGGGCTGCAGCCACAGCCGATGAAGGTCATGAAGCGTCCTGCCCGGCATTCGGAACGCCCCCCAGATCCAGTTGCTGCCCGGCTCCGCCTGCTTCACCTGGATCTCGACCACCTCGCCTGTCTCGTCGAGCACCACCGCATCGAAGAGCTGCGGCTGCTCCACCGGAAACAGCAGAAGGGCGAAGCCTTCCGGGAGCGCCTTGAGCGCGTCGTCGGGAAACCAGATGGTGTCGGGCAGGCCGACCACCGCGCTGTCGTCCTCGCCGATCAGCGGCGCTGCCCGGAAGATCGCATCGCACAGGCCGAGCGGCTCCGGCTGCACCACATAGGCGATGGTCGCCGGCCCGTAGCGTCCGCCGAAATACTCCATGATGTCGGACTTGCCCGGCGAGATCACGAAGCAGACCTTGTCGACACCGCCCTTGACCATCCGCTCGAGCAGATATTCGCTGACGGCGCATGGCCGCTCGCGGGCGCCCTCGCGGCGGCTCCCGACCGGCAGCAGCTCCTTCGAGAAGGCAAGCGGCTGGATGCGGCTGCCGCGTCCGGCGGCCGGGACTATGCCCCACATTCATCGGCCTCCGCTCCATGCGTCGCGGCCGCACTCCCCGATGCCTCGATCGCGGCGAGCATCTCCTCGGCGCGCCGTGCCGACGTATGGTCCGCACGAAACCGCGCATGCGCCGCCGCGCCGATCCGTTCGAGCTCGTGGTCGGACATGTCGAGCGCCGCGAGCGCCTCTGCGGTGTCGCGCGCGATCAGGATCTCGCTTCCCGGCACGAAGAACTCATCGAGGCCCTCGAACCAATCGCTGACCACCGGTGCGCCGCAGGCCGCCGCCTCGAACAATCGCCCCGACGGGCACCATCCCATCTCGGCCATGCTGTCGCGGGTGACATTGAGCGTCAGCCGTGATGACGAATAGAACGCCGGATGGAGATCGGGCGGGACGTGACGCACGAACCAGATATTGGGTGCCCAGGGGAAGTCCTGCGGATAGAGCGCACCGCCGAGCAGGAACTTGCGATGCGGGCGCGCCCGCGCCGGTGCGGCGAACAACCTCTCGAGTGTCGCCTGCCGGTCGGCCGCCCAGGTGCCGAGCCACGACAGGTCCGCCGCGAACCGCCGATCCCCGCCGACGCGGGCATGCGCTGCCGGATCGGCATGGCCGTAGAGCGGCACCACCCGCCGGGCGCCCAGCGCCATCAGCTCCTCGAGCGCCCGCCCGCCGGTATAGCTGAGCACCAGGTCGAACGCGTGCAGCCGCGATCGATCGAGCCAGGGCACCGCCTGGCCCCGGCGCGCCAGCGCCAGGGTCACCGGCGTATCGAGATCGTAGAACACCGACAGCGGCCGGCCGCAATCGTGCATCAGCCGGGCCGCCACGATCGCGTCGGGGCAATAGGAGGTGGTGATCGCCACATCCGCCGTCTCAATCTCGCGCCTGGCCTTGTCGATGACGTCGCCGAGGCTGTCATAGAACTGGAGCCGCGCCTCGCTCAGCGAGTCGAGATCGCGGTTCTCCGCGTAGAAGTCGGTGTTGCGCTCGAAGAACGTGACATCATGGCCGAGCCGCGCCAGGGCATTGATGAGCCCGCGCCACAGCGTTGCATGGCCGTTCCCCCATGACGAGCTGACGGTGAGGCCGAAGATCACGAGCTTCATGCTAGGGCACCCTAGTCGCGTCCAGCGATGAAATCCTCGGTGAGGCGGGCGGCCTCCTCGTCGGAATATTGCCGGGGCGGCGACTTCATGAAGGCCGCGCTCGGGCCGGTCAGCGCCCCCTTGATGCCGCGGTCGAGCGCGAGCTTTGCGCAGCGCACTGCATCGATCACCACGCCGGCCGAGTTCGGCGAGTCCCACACTTCGAGCTTCAGCTCGAGATTGAGCGGAACGCCGCCGAACGCCGTGCCCTCCATGCGGATGTGGGCCCATTTGCGATCGGCGAGCCACGGCACGTGATCGCTCGGCCCGATATGGATGTTCTCGGGCGACAGCGGCACCTCGAGCTGGCTCGTCACCGCGCGGGTCTTGGAAAGCTTCTTGCTCTCGAGCCGCGATCTTTCGAGCATGTTGAGGAAATCGGTGTTGCCGCCGAAATTCAGCTGATAGGTGCGGTCGAGCCGCACGCCCCGCTCGCGGAACAGCCGCGTCAGCACGCGGTGGACGATCGTCGCCCCGACCTGGCTCTTGATGTCGTCGCCGATGAGCGGCAGCCCCGCCGCCTCGAAGCGCTGCCGCCACGTCGGATCGGAGGCGATGAACACCGGGATGCAATTGACGAAGGCGCAGCCGGCCTCGAGCGCCCGCTCGGCATAGAAGCCGGTCGCCTTCTCCGACCCGACTGGCAGATAGGACACCAGCACCTCGGTCCCGCTTGTGCGCAGCACGTCGGTCACGTCGGCCGCCGGCTGCGGCGACTCGGCGATCTCCTGCTCGAGATAGTGCCCGATGCCGTCAAGCGTCGGCCCGCGCGCCACCGTCACCCCGAGCTCGGGCACCGCGGCGAACAGATGGGTGTTGTTGGGCGGCGCCAGGATTGCCGTGGCGACATCGCACCCGACCTTGCGCGCATTGACGTCGAAGGCGGCGGTGATCGCGATGTCGCCCGCCCGGTAGCCGCCGACATCGCCATGCATCAGTCCCGGCACCGGCGCATTGTCGCGCGCCTCGCGGTAGTAGCTCAGGCCCTGGATGAAGGAGGAGGCGCAGTTGCCGACGCCGACGATGCCGACCCTGACGCGTCCCGCCTGCTCGAATGCCGAATCCATCTGGCAGTTCCCAACACTGATCAGGCTTGTCCGAGGTGGTAAGCTATGTTGGATTGCAAATGTTCCCGTCGGGCCGGGTCAGGCGCCACGACGAGGACGCCGCAACCCTCCCTTGCGAGCGGAGCGTCATCGTGGTGAGGTCGTTCCGGCCTGTGGGTGCGGTTGCGCCGCCGCGGAACAGGCGATGCTGGTCAATCCCGGGCCGCTAAGTTAGCTTCCGCCCGCTGTCGTCGATGGCCTGATCGGATCGCAATGTCGAAGCGCTTTTTCGTCCTGATGTTTGTCGTGATCGCCGCCCTGCTCGGCGGCCTCGCGTGGTTTCACTATGTTTTCCTCCCTGGAATGATCAAGCAGGCCATCGCCAATGCGCCGCAGCCGCCGGTCACCGTGTCGGCCGCGGAAGCGATGACCGAGCGATGGGTCCCGCGAATCAACGCCACCGGCAGCCTGCGCGCCGTGACCGGCATTGACGTAACGGCAGAGGTCGGCGGCATCATCCGCAACATCAATTTCGCCTCTGGTGATGACGTCACCAAGGGCAACCTGCTTGTCCAGATTGACGACCGGGTCGAGCGGGCCGATCTCCAATCCAATCTCGCCACGCTGAAGAACGCCGAGAGCGAGCTCGCCCGCCAGCGCGATCTGTTCCGCCGCGGCACGGTGGCGCAGTCCTCGCTCGACACTGCAACCGCCCGCCGCGACGAGGCCGCCGCCAGCGTCGACAAGACCAGGGCGGTGATCGATCAGAAGCGGGTGGTCGCCGCCTTCTCCGGCCGCCTCGGCATCCGCAAGGTGGATGTCGGCCAGTATATCTCGCCCGGCATGGCGCTCGTGCCGCTCCAGGCGCTGGAGCAGATCTATGCCGACTTCCCGCTGCCCGAGCAGGACCTCGCCCGCGTCAGGCTCGGCCAGGATGTCGAGATCAAGGTGGACGCCTATCCCGACAGCACCTTCAAGGGCAAGGTCGACTCCATCGACTCGCGGGTCGGGCAGGATACGCGCAGCGTCATGGTGCGCGGCCTGCTCGACAATGCCGGCAAGGAGCTGCTGCCCGGCATGTTCGCCAATGTGGCGGTTCTCGCCGGCGCCCCCGTCGACGTCGTCACCGTGCCGCGCACCGCGGTGAGCTACAGCCTCTATGGCGATTCCGTCTACATTGCCAAGAAGCCGGCCGCCGCGGCCGGCCAGCCGGCCTCGAAGGACGAGCTCTACGAGATCGAGCGCCGCTTCGTGCGGCCCGGCGTGACCCGCGATGACCGGGTGGCGATCAATGAGGGCGTCAAGCCCGGCGAGCAGGTGGTCATCGTCGGCCAGCTCAAGCTGACCCAGGGCGCCAAGATCAAGATCGACAACAGCACCCTGCCCAAGCCCCGGGTGCCGCGACCCTCGGAATAGGCCAGACATGCGCTTCACCGACATCTTCATCAGGCGCCCCGTCCTGGCCACGGTGGTGAGCCTGCTGATTCTGCTGATCGGGCTTCAGTCGCTGTCGAAGCTGCCGATCCGGCAATATCCCGAGCTCACCAACACCACCATCACCGTCACCACGGTCTATCCCGGCGCCAATGCCGATCTGATCAAGGGCTTCATCACCACGCCGATCCAGCAGGCGGTGGCGAGCGCCGAGGGCATCGACACGATGACCTCCTCGTCGGCGCAGAACGTCTCGACGGTGACGCTCAACCTCAGGCTCAACGCCGATCCCGACCGGGCGATGACCGACGTCCTGTCGAAGGTCAATCAGGTCGCCGACGTGCTGCCGCAGGAGGCCAACGACCCGGTCGTCGTCAAGCAGACCGGCGAGGGCTATGCGCTGCTCTACATGTCGTTCAACAGCGAAGTCATGACCTCCTCGCAGATCACCGACTATCTGATCCGTGTGGTGCAGCCCAGGCTCCAGACCATCGATGGCGTCGCCAATGCGCAGATCCTCGGCGGCCAGACCTTCGCCATGCGCGTCTGGCTCGACCCCGAGCGCATGGCTGGCCTCAACATCACCCCCAACGACGTGCGCGCCGCGCTTGCCGCCAACAACTTCACTTCGGCCGCCGGCGAGATCAAGGGCGACTTCGTCAAGGCGACGATCGACGCCGAGACCTCGCTGAAGAGCGCCGAGGCTTTCGGCCAGCTGGTGGTTGCCCAGCGCGGCGACACGCTGATCCGTCTCGGCAACATCGCCAAGATCGAGCTTGGCCCCGAAAGCGCCGATTCATCCTCGGTGTTCGACGGGCTGAAGGCGGTGTTCATCGGCGTCTACGCGACGCCGAGCGCCAACCCCCTGACGGTCATCCAGTCGGTGCGGCAGGCCATGCCGTCGATCGAGCGCGAGCTGCCGGTGTCGCTCAAGGCCGCCATCGCCTATGACGCCACCGCCTTCATCCGCGCCTCGATCGAGGAGGTGGTGCGAACCCTCGGCGAGGCCGTCATCATCGTCGTGGTCGTGATCTTCCTGTTCCTCGGCAATCTCCGCTCGACCCTCATCCCCATCGTCACCATCCCGCTGTCGCTCATCGGGGTGATGATCATCCTCCTGGCGCTCGGCTATTCGGTGAACCTGCTGACGCTGCTGGCGCTCGTGCTCGCCATCGGTCTCGTAGTCGACGACGCCATCGTGGTCGTCGAGAACGTCTACCGCCACATCGAGGAGGGGATGACGCCGTTCGATGCGGCGCTCAAGGGTGCCCGCGAGATCACCGGCCCGGTCATCGCCATGACCATCACGCTCGCCGCCGTCTATGCCCCGATCGGCTTCACCACCGGGCTGACCGGCGCGCTGTTCCGCGAATTCGCCTTCACCCTCGCCGGTGCCGTCGCGGTGTCGGGCGTCATCGCCCTGACGCTGTCGCCGATGATGTGCTCGCGCCTGTTGCGCGCCCATGATTCGAGCGGCGGCTTCGCCCGCTTTCTCGATGTCAATTTCGAACGGTTGAAGCGGCTTTATCAGCGCGCCCTCACCCGCACGCTGCGCGGTCGCCCTACCACGATACTGATCCTTTTCGGGGTGATCGCCGCCTCGGCGCTGATGTACGCCACCACCCAGAAGGAGCTCGCGCCGGAGGAGGACCAGGGCATCCTGTTCGCCCTCACCAAGTCGCCGCAATACGCCAATCTCGACTATCTCGAGCACTACACCAACGAGCTCGGCAAGGTCTTCGATACCGTTCCCGAGAAGTCCAACTGGTTCGCCATCAACGGCTTCCAGGGCGTTAACTCGGGTTTCTCCGGCATCCTGTTCAAGCCGTGGAGCGAGCGCAGCAAGGACCAGAAGCAGATTCTGCAGGATCTGCAGCCCAAGCTCGCCAGCGTCGCCGGCATCCAGGTCTTCGCCTTCTCGCCGCCGGCGCTGCCCGGCAACACCGGCGGGGCGCCGCTGCAGTTCGTCATCACCACCACCGCCGACTTCCAGCAGCTCTCCGCCATCCTCGACAAGATGAAGGCCGAGGCCGACAAGAGCGGCCTCTTCATCTTCACCGACAGCGACCTCAGGTTCGACACGCCGCAGATCGAGCTCAGGATCGACAATGCCAAGGCCAACCGCCTCGGCCTCACCATGGCCGATATCGGCACCGCGCTCGCCACCTTGCTGGGCGGCAACTATGTCAACCGCTTTGACCTTGCGGGCCGCAGCTATCAGGTGATCCCGCAGGTGCCGCGCGATTTCCGGCTCAGCGCCGAATGGCTGAAGCGCTACGAGCTTCGCACCGCCACCGGCCAGCTGGTGCCGCTGTCGGCCGTCGCCTCGATCGAGCGCACGGTCCAGCCCAATGCGCTGACGACCTTCCAGCAGCTCAATTCGGCGACGATCTCCGGCGTGCCGTTCCCCGGCCGCACGCTCGGCGAGGTCATCGACTTCCTGCGCGCCAAATCCGTGGAGATCCTGCCCGAGGGCTTCTCCTACGACTTCCAGAGCGAGAGCCGCCAGTTCGTCCGGGAGGGCAACTCGCTGGTGCTTACCTTCGTCTTCGCGCTGATCGTGATCTTCCTCGTGCTCGCGGCGCAGTTCGAGAGCTTCCGCGATCCCTTCATCATTCTCGTCGCGCTGCCGACCTCGATCTTCGGCGCGCTCCTGCCGATGAGCTTCGGCGCGGCAACCGTCAACATCTATACACAGATCGGCTTCGTCACCCTGATCGGGCTGATTTCCAAGCACGGCATCCTGATGACCGAGTTCGCCAACCGCCTGCAGGAGGACGAGGGCTATGATCGCCGCGAAGCCATCATCCATGCGGCCGCCGTTCGGCTGCGGCCGATCCTGATGACCACCGCCGCCATGGTGGTCGCGATGGTGCCGCTCCTCATTGCCAAGGGCGCCGGCGCCAGGAGCCGCTTCGACATCGGTCTGGTCATCGCGGCCGGCATGACGGTCGGCACCATCTTCACGCTGTTCGTCACCCCCGCCGTCTACACCTATATCGCCCGCGACCACCGGGCACGCACCGCTGCCGCGCCGGCGGTCCCGCCCCCGCGCCCCGAGCCGGAGCGCCCGGCGGCCGAGACGCGCAAGCAGAAGGAACCGCAGGAAGGCTAGAGCATGATGTTGCCAGGTCCACCGAGCCTGTCCTGACGCCATGCGGATCCTGCTGTCGGAGGGCAACAGCACCTCGGCGCGCGAGGCCGTCACCGCGCTCGGCCTGGCCGGCCACGCGATCGAGATCTGCGATCCCGAGCCGCTGTGCCTCGGCCGGTTCTCGCGCTTCGTGTCCCGCGTCCACCGCTGCCCCGGCATTGGCGAGGATCCTGAAGGCTATCTCGCCTTCATCTGCGATCTGCTGGCCCGCGAGCGCTTCGACGTGCTGCTGCCGATCCACGAGCAGGGGCTGGTATTCGCCAGGGCGCATGACCGCGTCGCGGCGCTCACCCGGATTGCCCTCCCGTCCTTCGACAGCTATCTCACCGCCCTCGACAAGGCGCGCTTCAGCCGGCTGCTGGCGTCGCTCGGCATCGCTCAGCCGCCGACCGAGATCCTGCCGTCGCTCGCCGCCTTGCCGTCCGGCCTCTCCTTTCCTTACATGCTCAAGGCGAGCATCGGCACCGCCAGCCGCGCCACCTTCCTGATTCGCGACCAGGCCAGGCTTGCCGCGGCCGGCACGGCGCTCGCCGACCACCGTGGCGACATCCTGCTGCAGCAATGGCTCGACGGCCCGACCGAGCATGTGCAGGCGGTGTTTGACCATGGCAGGCTGATCGGCATCGCCGCCTTTGCCCAGCTGATGATCGGGGCAGGGGGCGGCCCGGCGCTCAAGGAGACGATCCCCGTCGATCCGGTCGAGCCCGCCGTCGTGGCAATCGGCGCCCGCCTCGACTGGCACGGCGCCATCTCCTTCGACTATGTCAGGACCGCCGCGGGCCCCCGCTTCGTCGACTGCAATCCGCGGCTGGTCGAGCCGATGACCGCGCATTTCGCCGGTGCCGACCTGACTGGCCTGGTGCTTGCCATTTCGCGCGGCGAGACGGTCGACGCATCCGTCCGGGCCCGCCCCGGCATCCGCACCCGCCTGGCCCTCCAGGCGCTGCTCGGCATCGCCGCCCGCACCCGCTCGCGCATCGAGATTCTCAAGACCGTTGGGTGGCTTGTCGGCTCTGCCGGCCCTTTCGTCGGAAGCCGCGAGGAGCTGACGCCGCTGCGGCTCGATCCCCTGTCGGCGATCCCCGCGACCACGACGGCGCTCCTTCTGCTTGCCCGGCCGGCGCTGGCAACGACCCTTCCGCAGCGCGGCATCGGTCGCCACCTTCTGACGCCCGAGAGCGTTGCCAGGATCACCTCCTGGGAGGCATCATGAGACATGGGAGCAAGGAAGGCAGGAGGACGCCATGGCGCTTAAGCGAGTGAGGCTCGAGCTCGGCCGGACCAAGGACTTCCCCAATGGCAGCCGCAACCGCGGCTATGAATTCACCGCCCCCCTCGACCATGAGGGCCACCTCGACCCCGCCGAGTGGAAGAAGCATCGCGACCAGTGCCGGGTCCGCCGCTTCTGGGAGGGCGAGGCCGACGAGGTCGGCCACCTCGTCCACCGCCCCGGCGGCGCCTGGGCGTTCCACTACGATATCCATGGCGACGACAATGCCGACGACGCCGGCTACCGGTTCTCGACGGAGCGCTTTCGAGCCGGCGAATATGTCTCGATCCGCGAGCAGGACGAGGAGATGCGCACCTTTCGCGTCATCACCGTGCAGGACGTCGCATGAGAAGGCAGTAGGCGGTAGGCAGTAGGCAGTGGGCAGTAGGCAGTAGGCAGTAGGCAGTAGGGAAGGGCACCGCTAACGGCCTACTGCCTACTGCCTAACTGCCCGTCTATTCGCCAAGCTTCAGGGCGCCGGCCGACTGGCTGGCCTTGTTCGTGTGCTGCTCGTTCAGCACCTTGAACCATTCCTGGTCTTCGCCGGTCGCCAGCGTGTACTCGCAGGTCGGTGCGCAGACCGACGACCATGCCTGGCCCGCCTTGTAGAGCGAGACGGTGCCCTCGCCGGCATTCGTGACATTGACGTCGAACGACGCCAGCTGATTGCCGTCGATGTCGAGCACGATGACATTGGTGGCGCCGAAATTCCTGCCATGCACGATGATCACGCCCTGCTGCACCGACACATCGGCGAACAGCGGATTGCCGACCACCACCGCCGAAGGTGTTCCCGCCACCGAGACGATCCTTGCATGATCGGCCCCGACCGTGATCGTCGGTCCCGCCAGCAGCGGCCCCGCCGCAAGCATCACCATGCCCGCCGCCAAACTCGATCGACCAAACCCGCATCCGAACCTGATCATTGCACCGTCCCCTCTTTGTGAGGGCCGGAGTCTGGTCGGCTATTGGTGAACGAAGGATTACCGCGATCAGAAGTAAGATGTGGCATCGGTTTTACGCCAGTTTAATTTGCAACACTTATGATGATCCTGACGGCGAAGTTCACGATCACGGGCGCTAGGCCGAGAGCGGCGAGAAAGCCATCGAAGGAGTTTTGCATGAGCAGGATTGTTCACTTCCTCAAGAACGAGGACGGTGTGACCGCGATCGAATACGGCCTGATCGCTGCCGCAACCGGTCTCGCACTCGCCGTCGCCATGCCGGCGATCGAGTCCGGCCTCGGCTCGATCTTCGGAAGTGTCTCCGGCCAGCTGAAATAACAAAGGGTCAAGGGGAGGCTCGGGACCGCCGGCAGCCTGGCCGGCGGTTTCTTTAGTCATGAGGCAGTAGGCATTAGGCAGTCGGCAGTGAGTGGTGCCCTTCCCACTGCCTACTGCCTACTGCCTACTGCCTCCCTTAACGGCACCTTTACTGGCGCCGTGCCAGCGTGTCGGAGGAAGCAAACGCGACTGGGGGCGGCATCCGATGGCGAGCACATTCGTATTGGGATTCTTCCCCTTGCTCATGGTGATCGCCGGCATCGGCGACTTCTTCACCCTGCGCATCCCGAACTGGCTCAACGGCGTGATCGCCGCCACGGCGCCCGTCATGGCGATGGCGCTCGGCATGCCGCTCGACATCATGGGCCTCCATGGTGCTGCCGGCTTCATCATGCTGCTCGCCGGCATGGCGCTGTTCTTCGCCGGCCAGATCGGCGGCGGCGATGCCAAGCTGATGGCCGCCGCTGGCCTGTGGGTCGGCTTGGATCCGTTGCTGTCCTTCGCCATCTACACCGCGCTCGCCGGCGGCGTCCTCGCGGCAGTCATGTATGGCGGCAACCGTCTGCTGACCGTAGGCGGGTTCTATTGCCCGGCCTGGCTCGGCCACCTCGCCGGCAAGACGGTGCAATTGCCTTACGGCATCGCCATCGCGGCCGGCGCGCTGGTGGTCTTTCCCGACACCTGGTGGATCTCCGGCGTCGCCCATTAACGATGTTTTGACCGTTTACCTCGAATTGTAGGTCGACGATTCGAAGCAATCGGTGGTTGCCAATGGGCAGGTCGCGCATTTTGATTCTCGGCTTCGCTGCGGGTTCGGCAGTGCTGGCCGCCCATCCTTGCCAGAAGCTTTCTCGCACCCCCGCCGCCGGAGCGGCAGGTGGTGGAGATCACCAACATCGCCACCGCCGAGGTCCTGGTGGCCACCGCCGATCTGCCGCTCGGCGACAGGCTGACCGCCTCCAACGTCGCATGGCATCGCTGGCCCACGGACGCGATCACGCCGCAGATGATCTCCCGCGAGGCCAAGCCCGATGCGCCCGCCGAGCTCGAGAATGCCCGGCTGCGCGCTCCCGTCTTCGAGGGCGAGCCGATCGACGAGCGCAAGCTCGTGCTGCCGAACAGCGCCGGCTTCATGGCCGCCCTTTTGCCGAAGGGCATGCGCGCCATCTCGGTCGCGATCACCGCCGAGACGGGCGCCGGCGGCTTCATCCTGCCGAATGACCGGGTTGACGTATTGATGACCTACAATGCAGGCGGCGACCGCGCCGGTCAGCAGCGCAGCCTCTCCGAGACAGTGCTGATGAATGTCCGCGTGCTTGCCATCGACCAGACCTTTCGGACCAACGACAAGGGCGAGCAGGTGGTGGTCGGCAAGACCGCCACCCTCGAGCTCGAGCCGCGCCAGGCCGAGGTGCTGGCCTTTGCCGAGCAGACCGGCCAGTTGTCGCTGGCGCTGCGCTCCATCGCCGACAACGGCGAGCGCGCCCTTGGCGACGACGGACCGCGGCTGGCGCAGCGCTATGCGCGGGGAGGCCGCGGTGGCGAGATCAGATTCTATCGCTATGGCGTGCGGCAGACGACCAGTTCGGATCGCTAGGGACGGGGGACATGACGAGGGGAACATTTTCGCGGGCCATTCGGCTGGTGGCCGCACTGGCCGCAGGACTCGGCCTGCTGATCGGGCAGCCGGAACCGGGGCATGCCGAATCGCGCTTCGTCCGCCTCGGCCTCAACAAATCCATGGTCATTCGGCTGCCGACCGCCTCGCGCGATGTGCTGCTCGGCAATCCGGCGATCGTCGATGCCGTGGTCCGCACCCGGAACACCGCCTATCTGTTCGCCAAGACCGTCGGCCAGACCAACGCCTTCTTCTTCGATGCCGAAGGCCGCCAGATCCTGAGCCTCGACATCGAGGTTGCGCTCGACGGCAAGGCACTGCAGCGCCTGATCGACCGGGCCATACCAGGCAGCCGCATCACCGTCGACACCGTCAACAGCAATGTCATCCTGTCGGGCACTGCCGCCAACGCCGCCGAAGCGAGGAGGGCGGTGGACCTCGCCACCGCCTTCGTCGGCGGCTCCACCGCAGCGCCGGCCAGCGCCGGTGGCGGCAATGGTCCCGGCAACGTCGTCAACAACATCGCGATCACCGCCAAGGAGCAGGTGATGCTGCGGGTGCGCGTCGCCGAGCTGCAGCGCGATGTGCTCAAGCAGTTCGGCATCGACACAAGGGCGCTCTTCAGCTCGGGCGGATTGACGGTCGGCTATCTGAACGCCAACCCCTTCACGCTCAACGGTCCTTTGACCCAGGCCGATGCCGGGCTCGGCGTCTCCTTTGCCGGCAAGGGGTTGGCGATCGACGCCCTCATCCAGGCCTATGAGCGTGACGGCCTGATCCGCACCCTGGCCGAGCCGACGCTCACCGCGATCTCCGGCGAGAACGCCAAGTTCCTCGCCGGCGGCGAGTTCCCGATACCCGTCGCCCAGGACGATGACCGGACCACCATCGAGTTCAAGCCCTTCGGCGTCGGTCTCGGCTTCACCCCCGTGGTGATGAGCGAGGGTCGCATCAGCATGCGCATCACCTCGGAGGTCAGCGAGACCACCTCGGAGAACGCCGTCAGAACCGACCGGCTGACCATCCCCGGCCTGAAGGTCCGCCGCGCCGAAACCACCGTCGAGCTGCCTTCGGGAGGCTCGATGGTCATGGCCGGGATGATCCAGGAGCGCACCAAGCAGGATCTGAACGGTGTTCCGGGCGTGCGTGACCTGCCGGTGCTCGGCGCGCTGTTCCGCAGCCGCGACTTCCTCTCCAACGAGACCGAGCTCGTGGTCATCGTCACGCCGTTCATTGTCTCGGCCGTCAACGAGAACAAGCTCGCGACGCCGCTCGACACCCTCAACGTCGCCAGCGACCGCCAGACCATTCTGTGGGGCCGCCTCAATCGCCTCTATGGCGTGCCGGGCGGCGGTCCCAAGGGTGTCTACCAGGGCGATGTCGGCTTCATCGTCGAGTGAGCCATGAAGGAGATGATCAGACCCATGCTCGCCCCGCGCCCGCACCGGCGGATCGCCATGAAGCTCGCCACGCTTCTGCTCCATGTCGGGCTGACCGGCTGCGGCGCCGATCTCGCTGCCGAGCTCGACGATGTCTACACGCCGCCGCTGCACTACCAGCGCCATCCCGTCACGGTGACGCGGAGCACGGCGCGGATCGAGCTCGTCCCGCATGACGGCGGCCTGACCGCGGTCGAGCGCAACGAGGTCGCCCGCTTCGCGCAGTCGGCGCTGGCAAATGCCAGCCACTCGATCGGGCTCGAGCATCCCAAAGGCGCCCGCCGCACCGCCGAAGAGGTCGCATCGATCCTCATGCGGGAGGGCGTTCCGCCCGCCCGCATCGTCGCGAGCGCCTATCGGGGACGCGGTCCCGTCGTCCTGACCTTCGCCCGCACCACCGCCGTGACTGCGCCCTGCGGCGATTGGAGCCGGAACCTCACGCTCACCGGCGACAACCGGCCCTATCCCGATTTCGGCTGCGCTCATCAGCGGAACATCGCCGCCATCGTGGCCAATCCCAACGACTTCGTGATGCCGCGCGCCGAGACCCCGCCGGATGCGCCGCGCCGGTCGCAGGTCTTCACCGACTACCGCGCCCCCAAGGATCCTTCGACGCCGGTGAATGCCCGGCAGAACGCCACCATCAGCGAGGTCGGCCAATGACCGTACAAACAGCCCCGCCGGCGCCGGAGCTGCCCGGCCGCCATGGCGGCGTCGCGACGCTCGTGCCGCGCATCAACATCGATGCCTTCTGCTCCAACCCTGCCACCGCCGACGCCATGCGGGTTGCCGCCTCCGACCGTCGCCTCGCCAGGGCCCATATCGACATCAAGCTCGGCGGTCCGCAGGCGGCTGCCGCGCTCTACGGCGACGCCCCGACGCCAAACGTCCTCATCGTCGAGATCGAGGGAGGTCGCGATTCGGTTCTGGCCGAGCTCGCGCATCTCGCCGATGCCTGCGATCCCTCGACCAAGGTCATCGTCATCGGCCATGTCAATGATGTCGTGCTCTACCGCGAGCTGATCCGCATCGGCGTCAGCGAGTATCTCGTGGCGCCGCCCGGCCCGCTCCACATCATCGAGGCGATCGGCGCGCTCTATGTCGATCCCAAGGCCGGCCAGATCGGCCGCATTCTCGCCTTTGTCGGCGCCAAGGGCGGGGCCGGCTCGAGCACCATCGCTCACAATGTCGGCTGGCAGTTCGCGCGCAAGCTCATGATCGACACGGTCATCGTCGATCTCGACCTTGCCTTCGGCACCGCCGGGCTCAATTTCAACATCGAGGCTGCCCAAGGCATCGCAGAGGCGATCAGTCAGCCTGAGCGCGTCGACCAGACGCTGCTCGAGCGCCTGCTTGCCAAGGCTGGCGACCGCCTGTCGCTTCTCGCCGCTCCGGGATCGATCGAGCGAGAGCATGAGATCGACAAGGAAGCTCTGGATCGCATCCTCGATGTGCTGCGCCGCGCCGTCCCCATCGTGATCGTCGATGTCCCTAATCTCTGGGCGTCCTGGACCAAGTCCGCTCTCATCCAGGCCGACGACGTCATCGTCACCGCGACGCCGGAGCTTGCCGCCTTGCGCAACACCAAGGGCCTGGTCGATCTCCTCAAGGCGGCGCGGCCAAACGACCGCCCGCCGCGGCTCTTTCTCAACCAGGTCGGCGTGCCCAGGCGTCCGGAGATCCCGGTCGGCGATTTCGCCCGCGCGGTCGGCGCCGAGCCGGCGGTCGTCCTGCCCTTCGAGCCGCAGATCTTCGGCACCGCTGCGAGCCACGGCCAGATGATCGCCGAGGTCGCCGCCAGGTCCAGGCCGGCCGAGCTGATCGAGGCCTTCGCGCTCGAGCTCGCCGGTCGCAGCGCCGCACCCGTCGATGCCGCGAAGCGCCTGCTCCTCCCCTTCATGGACAGACTTTCGTCGTTGCGGAGGCGGTGACATGTTCGGCAAGCGCCACGCGTTGCGGAAACCCTCGGGCAGCGGTGAGCTGGCGCTCGCCGTCGACGCAGCTCTCGACATCGTTGCGAAACCGTCGCGGCCTGCCGTGTCGGGCGCGCCCGTCGCGGCGCTCGATGCCGCAAGGTCCCCGGCTCTCGTGATCCAATCCCGCCGCTCCGAGGGCTACTACGACATCAAGTCGTCGATCTTCAACGCCCTGATCGATGCCATCGACCTGACCCAGCTCGGTCAGCTCGACAATGAAAGCGCCCGCGACGAGATCCGTGACATCGTCAACGAGATCATCGCCCTCAAGGACGTCGTGATGTCGATCGCCGAGCAGGAGGAGCTGCTCGAGGATATCTGCAACGACGTTCTCGGCTATGGCCCGCTCGAGCCGCTGCTGGCGCGCGACGACATCGCCGACATCATGGTCAACGGCGCGGGCACCTGCTTCATCGAGGTGAACGGCAGGATGGAGCCGGCCAATGTCCGCTTTCGCGACAATGCCCAGCTCCTGAGCGTCTGCCAGCGCATCGTCAGCCAGATCGGCCGCCGCGTCGATGAGGCGAGCCCCATATGCGACGCCCGCCTGCCCGACGGCTCGCGCGTCAACGTCATCGTTCCGCCGCTGTCGATCGACGGCCCGGCGCTCACCATCCGCAAATTTCGCCGCGACCGGCTGAAGATGGGCGACCTCGTCAAATTCGGCTCGATCACCTCCGAAGGCGCGATCCTTCTCGGCATCATCGGGCGGGTGCGCTGCAACGTGCTGATCTCCGGCGGCACCGGCTCCGGCAAGACCACGCTGCTCAACTGCCTGACCGGCTTCATCGATGCCGGCGAGCGGGTCATCACCTGCGAGGACACCGCCGAGCTGCAGCTCCAGCAGCCGCATGTGGTGCGCCTCGAAACCCGCCCGCCCAATCTCGAGGGCGAGGGCGAGATCACCATGCATGACCTCGTCAGGAACTGCCTGCGCATGCGGCCGGAGCGGATCATCGTCGGCGAGGTGCGCGGGCCGGAGGCCTTCGACCTGCTGCAGGCGATGAACACCGGCCATGACGGCTCGATGGGCACGGTTCACGCCAACTCGCCGCGCGAGGCTTTGTCGCGCCTCGACTCGATGATCACCATGGGCGGGTTCGCGCTGCCGTCCAAGACCATCAAGGAGATGATCGTCGGCTCGATCGACATCATCATCCAGGCGGCGCGCCTGCGCGACGGCTCGCGCCGCGTCACCCACATCACCGAGGTCGTCGGCATGGAGAGCGACGTCGTCGTCACCCAGGACCTCTTTCTCCACGACATCGTCGGCGAGGACGCGGACGGCCGGATCATCGGCCGTCACCGCTCGACCGGCATCGCCCGGCCGCATTTCTGGGATCGCGCCTGCTACTATGGCGAGGAGAGCCGCCTCGCCGAGGCGCTGGAGCGCGCCGAGACGGCCGGCGATGCTTGAGCTCGCCCTGATCGGCTTCGTTGCGCTGAGCGTCGGCGGCTTCCTCCTCGGCCTGCTCCATCCCTGGCTCACCGGCGAGGCTGAGACCGCCCGGCGTGTCCGGACCTTGTCCGACGGGAGCGC
>JBEVJH010000211.1:0-4764 GCA_040510355.1 Aestuariivirgaceae bacterium
CCGGTGCCGACCTCAGCGCCTATAATTCGAGTGAAAGTGCAACTGATTTCGCCGATCTCCGCAAGGTGCTGGGCATTTCCACGTGGAATGTCTACGGGACGTCCTATGGCTCCTATCTGGCGCAGACCCTCATGCGCGACCACCCCGAGGGCATCCGTAGCGTCGTCCTCGATTCGGTGTTGCCGCCGACCTACACCATTCCGGGGAACTGGTGGATCGCCCGCACCGCCTTCGACAATTTGTTTCGGGCCTGTGCGGCGGAGACGGCCTGCAACACCGCCCATCCGCAGCTCGCGAGAACCTTTACCGCGTTGGTCAACAAGCTCGAGGCGGAGCCGCTGACGACGACCGTTCGCGATCCGGCCACCGGCGAAGATCTCGCGGTGCTGCTCGACGGCGGGGCACTCGTCGACTGGCTGCGCACCCAGAACTATGCCGTGCCCTTGCTTCGCGCCGCGCCGGATCGGATCGGCGGGCTTGCCGCCGGGCGGCCCGACGCCATCGCGGCGATCGCCGGCGACCGGGTCAGCAGGGCGCCGCCGCCCGGTCCGAATGTTCCTGCCCTCGGTTACGGGCTGGCCTATGGCGTCAGCTGTCGCGAAGACGACCCTTTCGCGACGCCGGAGGAACTTGCCGCGGCTGGCCGCGAGGCATTTCCGGGCTTTCCGGCTTCGATACAGCGCCAGGGTATCGGCAGCTGGGCGTATGTCAGCCAGGACTGCCGCGATGTCTGGAGGGTCCCCGCCGCGCCGGAGGCGATGCGCCGCCCGGTCGCCAGCAGCATACCGACCCTCTTGATTTCAGGCAGCTTCGATACCCTGACTTCCCTCGCCGGCGCCAAGGCCGCCGCGGCAAGCCTCGCCAACGCCACCATCATCAGCATTCCGGGCATCGGCCACGTCGTCTCTCCCGTGTCGCCTTGCGCCCAAGCGGTCGTCGTGTCGTTTCTCGCCGATCCCGCTGCGCCTGACACGTCCTGCGTCGCCACCTTGCGGCCGCCGAGTTTCACCGTGACGACCCCGCCCTAGGCGGTCTATGTTTGGGCGATGAAAGTCGATGGATCATGCTTTTGCGGGGAGCTCGCTTTCGAGGCGGAAATCGACCCCTCGACCGTCGAGCTGTGCCACTGTCGGGATTGCCAGGTCTTGTCCAGCTCGGCATTCCGCATCGTCGTTCCGGCAACCGAGGGCAGCTTTCGTTTGCTGTCCGGCACCCCGACCATCTACGTGAAGGTCGCCGAGAGCGGCAACAGGCGCAATCTCGCCTTCTGCCCGACCTGCGGCACCGCTATCTACTCGGCGCCTGCCGACGGCAAGCCGGGCTATTTCGGACTTCGCGCGGGCACCCTGAAACAGCGCCTCGACCTCGTCCCCGGTGCCCAATACTGGCGACGCTCCGCCCTCCCATGGGTGGACCACCTCGAACAACTCCCGCGCCACGACACCGAGTAGAGTCCGGACCCATTATTGGCAAGCAAACGCGCCTCCTCTTACTCCCAGTGCGGCATCTGTTCTGCTGTCATGGGCGGGAACATAGCAGGAGGGCGAGGCCAATCGTATGGAATGCCCACCAGGAACTCTCGAAAACACTGCCGTATGGAGGCCCGGTGGCGGCCGGCTATGAAGGCGCCCTCATCCGAGGAAGGTGCCTCGCATCAAGAATCTGATGTTTCGGAGAGTTTTTGGCGCACCCGAGATGATTCGAACATCCGACCTCTGCCTTCGGAGGTTGATGTTCCATAGTTAAACCCTTGTTATTTGAAGAAAACGCCTTTCACAGAACACAGGAACAAACCGAAAATCTCAGGTCTTTACACGGACAATTCCAGGACGCCGGCCGATCCGACTCGCGAGCTCGCGCTGTTGGTCGGGATGGTGGTGCCCGTAATGTTTCAGGAGCGTCGTCAATGACGTCGCGAAGAAGTCGGCGACCCGCCATGGATCCTCACCCGACTGCATCGCCCAGGAGATCGCGCTGTGCTTTAGGGTGTGGCGGTTGACGTCATCAAGGCCGACCCGAGCTGCCGCGGTCTCGAAGGTCTTCCTGATGTTCTTGACCGGCCGCCCCGCCCAGCTGATGACGGGTCCGACATCACAGCCGAACCGGGCAGCACGCTTAAGGTGGGGCAGGAGCCGATCGGGGATACGGCAGCGCCCCCGCCGCTTCTTGGTTTCGGCCTTGCCCGGCCTGGTGAAGTCGATCCAACCCGAGCGGAGATCGAGCTGGCGCCACTGCAACGACAGAATCGCCTCCATGCGGCGGCCGGTATAGAGACCGATCAGGATGAATAAGGCGAGGTGATACTGCGGGCGGGCAACGCGCCGACCCGTGGCATCGAATCCGAGGGCACCCGCGAGCAGCATCGCCGCCTCGCCCCTGGTGAGCCAGCGGTCGCGCGGAGCCGCCTCAGGAGGCAGATGGATCTTGACCGGCCGGGTTAGCCTGTTGGTCGCGACAGCCCACTGGATCGCCGCCCGCAGCACCCCGAGCTCGCGACGCACCGTGCTGTCCGAGCGCTGCCGCTGACGCCGGTAGTCCTGGCACCAGCTCTCGGTGATCTGGTCGATCGCCTTGTTCTCCGCGAAGGGCGCCAGCGCCTCGACGGCATAGGCGATGCGGTCGCGGGCGGCGACATTGGGGGCATGCTGTTCGAGATAGTCGAGCATGATATCGGTCACCGCGACCTCATGGGGATCACGCGGGCCGCGGGGGTAGGCTCGGCTGCGGAGGAACTCGCCGAGCGCGATCTCAGCTGCCGGGCGCGATGCTGTACCAGTGCCGCGGAGGCGCTCGCGGCCGGCCTCGTACCACACGATATAGAAGGTGGCGCGCTTTTTGAGATAGCGGAGGCGGGGGCCGGGATTGCGGCGCGGCATTTGGCGATCTCCTGATCGATGAAGCGTTGCCAGGCCCCCGCAGGAATATGCAGGCGGTTGCCCAGCATCACAAAATCAAGACGTCCCTGATCCATGAGCTTCCGGATCGTATAATGCGACTTGCCGACCCGCTGGCAGAAGCGGGGAAGCGGCTCGAGATCAGGGACAGGCGCTTGCATCAGTCGATCACCGCTTGCCCTTGAACTCGGCGTCGACCGCCGCCCTCACCGCGCCTGGGCGGGTAAAGGTGTGGGTCTTCTTGCCGGCCTCGATTCTGATGGTCGGAATTCGCCCCGATGCCACCAGCCGCTGCGCCATGTGCAAGGAAACGCCAGCGGCTCGGGCATCGGCGGAGAGATGCACCATAGCTGGTTGGATGTCAGTGGTGTTGGGTGCAAATGCGGCTGCGCTTGCGCCAGCCATAACCGGTCTATCGGTCATCGCTTCGTCCATCCTTGGGCCAATATCGACATCACGTCGATACCCCTATTAACACGATCTATTTCGGAA
This sequence comes from Aestuariivirgaceae bacterium, assembly GCA_040510355.1. Lineage (GTDB taxonomy): Bacteria > Pseudomonadota > Alphaproteobacteria > Rhizobiales > Aestuariivirgaceae > DATAFF01. Next base: position 3,387 of record JBEVJH010000211.1, read on the forward strand.
AAAATACTATTCTTGTGTCTACTGCGCACGTGGAAAACGCTTCCCGTTGCAGACGTGCCACGTGGAGATGCTGTCGATCAACTCGTCGACCTCGCTCATTACCGGCCCCCGCATCGACCTTGGCGACGATCCCGGGCGGCGGCTTGGCGGCCGAGGGCGGTCGGCATCGGCCCGACCCGACCCCGGCCTTTGAAGTCGAGACCGGGGCGGTGATCAGGCCGCGGCGCATCATCGGCTGATATGGTAGAGCTGCGGCACCGGCTTGCCGACGGTCCGCGCCAGCAGCAACGCTAGGCGCTGTTTCGATCACAGGCCAATAAGAGCCTCTAGGAAGCCGCAGAAGGGTCGCGAGAGCGATCTCCGGTGTATTTCCCTCTCGAGATGCCTTTCGCGCGTCCTAGGCCTCCCACGAGAGTTGACCTCCTGCTTCTCCTCGCCCCGTCAGACGGAAAGTACCGGAGTCCCAGTAAACTGGGGCCCCATTGCCTCGAGGGGGCCCCGGGGGGTGATGAATGGTGGTGATCTCCGGCAGGCCGTGCCGGTGACGGGGCGATCGAGATCGGCCTCCAGGCGCTTGAGCTGCTTTCATGTCGCAGGGTCGACCCTGCTCAGGACGCCCTTGTAGCTTTGCCGCCGACCGCGGCGCGGGCGGGGCCCAAATCGAAGGCTCCCGGAATATTGAATGGACGACTTTGGCGCGACATGAATTGATTAACCCAACCGTTGGAGCGGTTCCGGCGAATGAATGGTCGCCCAACAAAGGTGAACGCAAGGCATCTTCTAGGGCTGACCTTCACATCGCCGAAAAGAGCCTCGCAGGCCCGACCTGCGGGGCTTCTTGTTTGCGTGCAAGCCGTTAGGAAGCCCATGGATGGTCGAGAGCGGTTCCGAGTGGCATTCCCGGCGAAAACTAAGAGGACTTGAAAATGGCCACTCCTAAGCAATTGAGTCTTCTAGCCGTAGCGACTTCTGCTGGCTTGTTCCTGGCCCAGCCGGCTCGAGCCCTGACGCCCATGGCACAACCATTTGCCATCAGCATTGATCAGGGTCGTGTCGATGCGGTGCAGCCTATCGGACACTGGCGGTGGCATGGTTATCGTGGTGGCTGGCGTGGCTACCGCCGCGGCTGGCAGGGTTATTACAGGCCCGGGCGGAGGTATCCCTACTACAGCTCCTGGCGGGGGTACTCGACTCTTCCCTACTGGCGGAGGTTTCCGGGGCTTCCCTACAAGCCCTGGGGTTATTATGAGCCGTGCGTGAATTGCCCAGCGTTTAAGTAGTTGAGAAGTGCCGCAGCGGCGATAGGCAGCCTATCGCGCACCGGATCACCATCGCGGATATTTGCCGGTCACCCCTGGCACTCTGGCATCCGGCCGCA
>JBEVJH010000212.1:0-3317 GCA_040510355.1 Aestuariivirgaceae bacterium
GGCGACGAGCCGCGATCCGGTTCCGGCAATCTCGCGGATGAAGATCTCGGTGTCGCCGATGACCTCGACCCCGGCGGCATGAGCCTTGTCGACGCTCCAATGCGGGCGCGGATGGGTCAAGGGAACGCCAGGCGACAGGACCAGCGCCTCAAAGCCGGCGAAATCGGCTTGCGAGAGATCGCCCAGCGGAATGCCGGCGGCGGCCGCCTCGCTGCGGGCCTCCTCGCCGTCATCCCAGGCCGTGACGTCGGCACCGCCCGCCTGGAGGGCAAGGGCGCTCGCCAACCCCGAGCGGGCCAGCCCGAACACCGCGATCCTCCTGCCCTTGAACCGGGTTGCGGGGAACATGCGTCGTCACCGCAGCTTGAGGGTCGACAAGCCGACCAACGCCAGGACGACGGCGATGATCCAGAACCTGATCACGATGGTCGGCTCCCTCCAGCCCTTCTGCTCGAAGTGATGATGGAGCGGCGCCATGGCAAAAACGCGTTTGCCGGTGAGCTTGAATGAGACGACCTGGACCATCACCGAGACGGTCTCGAGCACGAACAGGCCGCCGATGACCGCCAGCACGATCTCGTGCTTGACGGCGACCGCGATGGCGCCGAGCGCGCCCCCGAGCGACAGCGAGCCGGTGTCGCCCATGAAGATCATAGCGGGCGGGGCATTGAACCAGAGGAAGCCGAGGCCGGCACCGATGATGGCGCCGCACAGGACCGCCAGCTCCCCCGAGCCGCGGACGTAATGGAGCTGCAGATATTCCGCGAAGGCGACATTGCCGACGCAATAGACGATGACCCCGAAGCTTGCCGCAGCGATGATCACCGGAACGATGGCCAGGCCGTCGAGCCCGTCGGTGAGGTTGACGGCATTGCCGGCGCCGACGATCACCAGCGCCGCCAACGGCACGAAGAGCCAGCCGAGCTGGAGCAGGACGTCCTTGAGAAAGGGCAGCGCCAGGGCGCTCGACAGCTGGGGCGCGCCGATCTCCATGAAGAGCAGCGCGGCGGCGGCCGCGATGGCGAACTCGATGAGCAGCCGGACGCGGCCGGAAAAGCCGTCGGACTGGCGGCGGGTCACCTTGAGGTAATCGTCATAGAAGCCGATGGCACCAAAGCCGAGAGTGACCGACAGCACCGCCCAGACATAGAGGTTGGTGAGATCGGCCCAGACCAGGGTGCCGGCGAGGATGCCGGCGAGGATCATGAGGCCGCCCATGGTCGGCGTGCCCTGCTTCTCGACGATGTGGCGCTGCGGACCATCGGAGCGGATCGGCTGGCCCTTGCCCTGCTTGAGGCGGAGCAGCGAGATGAGCCAGGGGCCGAACAGCATGACGAACAGAAGCGCCGTCACGATCGCACCGCCGGTGCGAAAGGTGATGTAGCGGAACACGTTGAGTGCCGAGACCTCTCCGGCGAGTCCCGACAACAATTGATAGAGCATCTCTCCCGCTTCCCCGTCCCTGTCCCCGCGTCCGTCCCCCGAGGCCCCTGTTCAGCGGCCGCCGGCCGCCGTCAATCTCTCCTTCAGCGCTTCCACCACGACCCCCATGCGGGAGCCGAGAGACCCCTTGACCATCACCACGTCGCCTGCCCGCAACGCCTTGGCGAGCGGCTCGACAAGCTCCGCCGACTGGGTCCTGTGCAGGACCACGATCCTATCGTTCAAGGCCGGCACGAGCTCCGACATGCCTGAGCCACAGGCATAGACCGAGTCGACCCCGGCCGCATCCATGTCCTTTGCCAGAGCCCGATGCAGCGTGTTCGAGCTGTCCCCCAATTCGAGCATATCGCCCAGGACGGCGATTCGTCTCCCCCCGGGTCCGATTTCCGCCTGCGCAAGCAGCGCCAGCGCCGCCCGCATGCTGGCCGGGTTGGCATTGTAGCTCTCGTCGATCAGCGTGACCGCGCCGGCGCCCATGGGGAGGCGGTGGCGCATGCCCCTCCCCTTGCCGGGCGCGAAGTCGGAAAGCGCGGCCGCGGCTGCCGCGAGATCGGCGCCGCAGAGCTTCACCGCGCCGAGGACCGCGAGGGCGTTCAGCGCCATGTGGCGGCCCGGCGCACCGATCCTGAGCGCCAGGCGCTCGCCAAAGACCGAGGCGACGACATCACTGTGCTCCGCCGCGAAAACGCCCTCGACCAACCTGACGTCGGCATCGGTGGCGGCGCCGAACCGGTAGACCCCGCCAATGCGGTGGCCCCGGGCGGCCTGCTCAAGGCGCTCGTGGAACGGTGTCTCGCCATTGATCAGCGCGGCACCGCCGGGCTCGACGCCGCCGAAGATCTCGGCCTTGGCGTCGGCAATGCCGGCGAGGCCGTCAAAATGGCCGAGATGGCTCTCGGCGATGGCGGTGACGATGGCGACATGGGGGCGGACGAGGGCGGTCAGCGGGGTGATCTCGCCCTTGTGGTTCATGCCGATCTCGAACACCCCATAGGCGGTTCGGCGCGGCATCCGGGCGAGGGTCAGCGGCACCCCCCAATGGTTGTTGTAGGATGCAACCGAAGCGTGGGTCGGACCGCTGGCCGACAGCGCGACGCGCAGCGCCTCCTTGGTGGTGGTCTTGCCGACGCTGCCGGTGACGGCAACCACCTTGGCGGCGCTGCGCCGGCGTCCGGCGCGGCCGAGATCGGCCAGGGCGGCGAGCGGGTCGTCGACCAGGAGAAAGGCACCCTCGCCCAGCCGGGCGGCAGCGGTGCGGGCGATGACGGCGAAGGCGGCGCCGCGGTCGAGCGCGGCCGGCACGAAATCGTGGCCGTCGCGCGAGGGGCCGGCAATGGCGAAGAAGATGTCGCCCGGCTCGAGGCTGCGGCTGTCGATCGAAGCGCCGGTGGCCGGCGCGGCGGGAGCGCGTGCGAAGACACCACCGGTGGCAGCCTGAACCTCCTCAGGGGTCCACAGCGCTGGGTCGTTCATGGTTTCGACCTCCCCTCGACAGCCGCCCGGACGACGTCCTGGTCGCTGAACTGCAGAACCTCCTTGCCCACGATCTGGCCGGTTTCATGGCCCTTCCCTGCCACCACCAGCACGTCGCCGCTTTTCAGCCCGCGAATGGCGGCAAAAATGGCTTCGGCACGGTCACCGATCTCGATGCCGCCGGGACAGGCCGCGAGGATGGCCGCCCGGATGGCGGCCGGGTCCTCGCCGCGCGGGTTGTCATCGGTGACATAGGCCTCGTCAGCCAGCCGGGCCGCGATGGCGCCCATTTCGGGCCGCTTGCCGCGATCGCGGTCGCCGCCGCAGCCGAACACCACCTTGAGGCGGCCGCTGGCATAGGGCTTCAAGGTCTCGAGCACGGTCTCGAGGGCATCGGGGGT
>JBEVJH010000213.1:0-10505 GCA_040510355.1 Aestuariivirgaceae bacterium
AGTCGTGGAAGGCATCGACCGGGGCGTCCGGCGCGGGGCGCACCGCGTTGGTGTCGCCGCGATAGGTGAACTCGATCTCGTCGCGCAGGCCGCAATGCGGGCAGGGGATGCGGATCATTCTAGTGCGTCCCCATCACTGCATCCACGGGAACGGGCCGTTGCCGCGTTCGTCGAGCAGGTGGCCGGTGCGGAAGCGGTCGAGCCTGAGCAGCTTGGCAACGTTGTGGGGCTCGTTCTTGGCGATCAGAGGGGCAAAGCAGAAGCCGGAGGCTGGCGTCGCCTTGAAGCCGCCGTAACACCAGCCGGCGTTCAGGTAGAGATTGTCGATATGGGTGCGGTCGATGATCGGCGAGCCGTCCATGCTCATGTCCATCACCCCGCCCCAGGAGCGGAGCACCCGAACACGCGACAGCGCCGGGATCATTGCGACACCCGCCTCGGCGACATGTTCGACCGTCGCCAGATTGCCGCGCTGGGCATAGGAATTGTAACCATCGATATCGCCGCCGAAGACGAGGCCGCCCTTGTCCGACTGCGAGACATAGAGGTGGCCGCCGCCCCATGTGATCACGCCGGGCAGGATCGGCTTCAGCGATTCCGAGACGAAGGCCTGCAGCACGTGGCTTTCGATCGGCAGCCGCTCGATGCCGGCAAGCCTCATGACCCGCCCGGTGCTGCCGGCGACCGCCACCGCCACCTTCTTGGCGCGGATCTCGCCGCGCGTGGTGGTGACGCCGATCACCCGGTCGCCGTCGCGCAGGAACCCGGTCACCTCGCAATTCTCGACGATGTCGACGCCGCGGCGGTCGGCGCCGCGGGCATAGCCCCAGGCCACCGCGTCGTGGCGGGCCGTGCCGGCGCGCGGCTGCAGCAGGCCGCCGACGACGGGGAAGCGTGCCGAACCCGACACGTCGAGCCCCGGCACCTTGCGGGCGATCTCCGCCGGCGAAAGCCAGGCGGCGTCGCCGCCGCCGTGCCGCATGGCGTTGCCGCGGCGGATATAGTCGTCTGCCTGCGCCGGCGAATGCGCCAGATTGAGGATGCCGCGCTGCGAAAACATGAGGTTGTAGTTGTGGTCGTGGGCGAGGGTCTCCCACAGCCGCATCGAATGCTCGTAGAAGCGGATGGAGTCCGGCAGCAAGTAGTTCGAGCGGACGATGGTCGTGTTGCGGCCGACGTTTCCGGATCCCAGCCAGCCCTTCTCGAGCACGGCGACGCTGCTGATTCCATGCTCCTTGGCCAGGTAGTAGGCGGTGGAAAGCCCGTGGCCGCCGCCGCCGATGACGATGACCTCGTAGGCGGGCTTCGGCTCCGCCTTGCGCCAAGCGGGCTTCCAGCCGCTGTTGCCGGCAAACGCGTTGCGAAGCAGCGAAAAGGCCGAATATTCCGCCATTTACCGGCAATCCCCTCCGAATTCAGGCGGCAGACTATAGATCAGCCGGGTCGCCCAAGGTCAATTTTGCGCCATCGCCTTTCGACTGGCCGACTTGCCCGTTGCCTCCGGCATCTCTATCAAGAACGCCATCAGAACGCGACCACGCCAGCGGACCGCCCATTGGCATCATGACCTTGCGATCCTCCTTGCGCCTTGCCGCCCTTCTTCTCGTCTGGCTGACAGCCGCCTGGCCTGCCGCCGCACAAGCGATCGACGAAGGCATCGGGACCCGCCTGCTCGACGAGCAGAAGATCGTCGTCGATCGGCTCGCCCGCAAGACCGAGGAGCTTGCCAAGTCGCTCGTCGCCAATGCGGAGGACGATGCACGCCTGGTCGAGGTGAGGCTCAACCTCGACGAGCTGGCGCGCGAGCTGCTCTCGAGCGGCCAGGCCTTTCGGCCGCGGCTGGCCGAGATCAACGCACGGCTCGACCAGCTCGGAGCGCCGCCCGGCAGCGACCAGCCGCCCGAGCCGCCCGTGGTCACCGGCGAGCGGCGCGACCTCACCGGGGAGAAGGCGGAGATCAACGCCCTGCTCGGAGTGGCCGAGAACCTGGCTATCCGCATCAACGCGTTGGTCAGCCAGATCGCCGACATGCGCCGCCAGCTCTTTGCGCGGCTGCTCACCAAGCGCTACGACATCGACGCCGAGATGTTCAGCGACGTGTCCGACGCCATCGGCAGCGCCGGACGTGACCTCTACCGGACGACCTCGTCCTGGGTCCGCTTCGTCATCCAGTTCAAGCTGAATTCGGTGCTGGCGGCGACCTTCCTGTCGCTGCTGGCGGCGGGGGTGTTGCTGGTCGGCGGCCGCCGCCTCTTCGGCGGCCTCTTCGAAGCCGACCCGGCCATCGAGAAGCCCTCCTATCTCAGCCGCCTGTCGGTCGCCTTCTGGTCGACTCTGGTACCGACGGTGGCGGTCGGCGTGTTCCTCTCCAGCACCTACTTCCTCTACGACTATTTCAGCGTGCTGCGCGGCGACATCGGCACCATGATGGCGGCCCTGTTCCTCGTCACCGGCATCGTCTTCTTCGTCCACCGGCTGGCCAGCGCCGTGCTGTCCCCGTCGCTTCCCAACTGGCGCCTCATCGCGGTCGAGAACCGGCCGGCGCGGCTGCTGCTTATCCTGATCTCGGCGACCGCCATCTTCACCGCCATCGACGGCTTCCTGAACACGGTCTACCGAGTCCTCGGCTCGCCGCTCTCGCTGACCGTCGGCGAGAGCCTGGCGGCCACCGTGCTCACCGGCCTCATGGTGGTGCTGATCGGCATGGTCCGGCCCTTCGCCGACGCCGACGGCACGCCGCGCCACTGGCACCCGCTGTTGCGCGTGGCCCTCTACGCGCTGGGCGGACTGACGCTGCTCTCGGCACTGCTCGGCTATATCGGCTTCGCCCGCTTCATGTCGACGCAGATCGTCATCACCGGCGCCGTGCTTTCGACCATGTATCTCGGCTTCCTCTCTGCGCGGGCGATCTCCGACGAGGGCGCGTTCGCCAACACGGCCCTCGGCCGCCGCCTGGAAAGCGGCTTCAGCCTCGACGAGACGACACTCGACCAGCTTGGCCTCGTCGTCTCGATCGGCATCAACATCCTGGTGGTGGTGATCGGCCTGCCGCTGATCCTGTTTCTGTGGGGCTTCCAGCCCGGGGACATCACGGCCTGGGCCTACCGGCTGGCCACCGAGATCCGCATCGGCTCGGTCTCCTTCTCGCTGATCGGGCTCGCCACCGGCCTCTTCGTCTTCGTCGTCGGCTATTTTGTGACGCGCTGGTTCCAGGGCTGGCTCGACGGCTCGGTGATGGCGCGCGGCCGTGTCGACCTGGGCGTCCGCAACTCCATCCGCACCGTCGTCGGCTACGCCGGCCTGGCGATCGCCGCGCTGATCGGCGTCTCGGCCGCCGGCATCGATCTCTCGAACCTGGCGCTGATCGCCGGCGGCCTGTCGCTCGGCATCGGCTTCGGCCTGCAGAACGTCGTCTCCAACTTCGTCTCCGGCCTCATTCTGTTGGCTGAACGTCCATTCAAGGCGGGGGACTGGATCACGGCCGGCGCCGTATCCGGGACGGTCAAGAAGATCAGCGTCCGGGCCACCGAGATCGAGACCTTCCAGCGCCAGACGGTCATCCTGCCCAACTCCGAGCTGATCAACTCCGCGGTGGGCAACTGGACGCATCGCAACAAGCTCGGCCGCGTCGACATTCCGATCAACATCGCCTATGGCAGCGACCCGCGGAAGGTGCAGGCGGCACTCCTCCAGGTTGCAAAGAACCAGCCGTTGGTGCTTAGGAACCCGGAGCCCAACGTCGTCTTCGCCAGCATCGGCGACACCGCCATGATGTTCGAGCTGCGCGTCTTTGTCGCCGACATCATGAGCTCGCTCGCGGTCCAGAACGAGCTCCGTTACGCCATCATCGAGACCTTTGCCCAGGAGGGCATCGGCATCGCCTTCATGGAGCGCCTGTCGACCCAGGGCAAGCCCGCCGAGGCCGCGGCGCCGGTCGAGCCGGCAGCGCCCGCCGCACCGCCGGCGAGGGCACCCGCCAAGGACAAGCCGATCGCCGACCGGCGGCGCGGTGGCACCGGCAGCAAGGCGCTTTCCAATTAGCGGTCACGCCCCGACCGGCGCCCGCCATTCAGTTGCCGTTCAGATAGCTTCTCCTATAAGTTGGGTCAGAGAAGGCAGGGGCCTTCCAGGCAACAGAGGCGGTGGAAACACCGGAACGACGATGAAGAGGTTCTGGGTCGCAGCGACCATCCTGTCGGCGCTCGGCGGGCAGGGGATCGCCGCAAGCGCCGTCAACCTGGACAGCGAGCCGCGCACCTTGGTGGTGACCGAGGGTGGCAATCAATCCGAGCTGGCGGTTGCTGCCGGCGAGACGGTCGAGTTCTGCTCATCCGGCTGCTTCGTCACCATGCCCAATGGCGATCGCGAGGCCCTGACGGGCTCCGAGACCATCGAGATTTCGGGCGGCGTCGCCAAGATCAAATAGACCCCTTCGCCGGGAGACGCCCGGCATTCGAGCGATCGCGCGAGCACTCCATTAACGATAGTTGGCAAAATTCGCGCCGCTGCTTCCGGTGTCGCCCGCCGCTTAACCGGCGGTTGCAGGTCTCTCGCCTATCGTCTCGTCGGAGGTTGGCGCGGGTGATGGGCAAGCGGGTCATGGATGCTCGATCTAAAAAGCACGAAATACCTTTGGCAGTCGATCTTGACGGCACGCTGATTGCGACCGATCTGCTCTTCGAAGGCCTGTTCCTTCTCCTGCGCCAGAATCCGCTTTACCTGTTCCTGGTGCCGTTGTGGGCGCTTGCCGGCCCAGCCAGGCTGAAGCGCGAGATCGCCGCCCGCATCGATCTCGACCCCGCCGGCCTGCCCTACCGCGACGCGGTGGTGGCACGGCTTCGCCAGGAGCGGTCGGCTGGGCGCCAGGTCATCCTGGCGACAGGCACGCCGCGCAAGTTCGCCGAGGCGATCGCCGGCCATCTCGGGATATTCGACCAGGTCCTGGCGACCGACGGCGCCCACAACATGACCGCCGAACGCAAGCGCCAGGCGCTGGTCGAGGCATTCGGCGACGGCGGCTTCGACTATGCGGGCAACAGCCGTCACGACCTCAAGGTGTTCGATGCCGCGCGCGGCGCCATCGTGGTGGCGCCGGATCGCCACGCCTCCCGCTGGCACCGCCGGAACGGCGGCGAACTGCTGGAGACGCCGCGGCCGAATTTGAAGACCGTGGCGAAAATGCTGCGCCCGCACCAATGGCTGAAGAATTCGCTCATCGCCGTGCCCATGGTGCTGTCGCACGAATACTTCAACGCCGGCATGCTGGTCGCCTGCCTTTTCGCCTTCGTGTCGTTCTCCGCCGCCGCCTCGGCGATCTACATCCTCAACGACTTCTTCGACCTGGCGCTCGACAGGCGGCACCCGACCAAGCGCCACAGGCCTTTTGCCAGTGGGCTCCTGTCCATGCCCTTCGGCTTTGCGGCGATCGGCGTGCTGCTGGTGATCAGCCTGGCCGCCGCGCTGCCGCTGCCGATCGCCTTCCTCGGCGTCCTCGGCGCCTATCTCGTCACCACCACGGCCTATTCCTTCTCGGTCAAGCGGATGCTGCTTATCGACTTGCTGACGCTGGCCGGGCTCTACACGCTGCGCATCCTCGGCGGCGCCGCCGCCACCGGCACCGAGGTGTCCTTCTGGCTGCTCGCCTTCTCGATCTTCTTCTTCCTGTCGCTGGCGCTGGTGAAGCGCTATGTCGAGCTGCGCTCGACGCCGCTTCCGGCCGGCGAGCGCATCGCCGGCCGCGGCTACCGCACGGAGGATCAGGAGATCATCGCCCAGGCAGGCATGGCCTCGGCCTTCTCGGCCGCGCTGGTGCTGGCCCTCTACATCGACAGCGAGCAGGTGCGCGAGCTCTATGCGCACCCCTGGCTCGTGTGGCCGCTGTCGCCGATCGTGCTCTACTTGACCATGCGCGTCTGGATCCTGGCGCGGCGCGACCAGATGCACGACGACCCGGTCGTCTTCATCATCCGCGACTGGCGCAGCCAGCTGGTGGCGCTGATCGGTGCCGTGCTGCTCGTGGCGGCGGGAATGTGATGGCCCGCCCGCTGGAAAGCTTCGGCCGCGCCGTCCCCGTTTCGGGGCGGGCGATCGACGCCGATGCTGGCATCGCCCGCCTCGCGGCGGCCCACCCGCAGGCCGGCAGCCTGCTCGCATACGGCAACGGCCGCTCCTACGGCGACAGCTGCCAGAACCGCGAGGGAACGCTGATCGACATGCGCGCCAGGAACCGCATTCTGGCCTTCGACGCGGAGACAGGCCTGCTGGAAGCCGAGGCCGGCACGCTCATTTCCGACATCATCGCCCACGCCGCGCCGTTCGGCTATTTTCCCGCCGTGGTGCCCGGCACCCAGTTCGTCACCCTGGGCGGCGCCATCGCCAACGACGTCCACGGCAAGAACCACCATCGCCGCGGCACCTTCGGCTCCCATGTCGAGGCCCTGACGCTGCTGCGCTCCGACGGAAAAGAGCATCGATTGTCGGCAGTCGACAATTCACAGCTCTTCTCCGCGACGATCGGCGGCATGGGTCTGACCGGGCTGATCCTCGCCGCAACGATCCGCCTGATGCGCGTTCCTTCGCTCGACATCGAAGAGCGCGCCACGCCGTTCTCCGGCCTCGACGCCTTCTTCGACCTGGTGGAGGCGGCAGACGCCGAGAACGAGTATGTTGTGGCCTGGATCGACCAGCTCGCCACCGGCAGGGCCGCAGGGCGGGGTGTGCTTCTCGTCGGCAATCATTCGCCGCACGGCGCGCGGTCGGCCGGCCGGGCGGGGGGTCGCCTCAAGGTTCCCTTCGCGCCGCCGCTGCCGCTGATCGGCCGGCCGTTCCTGTCGGTCTTCAACGCCGCCTATCGGCTCGCCAAGTCGCGCCACGCCGGGCCGCGTCAGGTCGGCTACCAGGGCTTCTTCTTCCCGCTCGACGGCGTGCTGGACTGGAACCTGCTCTATGGGCCGAAAGGCCTGCACCAGCACCAGTGCATCGTGCCCGATGACGCCGCCCGCATTGCCGTGCCGGCGCTGCTCAGGGCAGCCCGCTCTGCCGGGCAAGGCTCGTTCCTGACGGTCTTGAAGCGCTTCGGCCACGTCGCCTCGCCGGGGCTGCTGTCTTTCCCGCGTCCCGGCTACACGCTGACGCTCGACTTCCCGAACCGCGGCGCGCCGACGCTGGCTCTTCTCGACCGCCTCGACGCCATCGCCATCGACGCGGGCGGTGCCGTCAACCCTTACAAGGATGCGCGCATGAGCCCGTCGGTGTTCGCCGCCTCGTTTCCCGGATGGCGCGGGCTCGAAGCGGTGCGCGATCCGGCGTTCCTGTCGGACTTCTGGCGCCGCACCGCGCTGAGGCTCGTTCCCTCGGGGGCCAAGGGCGGCAACGTTCGCGCCGCCTGAAAAACGTCAACTTCGAGTCGAATTCGAGGCTTCCTTTCACCGATCGTTTTCCTGTTCGCCCTATAAGGGCGAGGGTAGGTGGAAACATGCAATATCTGGCCTTCATCCTCTTCACGGTCATGACCAATGCCGCGGCGCAACTGATGCTCAAGCAGGGCATGATGTCGCTCGGTCCGCTCGGCTTCGACGACGTCAACCCGCTGCTGCGCCTGCTGCAGATCGTCTTCAGCCCGTGGATCTTCTTCGGGCTGTGCACCTTCGTGATCTCGATGGCCTCGCACCTCTACGTGCTGTCCAAGGTCGAGCTGTCCTTCGCCTATCCGTTCCTCAGCCTCGCTTACGTGGCGGTGGCCGTTTTCGCCTATTTCGTTTTCCACGAGGACCTGAATGCCTGGCGCATCGCCGGCATCGCCTTCATCTGCGTCGGCACCGTGCTGATCGCCCAGGGCGGCGCCGGCCGGCCGGCCGAGGCCTCGGAGCCCATCCGCACCAGCGAGTTGACCCGATGAGACACGTGATTTTTGGCGGCGACGGCTTCGTCGGCCGTCATTTGGCGCCCAAACTGCTGGCCGATGGCGACGAGGTGGTGGTGGCCGACATCGCCAAAAGCGACCTGCCGCACTATCGAAGCAAGGTCGCGTTCGTCGCGTGCGACGTCACCGATCCCGGTTCGGTGGACGCCGTCGGGCTCCGGCCCGACGACATGGTCTACAACCTGTCGGCCAAGATGCTGTCCCCCATCCAGGTGCGCGCCAGGCGGCACGACTTCTTCTGGCCGGTCAACTATCACGGCACCGAGAACATCATCCTGGCGATGGCCAGAGCCGACGCCTCGCGCCTCGTCCACTACACGACCGACATGATCTACGGCCACACCTATGTCTGGCCGCAGACCGAGGACCATCCGGCCGCGCCGCTCGGCGAATACGGCCTCTCCAAGCTGAAGACCGAGGAGCTGGCGGCCAGCTGGCGCGACAAGGGCATGCGCATCACGCTGTTCCGCCCGCGGCTGATCATCGGTCCTGGACGGCTCGGCATCCTGGAGAAGCTGTTCAAGCTGATCGACTGGAACCTGCCGGTGCCGATGATCGGGTCGGGCCGCAATCCCTACCAGTTCATCTCGGTGTTCGACTGCGCCGAGGCGGCGCGGCTGGCCTTCCGCGCCGGCGTGCCCGACGAAGCCTACAATCTCGGTTCGCTGAACCCGCCGCCCGTCAGGAAGCTGCTCGGCGATCTGGTGAGGTTCGCCGGCTCCCGCTCGATCCTGCTGCCGACCCCCGGCTGGGCGGTGAAGCGGACCCTCGACCTGTTCGACTTCCTGAATATGCCCATCATGGACCCCGAGCAGTATCTGATCGCCGACGAGATGTGCGTGCTCGACGTGTCCAAGGCCGAGCGCGAACTGCGCTGGCTTCCGCACTACCGCGACGAGGACATGCTCATCGCCGCCTACCGCGAATACCGCCACAAGAAGCGCGGTCATGCCTTGGCCGACTCCCATGTAGCGGCCGAATAGGAGGAGCTAGGATGACCGTCGTGGACAAGCCCGCCGAGGACAGAGCCGCCGCCCGCCCGCTCGTCGAAGCCCCGCGCCTCGACCCTTCCGCCGTGAGGAAGCCGCATCTGCTGACGGTGGAGGAGGCCAAGGCCCTCGACGTCGCGGCGATCACCGATCTCTTCCGCGCCCATGTCAATCCGGGTCAGCTGCATTTCATGAAGCTGCTCGGCTTCCACAAGGTCAAGGTGGAGCGCGCCGAAGGCATGCACTACATCGACCAGAACGGCCGCCGCATCCTCGACTTCTTCGGCGGCTTCGGCTCGCTGGCCTTCGGCCACAACCATCCCCGCATCCTCGATGTGCGCCGCCGCTTCCAGGAGGAGAAGCGGCACGAGATCGCCATCGCCTTCATGTCGCAATACGCCACCGCGCTGGCGAAGAACCTGGCCGCCTGCTCGCCGGGCGACCTCGACATGGTGTTCCTGGGCTCGTCGGGCTCGGAGGCGATGGAGGCCGCCATCAAGGTGGCCGAGCGCGCCGCCGGCCCGGCGCGGCCCAAGATCCTCTACGCGGAGAACTCTTTCCACGGCAAGACCAAGGGCGTGCTGTCGATCACCGACGGCCAGCTCTATCGGGGCGAGTTCAAGCTGGTCGGCAACGCGGTCAAGGTGCCGTTCGGCGACATCGAGGCGATCGAGCGCGCCTTCCGGGCCGATCCCGAGATCGGCGTCGTGGTCCTGGAGACGATCCAGGGCGGCGGCGGCATCGTCCAGGCGCCGCCGGGCTTCTTTCGCGCGTTGCGCACGCTCTGCGACCGCTACGGCGTGCTCTGGGTGGCCGACGAGGTGCAGTGCGGCTATGGCCGCACCGGCCGCTTCTATGCCTTCGAGCACGAGGAGGTGGTGCCCGACGTCACTGCGCTCGCCAAGTCGCTCGGCGGCGGCAAGGCGGCGGTCGGCGCCATGATCGCCCGTCGCGACGTCTACATGAAGGCCTATGGCACGCCGAAGACGGCGATGATCCATGCTATGGCCACCTTCGGCGGCATCGGCGAGGCCTGCGTCACCGCCATCGAGGCGCTCAACGTGCTCTATGACGAGGGCCTTATCGACAACGCGGCCTCGACGGGCGCCTATCTGCTCGAGCGGCTGGAGGCGCTGAAGGGCAAGTATCCGAAGATCGTCAAGGACGTGCGCGGCAAGGGCCTGATGGTCGGCCTGGAGTTCCACGACTTCTCGCAGACCTTGCCGGCGGTGCTGCGGCCAGTGGTCGGCATGCTGGACGACAAGCTCAAGGGCTCGCTGTCCGGCTTTGTCGGGTCGCTGCTGCTGCGCGACTACGGCGTGCTGGTCGCCTTTACCGCATACAACCGCAACGTCATCCGGCTGGAACCGCCGCTGATCTGCCAGCGCGAGCATGTCGACCAGTTCGTCGACGCGCTCGACGCCTTACTTGCCCGAGGCATCGTGTCCATCGTCAAGGATTTCGTGAAAAGCCAGGTCGGGTGATGGCAGGCGCACCACGATGCTGAACAGGGCGCCCACGCAGGCAAACGCCGTCGAGCGTCTGACCGACAGCGTGCTGTCGGTCGGCAGCGGCTTGTATGCCCACCTTGCCGT
>JBEVJH010000214.1:0-36412 GCA_040510355.1 Aestuariivirgaceae bacterium
GTCATCGAGACGATCGACCGGGAGAAGCTGGCGCGGGCGGTGGCCAAAGAGATGGAGCGTCAGCAGCGCCGCCCCAGGCTGTTCATCCAGGTGAATACCGGCGAGGAGCCGCAGAAGGCGGGCGTCAGCGTCGCCGATGCCGATGCGTTGGTGGCGCTCTGCCGATCGGAGCTCGGGCTCGCCATCGAGGGGCTGATGTGCGTGCCGCCGGTCGAGGACGAGCCGGCGCTGCATTTCGCGCTGATGCGCAAGATCGCGGAGCGCAACGGACTCGAGAAGCTGAGCATGGGGATGAGCGGCGATTTCGAGACGGCGATCGCCTTCGGGGCGACCCATGTGCGGGTCGGCTCGGCAATCTTCGGGAGCCGCAGCTCGACGGTCTAGAAGGACGCCCGGGCGGAGGGCAGCGTTCGCTGCGGGGCCTCCTGCAGGACCGACGCGGCGACTCGCCCAAACACGAGGCCGAGCGTTGCCCACAGCGTCGCCTGAATGGCGAGCGAGGCGGCGCGGAACTGTGCGAGGACGGTGGCGGGGAAATCGGCGGGAACCTCGTCGAGCGACGGCATCAGCATTCCGGCGAGGACCATCAGGCCGATGAAGACGGCGGCGCCGATCAGGGTCCCGTCCCAGGCGCCGCGCGTCGCCGCCAATGCCTTGGCGACCATTATGGCGACGATCATCGCGGCGACCGACAAGGCGATCATGGCGAAGAAGAGCTGCGTGCGATACACGATGGTGCCATCGCTGCCGACGGCGGGTGGATTGGCGGGATATTTCAGGGTCGGGACGAAGTACAGCGTGATGAAGGCAGCGAGCGCGAGCAGAAGTGCGGTGGTCTTCGCGTCCCATGGGCCGACGCGGCCATAAACGAAGCCGAAGACGATGGCGAACAGGCCGCCCAGGGCCGCGCCATAGACCAGGGTCGCGGTGAGGAGGCCGATGCCGCGCTGAGTGTCGCGGCTCACCGCTTCCGCGGCGCCGTGGTCATGCTCGGCGGCCGACGTGCCATGTTGGTGACCGGCGCCGGCGGCGTGACCGGCATCCATCTGCTCCTCATAGGCGATGGCACGGTCGACCTGGGGCTCGCCGAGCACACGCGCGACACCGAAGGACAACAGACCGGCAAGCACGCCCACGAGCATGCCGCGGATCAACAAGGTCCGCATCATTGGATCAGCCCTTATGATCAGTGGCAGGGAAAGCCGAGAAGGTGGCGGCCGTCATGCACGAATTCGTGGATGTCGGTGCCGGAGAAGAGCGCGGTCGCACCCTGCTCGGTGGTGACGAAATAGATGGCGATGAGGCAGATCAGCCCGGCGAAGATGGCCCAGGGCAACAGCTCCCGGAGCGGAATGGCGATCCCCTGTGCGGGGAAGGTGGCAGTTGCGTGGCTCACGGTTCGAACCTCCTTCGGGATGACGCGTCCCGGCGCCTTGGTCTTCGATCACCCGGCAAGACCTGACTTGCGGAAGAACCGCTCACAGTGGCGCGACCGTGCCGGACTTGCACCGGCTTCCTGCCTTAGTGACGATCAGCGATCTTATGTAAGGCCAGAAGAGGTGTCAAATGATCGCAGTGCGGGTGACGCTGATCGCGGCGGCGCCGACGGGCGGCCAGCGGCGGACGGAATTTCCCGCCGACGAGCCGCTGGATGCCGCCGGCGCGCGGCAAGCCCGACGGTCGGCTTTGCGGATCAAGGGTCAGGAGCGGGTGCTGATCGGCCCGACGGTCGCGGCGCGGCAGACCGCGGAGCTGCTCGGCCTTCAGGGCACCATCGTGCCGGCGCTGGCCGACTGCGACTACGGACGCTGGGCCGGGGCGGCCTTCGAGGCGGTTGCGGCGGCCGAGCCGGAGGCGATTGCCGCCTGGCTTGCCGACGACATGGCGGCGCCGCATGGCGGGGAGAGCCATCGCCAGCTCAAGGAGCGGGTCGGGGATTTTCTCGATCATGTCGGCACGACTCTTGCGGGCCATACGGTCGTGGTGACGCAGCCGGCGGTCGTCCGTGCCGCCATCGTGCATGCGATTGCCGGAACGGCGCATTCGTTTTGGCGCATCGATATTGCGCCGCTATCGCAAACCATGCTGACGCGCAGCAATGATCAGTGGCGGCTGCGGGCCATCACGCCGGCCGGCGGGCAGGAGGTCGAATCATGACGAACCATAAGGGATCGCTCGCCGGCAAGGTGACGCTGGTCGCGGGGGCAACGCGCGGCGCCGGGCGTGGCATTGCGGTGGAGCTTGGCGCGGCGGGAGCCACGGTCTATGCGACCGGCCGCACGACACGGTCGCAGCAATCGGAATATGGCCGCCCGGAGACCATCGAGGAGACGGCAGAGCTGGTAACGGCGGCGGGAGGCGTGGCGATCGCCGTCCAGGTGGATCATCTGGTGCCCCAGCAGGTGCAGAGCCTGGTCGGACGGATCCGCCGGGAGCAGGGCCGGCTCGATCTCCTGGTCAACGACATCTGGGGCGGCGAGAAGCTCACGGAGTGGAACAAGGCAGTGTGGGAGCACGATCTGGAGCGCGGCCTGAGACTGCTCAGGCTCGGCGTCGAGACCCACCTCGTGACGGCGCATCATTCGTTGCCGCTCCTGATCGAGCGGCCGGGCGGGCTGCTGGTCGAGGTGACGGACGGTACGACCGCTTATAATCGCGAGCACTACCGGCTGTCGCCGTTCTATGACCTTGCCAAGGTGGCGGTGAACCGGCTTGGCTGGGCGCATGCCCAGGACTTGGCAAAGCATGGCGCGATGGCGGTGTCGCTGACACCGGGGTGGCTGCGCTCGGAGATGATGCTCGAAGCCTATGGCGTCACCGAGGAGACCTGGCGCGAGGCGCGCCGCGGGTCGCCGCATTTCGTGATCTCGGAGAGCCCGCGTTTTGTCGGGCGGGCGGTGGCGGCGCTGGCCGCCGATCCCGAGCGGGCGCGGTGGAACGGGCAGTCGCTGTCGAGCGGGCAGCTGGCGCAGGTCTATGGCTTCACCGATCTCGACGGCTCGCGGCCCGATGCCTGGCGGTATCTGGTCGAGGTGCAGGAGGCCGGGAAGCCGGCGGATGCGACGGGGTATCGGTGATGGTGGGACGTCTGCAAAAAAGGGGGGATGGCGGGTTTTTCTTCGACGTATCCACTTCGTCTACACTCGGAATGCGAGAGGGATTCCGGGTAAGACTCCTTTCTGGTATGATTCGCCCGGACGGTTTGAAACGATGTCTAACGACACGGACATCCCGCGATGTCCCGACGATTGGATTGCAATAGCCGACAGAGAGTTGCGCAATATAAGTGCCGCCTATCGAGGTAAGGTGAGTGGAGATAGCAAGATCGATCATGCGTTAAGAGCTACCGAGGCGATGCTCAAGGCAGTGCTGTGGAAGCATGAAAAATTTTGCTCTTGGCCAGCGCGAAATGACACAATCTACAAATTTGTTTACAGTCACAAGCTGGAAGTCTTTCTAGAAAAATGTGGATTAGTATCTAGACTTAAGAAGGACGCAAGACTTTGGGCTTCATGGCGTACACTAGTTAATGCATCTGTAAATAACTCTCGTTACAAACTTACGGTTCCGTCGGAAGCAGTCGTAAATCAGATTGTCAAGTCAGCTAGGCATCCGGATGAGGGCATAGTTCCATGGCTAAAAGACCAATTTCGCAAAATGATCTAGCCCTGGGAAGAGTCATTCTACTTGCGACAGATTCCATCGGGATGAACTGCGAAGGCGCCTTTTGGCTTCAGGACCAAGAGGACGGTTGGCGATTTTTCCTCGTCACGTCTCTGTTAGATACATTGGGGCCAAGAGAAATTTACCTGCTATTAGATGGGTCACTTGCAAAGAAAGTATCTCGCTCGGAATGTGAGGATATGGCGATCTATATTGCTGGTCCGAGTGACTATCTGGTAAACAAACTTGGCAAGTTGATACACACAAGTTCACACTCCTCCGTAGCCCGCAAAGTCTCGGTCGAGGACAATGGATCGACTGCCGAGGCAATCGTCTACCGGCTCGCGACCAAAATGTCCGAATCAGCGACGCGGAGCGCCGGCAGAAGATTCAAAAAAATCACCCGGCAGCTTGCAGGAGCTTGACGACTGACGTTTTGTTCCCGTTGCCAATTGCCTTTTCGGACTGATCAGCCGACCAGGAGCTGGTCGTCGGGGCGCAGCCAGGCGAGGAGGCGGCGCATGTGGGCGAGGGACAGGGCGATGCAGCCCTCGGTCGGACCTTTGTCGGGGCGCTCGAGATGGAGAAAGATGGCGCTGCCCAGTCCGGGGCGGGCCGGCGCATCGTTGTGGCCGAGCACGATCAGCATGTCGTAGAGCCGGTCGGCGCGCCACAGGGTCTCGGCGCTGCCATCGATCGGGAGGCGGACCAGACGGTTGTAGTCGGGGTTCGTGGGATCGTCGCACCAGCCGTCGGTCTCGGCAATCGAACGGTGCGGCAGGGCGGTGCGCGGCGGCGGAAGGCGGTCGCGACGCCACATGACCTCGCGCAGCGGCAGCATGCCGGCGGGGGTGGCATGGTCGCCCTCGCGCTTGCGGTGGGTGATGCCGGCGGCGCCGAGGGCGCATGGCAGGGGCGGCAACCCGTCGGCGCTGACAATGCCGCGGTGGCGACCGGATGGCGAAGGGCGCACCCGGATCAGCCGTGAAACCCTAGCCCGCAACGGTCTTTGCATCTTGCCGTGGAGCCCCCTAGATTGCGCTGTCAGGCAGGGACTTGCCCTTCCGTCCCCGGGAGTTTTTCCAATGAGTACCGTGAGAAAGGTTCTCATCATCGACGATGATGATGCATTGCGGGAGACGCTTAAAGAGCAATTCACGTTGCATGACGAGTTTCAGATCAGCGACGCCGGCACCGCCTCGGCCGGCCTGAAGCAGCTCAAATCGGATATGGTGGACCTGGTGCTGCTCGACGTCCGGTTGCCGGACATGGATGGGCGGGAAGCCTGCAAGCAGATGCGCAAGAGCGGCTATCGCGGACCGATCGTCATGCTCACCGCCCAGGACACCGAGGCCGATACGATTCTCGGGCTCGATTCGGGGGCGAACGACTATATCGCCAAGCCATTCCGCTTCGGGGTGCTGCTGGCCCGCATCCGGGCGCAGCTGCGCCAGCACGAGCAGAGCGAAGATGCGGTGTTCAAGATCGGGCCCTACACGTTCAAGCCGGCGGCGAAGGTGCTGATCCGGTCCGACAACCGCAAGGTGAGGTTGACCGAGAAGGAAACCAACATCCTGAAATTCCTGTACCGCGCCGGCGAGAGGGTGGTGGGACGGGAAATCCTCCTGCATGAGGTGTGGGGCTATAATGCCGGGGTGACCACCCACACGCTCGAAACCCATATTTATCGGCTGCGGCAGAAGATCGAGGCAGACCCCTCGCAGGCGCAGATCCTGGTGACCGAAACAGGCGGATACAAGCTCGTCCCGTGAGCATCAAATCGACCGTCGAGCTGCTGCGGCACGTGCCGCTCTTCGCCGGTGTCGATCCGGCGCATCTCCAGGTCCTGTCGTTCGCCGCCGTCCGGCATGTGCTGCAAAAGGGCGCGGTCCTCTACCGTGCCGGCGATCCCGGGGCGAGCGGCTATCTGGTGGTATCGGGCACGGCATCGGCGGTTGCGCCGGGGAGCGGCGAGGCGGTGGCGGAGATCGGGCGCGGGGCGTTCCTCGCCGAGCTCGCCATGCTGGCGAAGCTGCCGCATCGTCTCACCGTCACCGCAACGTCGACGCTGACGGTCAACGAAATCGGCAACGATCTCCTGCTCAAGCTGATCGGCGAGTTCCCGGAAGCCGGGGCGCGCATCGTCGAGACCTTCGCCGACAAGGTCGATTCCTCGATGCTGATGCTGCGCGAGGTTCAGATCCTGTTCGAAAAAGCGCAGTCCTTCAGCCGGCGTTAGAGCCGGGCTCAGCATCAGCGGAGATCGAGCGTCACCATGACCGGGACGTGGTCGGAGGAGCGCTCCCAGCCCCTGGTGTCGCGCACGACCTCGAGGGCGGTGCGGTGGCGGCGGTAGCGGGCATCGAGCCAGATGTGATCGAGTCGGCGGCCGCGATCGGATGCGGCCCAGTCGCGGGCCCGATAGCTCCACCAGGTGTAGAGCTTGTCGGTGTGGGGGACATGGGCGCGCATCACGTCGTGCCAGTTGCGGCCCTGCATGATGGCGACCAGCCGCTCGGTCTCGATCGGCGTGTGCGACACGACCTTGAGGAGCTGGCGGTGCGACCAGACATCGTGCTCCAGCGGCGCGACATTGAAGTCGCCGGTGAGGATATGGGGGGCGTTGTCGTGCAGGCCGTTGCCGAGCCAGCTCCGCATCTCGTCGAGAAAGGCGATCTTGTGGGCGAATTTGGGATTGAGCGCGGGGTCGGGGACGTCGCCGCCGGCCGGGACATAGAGACTGTGAATCCAGGGCAGGCCGTCGCCGGCGAGACGGACGGCAATGTGGCGGGCGTCGTCCTTGCCGCAGAACTGACGGCTCGAGATCTCGGCGATCGGGAGCCGCGACAGGACGGCGGCGCCGTGATAGCCGGCCTGGCCGCGCTCGGCGATGTGGGGATAGCCGCGGACAGCGAACAGCACCGAGGGGAACAAACCCTCGGGACATTTGGTCTCCTGCAGGCACAGAACGTCCGGCTGCCAGCCCTCGAGAAAGCGGCAAACGAGGTCGGCCCGCAGCCGCACCGAGTTGATGTTCCAGGTGGCAATCTTGAGCTGCATCTCGGTCTGGATCGAAGAGGAACGCCGAAAATGAAAAGGGCGCCCGGTCGGGGGGCCGGGCGCCCTCGCGCCTTTGCGCTTGCGCCGGGAGGGGAGTCCGGCGCTGTGCCGACGGCCATGGCCATTCGAGCGGGGGGCAGATGGCCACTCCAAACGGACGCCGGTACTGAAAACTAACTATTTGCAAGCGGCGCCATTTTCAATGGCGTCGACCCACAATTTTCCGTGACCCCGACAGATTCAACCTGTTATGGCACGTTTCTGGCTTGGTTCCCCGCTTTGGACAAGCCCGCAGAAATTCTATTCGTCCTTGAGGCGGCGCTTCGGAACCTCGATCTCGAAAAGCTTCGGATCGGCCTGCACGCCTGGCTCCAGCTTGGCGATGTTCACGGTCGTCTTGCGGCCCTGGCCGTCGACGACAATCCATTGCTGCAATGCGGAATTTTCCGGGTCGTAGACAAGCACCAGATGGCCCGGGACGAGACTGTCCTTGGACTCCAGCGTCACCCAGAACACCCCGGACTTTTCCTCGACTCCCAAAATTTTGGCTTCCTTGAGAAGGTCGACCTGCTTGGCCAGCATGAGGTTGAGAGGGGTGGCGGACAGCGGATATTGGTCGGCTTTGTTCTTGGCGTTGTTCTTCACCGTGACCCATCGGCCGTCGGAAACGATGATGAAGGGGTTGGGCGGAGCGTATTCGAACCGCATCTTGCCCGGCTTGCTGATGTAGAAGACGCCGGCTGAGACATTACCCTTCGGGCTGACCTGGGTGAACTCGCCCTTCATGGTGGTGAGACTATTAAAGTAGTCACCAAGCTTTTTTACTACCTCCAGTTGTTCCTCGCTCAATTGCTCGGCTCTGGCGGCATTGGCGCTCGCGGCCGTCAGAAGCACGCCGGCGATTACGGCAGCGCTCCACAAAGCCTCTCTCATCCAACGGATCATGCTTTCCCACCCCTTCCCTATCGCGGCACACGAGCGTCGTGGCCTCGCATGGCCGTGACTCTCGACACATTCATGAATAACGCGGCAGCAATTGGGCCGGCCGGCGCCTATTCACTCCGCACTTGCCCCGGGCACGAGAATCTCGCGCTTCCCGGTTGCGTTGGGTGCGGAAATGATCCCTTCCTTCTCCATGCGCTCGATCAGACTCGCTGCCTTGTTGTAGCCGACCTGGAGTCGGCGCTGCACATAGCTCGTCGACACCTTCTTGTCGCGCAGAATGACCTGAACCGCCTGATCGTAGAGCTCATCGCCCGAGCCGCCCTCGAAGCCGCCCTCGCCGGCGCCCTCGCCGCCACCGCCTTCGTCCTCGGTCTCCTCGGTGACGCCGTCAACATATTCGGGCGCGCCCTGCGCCTTGAGATGGCGAACGATCTTCTCGACCTCGTCCTCGGTGACGAAGGGCGAGTGGAGACGGCCGATGCGCCCGCCGCCGGCCATGTAGAGCATGTCGCCCTGACCGAGCAGCTGCTCGGCGCCCTGCTCGCCGAGAATGGTGCGGCTGTCGATCTTGGAGGTGACCTGGAAGCTGATGCGGGTGGGGAAGTTCGCCTTGATGGTGCCGGTGATGACGTCGACCGACGGGCGCTGGGTGGCCATGATGACATGGATGCCGGCGGCGCGCGCCATCTGGGCGAGGCGCTGGACGGCACCCTCGATGTCCTTGCCGGCGACCATCATCAGGTCGGCCATCTCGTCGATGATGACGACGATGAAGGGGATGGGCCTGAGGTCCATCAGCTCCTTCTCGAAGATCGGCTCGCCGGTCAGCTCGTCATAGCCGGTCTGGACGGTACGCGACACGGTCTCGCCCTTGGCCTGCGCCTGGGCGACGCGCTGATTGAAGCCGTCGATGTTGCGGACACCGAGCTTCGACATCTTGCGATAGCGGTCCTCCATCTCGCGCACCGCCCATTTCAGGGCAACCACGGCCTTGCGCGGATCGGTGACGACAGGCGCGAGGAGATGGGGGATGCCCTCATAGACCGAGAGCTCGAGCATCTTCGGATCGATCATGATCAGGCGGCAGCGCTCGGGGGTCAGCCGATAGAGCAGCGAGAGGATCATGGTGTTGATGCCGACCGACTTGCCTGAGCCGGTGGTGCCGGCGATCAGCAGATGCGGCATGCGGGCGAGATCGGCAAAGATCGGCTCGCCGCCGATGTTCTTGCCAAGCGCCAGGCAAAGCGCCTGGCCGGTCTTCTCATAGGCCTCGGAGCCCAGCATCTCCCGCAGGAACACCGTCTCGCGCTTGGCATTGGGCAGCTCGATGCCGATGACGTTGCGACCGGGCACGACGGCGACGCGAACCGAGACGGCGCTCATGGAGCGGGCGATGTCGTCCGCCAGGCCGATGACGCGCGAGGATTTGATGCCGGGCGCCGGCTCGAGCTCGTAAAGGGTGACGACCGGGCCCGGGCGCACATGGATGATCTCGCCGCGCACGCCGAAATCCTCGAGCACGCTTTCGAGCATGCGGGCATTGTGCTGCAGCACCTCATCGGAGAGGTCGGCAGCGCGGCCCTGATGCTTCGGCTCGGCGAGCAGCGACATCGGCGGGAATTCGAACTTGCCGCGCGGACCGGGACGGCCACGGGTGCTCGGCTTCACCGGTCCAGCCGCCTTGGTGACCCGCTTCCTGACGGGTGGGGGCTCCTCCTCGTCCTCTTCCTCTTCGTCCTCGTCGGCCGCGTCCTCTTCCTCCGCCTCCTCCTCGTCCTCGTCGCTCTCGGCGGCTTCGTCGTCCTCGGAGTCTTCCTCCGCCTCCTCGTCGTCGTCCTCGTCGAGAGCGGGCCTGGAGCGCCGATTGGGATCGACGAGCCGCGGCTCGACACGCACCACCTTGGCCTCGCGTTGCGCCGCGGCATCGGTCTTGGCGGTGGCGGCCTTGGCGGCGGCAACCGCGGCCTTGACCGGCTTGCGGCGGCGTTTGCGGTGGAACAGGCGGCGCAGGAAGTTGCCGGAGCGCTGCGCGGTGTGGGTGAAAAGGCCGAAGATCGCGGCGACCATCGACTCGACGCGCTCGCCGAAAACGCCGGTCCAGGCGACGATATCGTCGCTGCGAATGCCGAGTGCGTTGCAGCTGAGCACGATGAAGGCGCCGGCGCTCACGACGCAGGCAGCGCCGCGGGCGACGCCGTCATGCATGGCGAGACCCATGAGGCTGACGGTGAGGCTGTCGATGACATCGCCGATGCCACCGCCAAGGCCGGTGCCGAGCACCCAGCCGTCGGGGACCGGGAAACTGGCGAGGAGGGAAGCCGCGGCGGCGCTGGCGAGCGGCAATGACAGGAGGCGTCGCAGCGGGCGGTCGAGCGGCGCATGGCCGAGCAGGGTGAAAGCCCAGGCGAGCGGAATGACGGTCAACGGAATGGTGCCGAGGCCGAGACCCTGCATCAGCTCGTCGGCGAAAGCGGCACCCGGCCAGCCGAGCATGTTCTGGGGAAGCGCGTCGGTGGCGTGATTGAAGGAGGGATCGTCGGCACGCCAGCTGGCAAGGCTCACCGCGGCGAGCCCGGTGGCGCCGATCAGGGAAAGGCCACTCAGCTCAAGCAGACGGTTGCGGAGGAATCGCCGCAAGCCTTCCGGGACCGCGCTGTCGCTGGTTTCGAGTGACGGATGGAGTGACATCGCTAAGCGGTTTCGCAAACAGGCCTCACTGGCACTGTTGCGAAAGCGCGGTTAAGGACTGGTTAACGGAGAGGGCAATAGAGGCAGTAGGCAGTAGGCAGTAGGCAGTAGGGAAGAGCACCATCCACTGCCTACTGCCTACTGCCCCTCCCAATTGGTTGCGGCTGAACGGGGGTGGCCGTTCAGCCGCAGGGCGAGACAAGAGACGATCAGTTATACGCCTGCTCGCCGTGGCTCACGATGTCGAGGCCTTCGCGCTCCTCCTGCTCCTTGACGCGGAGACCGAAGACGGCACGGCAGATCATCAAGGCGACCAGGCTGACCAAGGCCGTCCAGATGGCGGCGATCGCGACAGCCCAGACCTGCGCCATGAACTGGGTCGCGAAGTCAAAGGGGACGAGCTTGGTCGTCGTGTCGGCTGCCAGATAGTCCGTGACGCCGACACCGCCAAGCGCCGGATTGACGAAGACGCCGGTGAGCAGCGCGCCGACCATGCCCCCGATGCCGTGGACGCCGAACACGTCGAGGGCATCGTCATAGCCGAGCCGGCGCTTCAGCCAGACCACGGCCCACAGGCAGAGGAAACCCGCCGCGAGGCCGACGACGATGGCGCCGGCCGGACCGACCCAGCCGCAGGCCGGGGTGATGCCGACAAGGCCGGCGACGGCGCCAGAGGCGGCACCGAGGAGGCTCGCATGACCGCGCATCAGATATTCGCCGAGCGACCAGGCGATGGCGGCGGCGGCGGTGGCGATGGTGGTGTTGAGCACGACCAGTGCGGTCAGGCCGTTGGCCTCGAGGTTCGAGCCGGCGTTGAAGCCGTACCAGCCGACCCAGAGGAGACAGGCGCCGATGAAGGTCAAAGCGAGATTGTGGGGCGCCATCGGCTCGCGACCGTAACCGAGGCGGGGTCCGAGCACGAGAGCGGTGACCAGCCCGGCCACTCCGGCATTGACATGGACGACGGTGCCGCCGGCGAAGTCGAGGGCACCGAGATTGAAGAGGTAGCCGTTGGTCGGTGCGATGGCCGATCCCAGGGCAGCGAGAACGTCGGCCCTGGCTTGGTCGGTCGTTGCCGCCGCATAGTCGGCGAGGAATTTGGCAGCGGCGCCGTCGCCCAGCACGCCTTTGAGATAGGGGAGATTGGCCTCATTCAGCGTATAGGCGTCGGGGCCGGCCCAGAACCACACCATATGGGCGATCGGCAGATAGGCGAAGGTGAACCACAGGACGATGAAGAGGAGCACGGCGGAAAATTTCATGCGCTCGGCCAGCGACCCGACAATGAGCGCCGGCGTGATGCAGGCAAAGGTCATCTGGAAGACGACGTAGACCAGCTCGGGGATGAATGTCTCCTTGGAGAAGGTCGCCGCCATGGTGTTCGGGTCGACGCCGGCCAGCATCACCTTGGAGAAGCCGCCGATGAAGGGCGTGAGCGAGGCCGAGCCGTTGGCCGTGAAGGCCAGCGAGTAGCCATAGACCACCCACAGGATCGAGATGACGCAGAAGCAGATGAAGACCTGCATGAAGACCGAGAGCACGTTCTTGGCGCGCACCAGCCCGCCATAGAACAAGGCCAGCCCGGGGATCGTCATCAGGACGACCAGCACGGTGGCGGCGAGCATCCAGCTCGTGTCGCCCTTGTTCACCGTCGGGGCGGCGAGGGCGGGCGGAGCCGCGGCACACAGGGCGATCGCCGCCCCCAGTCCCAGGTTTCGGAGACGGCGCCGCCATCCCATTCCGGTCGGCAAGTCGATCTGCTTCATGTTCAGGGCTCTCCGGTGTCACGCCAAATCACGGGGCTTTGCGCGCTGGGCAAAGTCCCCCCTCGGGACGCTTAACCAAGAACTGTGCCAGCCTGGCAGAGGCACAGGACTCGCGGATTCCCTGCGGGCGGCGGCGGTCGGCCCAGCTTGGGTTGACTAATATTCAGGCAAGATTTTCGGTGTGATGATTTTTTAATCAGATGATGTTTTGAGAGTCGCAGGGAGCCGGATTAGGCCTTCCTGCGCAACCGACGCGACGAGCTTCCCATCGCGGTCGAAGACGCTGCCGCGGGTGAAGCCGCGGGCGCCATAGGCGCTCGGCGCGTCCTGGGCATAGAGGAGCCAGTGGTCGGCGCGGAAGTTGCGGTGGAACCACAAGGCGTGGTCGAGGCTCGCCATTTTCATATGGGGGTCGAAGAAATTGCGGCCGTGCGGCACGAGGGCGGTGTCGAGCAGCGTCATGTCGGACGCATAGGCGAGGACGCATTGATGGATCGAGGGATCGTCGGGAAGGTGGCCGGTCGCCCTGATCCAGACATTCTGCAACGGCGGACCGCCGAGCCGCGGCTCGAGATAGTAAAGCGGCTCGACCGGGCGCAGCTCGATCGGCCGCTGGCGGGAAAAATAGCGGCGCATGTTCTCCGGCATCTTGTCGGAATGGCTCTCCAGGATCTCGCGCTCGCCCGGAAGGTCCTCGGGCATGGGCACATCGGGCATGGGCATCTGGTGCTCGAAGCCCGGCTCGGCGATGTGGAAGGAGGCGGCCATGGTGAAGATCGGGACACCATGCTGGATCGCCACCACCTGGCGGGTGGTGAAGCTGCGGCCGTCGCGATAGCGGTCGACCTCGTAGATGATGGGAGTCTCGGGATCGCCCGGGCGAATGAAATAGCCATGGAGGGAGTGGGCGCGCCGCTGCTCCGGCACGGTGCGGGTTGCGGCCACCAAAGCCTGTCCGATGACCTGGCCGCCAAAGACGCGCTGCCAGCCGACCTTGGGGCTGACGCCGCGGAACAAATTGGTCTCGAGCTGCTCGAGGTCGAGGATCTTCAGGACGGAACTGAGCTCGGAGGCCATGGCCTGCTCCATGATGGCGGGATCGACTTCCGATTAGACGAGAGAGGCGCCGTGCGATAGAGGTTTGGTCAGCATGATCGACGTGGCGGTCATCGGCGGTGCTCTCAACGGGCTGGCGGCGGCGCTGGCGCTGGCCGGGACGACGGCCCGCACCCCGGTGCCGACGCTGGTCATCGACCGCGCCGATCCGCAGAGCTATGGCAATCCGGCCCGCGACCGCCGCGCCTCGGCGATCACGGCCTCGTCGCGCCACATGCTGACGGCGCTCGGGGTGTGGGAGGGGCTGCAATCGCAAGCGGAGCCGATGCGGCGGATCGAGGTCACCGATTCGTCGCTGGGGCCGCGCGATGGGCGGCCGGTGCTCCTCCATTTCGAGGAGACCGACCAGCCGGGCGAGCCTGCCGCCTTCATGGTCGAGAACCATCATCTCCACCGGGCGCTCCATGAGGCCGCGCGGGCGTCGCCGAACATCCGCTTCATGACCGGCCAGGGGGTTGCGTCATGCGACTATGGGGAGCATGCCGGCGTGGTGACGCTCGAGGACGGCGAAACCGTGCGGGCCCGGCTCGTCGTCGCTGCCGACGGACGCAAGTCGCGGGCCCGCCAGGCGGCGCAGATCTCCGGCAATGGCTGGTCCTACGGGCAGAGCGCCATCGTCACGGCGATCGGCCATACCCGGCCGCATGAGGGAGTGGCGGTCGAGCATTTCCTGCCGGCCGGTCCGTTCGCGATCCTGCCGCTCACCGGCAATCGCAGCGCGATCGTGTGGACGGAATCGACGGCGGGCGCGGCCGAGATCTTGCGGGCAGAACGCGGCGAGCAGGAGCGCGCGCTTAAAGCGCGGGTCGGCGAGCGGCTGGGCGATGTGTCGATCATCGGCGGTCTGCAGGGCTTCCCGCTCGACCTCTTCATTGCCGACAGCTTCATCGGCAGGCGGCTGGCGCTGATCGGCGATGCGGCGCATGTGATCCATCCGATCGCCGGGCTCGGCTTCAATCTCGGCCTGCGGGATGCCGCGGCGCTGGCCGAGGTCGTGGTCGAGGATGCGAGGCTCGGACTCGATCACGGTGCGGCACCGACCCTCGAGCGGTACCAGGCCTGGCGGCGGTTCGACACGATGATGGTCGCGGCGGCCACCGACGGGCTCAATCGGCTGTTCTCGAACGACAATCAGGCGCTGCGGCTGATCCGCTCGGCGGGCCTCCGGGCGGTGAACCAGCTGAAACCGGCGCGGGCGGCGTTCATCCGCGAGGCCGCCGGGCTCACCGGCAGCCTGCCGCGGCTCCTGCGCGGCATCCCGCTTTAAGACGGTTCGGCGGCGCGGCCGGCGCGGACCAGGTAATCCTGCCAGAGCCGGTCGTGGTCGCGGCCGAGCCGATGGAGATAGACCCAGCTGTAAAGCCCGGTCGAATGGCCGTCGTCGAAAATGATTCGGATGGCATAGTTGCCGACCGGCTCGAGGCGGGTGATCGCCACAGTCTCCTTGCCGGTGACCGTGATCTCCTGGCCGGGACCGTGGCCCTTCACCTCGGCGCTCGGGCTCTCGACCCGGAGATATTCGGCTGAGAGGCGATAGCGGCTGCCGTCGTCGAAGGCGATTTCGAGGAGGCGGCCGCCGGGCTTGAGGCGGATCTCCTCCGGCCAAGGGGTCGCGGGCTCAGTCGTCATCCAGCTGCCGGGCTTCCTCGACCAGCATGATCGGGATGCCGTCGCGGATCGGATAAGCGAGGCGCGCAGCGCGGGAGATCAGCTCCTGACGGTCGGCATCATAGATCAACGGTTCCTTGGTCAGCGGACAGACGAGGATCTCGAGCAGCTTGGGATCGATGCGGCGTGCCATTGCCGGCCGGTCCTCGCCATCCTCGCCCTCGGTCTTCGGGTTCTCGTCGCTCATGTCGGCTTCGCCTATTGCAGCTGGCTGCCCATGCCACCGGCCTGGGCGCCGAGCGAGATCTCGGTCAAGGCAATCAGCATGTCGGCCCGCGCCTTCAGGTCGGTGGCCTCGAGCAGGGCTTGCTTCTCGATCGGCGAGAACGGGCTCAGGATCGAGAAGGCATTGACCAGCGACTCGGAGGTGGCCTGAGCCACCTCGTCCCAATCGGCCCCCATATTGTGGGCTTCGAGAAAATCGCGAAAGGCCTTGAGAAGGGCGGGGCGGTCCACCCGGTCCTCGCCGAGATTCGATACGAAATCATCGGCGAAGGCTGCATAGTCGGGCTCGACCACGCGGTAGGGCTTGATGGTGGCGTGCTCGGTGGCGATCCGGAAGCGGGCGATGCCGGTCAGGGTGACGAGCATGCGGTCGTCGGATGTCTCGGTATAGGCGGTGAGGCGGCCGGCGCAGCCGGTGCGGAACAGCGGGGGCGCGGCGCTCGGCCCAGGCGTTCGATCGGGCGGGTCCTCGGGCTGGACGATGCCGATGATGCGATCGCCGGACAGGGCGTCGTCGACCATGGCGAGATAGCGCGGCTCGAAAATATTGAGCGGAAGCTCGGCGCGGGGCAGCAGCAGGGCGCCGCTCAACGGGAATACCGGAATGTGGCGGGGCAGGCTGTCGGCCGAGGGGTACCGCGCTGGAAAGCTCATGAGCGCGCTCACGAGAACAGGATGGAGGACAGGCGCTTGCGACCCGAAATGGTGAGCTCGTCCTTGGGACCCCAGGCCTCGAAGAACTTGACCAGCTGCTTGCGGGCGGCCTCATCGTTCCAGCCGCGCTGCTTGCGGACAATGCCGAGGAGATGATCGAGGGCCTCCTCCCGGCGGCCGGCGGCATTGAGTGCCACAGCAAGGTCGTGGCGAGCCTGATGGTCCGCCGGATTCTGCTCGACCGCCTCAGACAGGCGGGCGATTTCGCCGCTATCGGCCGGGGTCGCGGCAAGGTCGAGGGCGGCGCTGGCGCTGACAATGGCGGGATCGGCGGCCTTGGCGGGCGGGACGAGGCCGAGGGTGGCGCGGGCGCCATCGAGATCGCCATTGCCGATCTGGCAGCGGGCGAGGCCGGCGATGGCGCGGGTGTTCTCCCGGTCGGCACCGAGGATGTCGGCATAGATCTGGCCGGCGGCCTTGTAGTTCTTGGCGGCGAGCGTGGTGTCGGCCTCGTCGAGGATGGCGTCGATCTCCGCACCGATCTCGCTGCCGGTCAGCCTAGACACGAATTTCTTGAGCTCGCCCTCGGGCAGGGCGCCCATGAAGCCGTCGACCGGCTGGCCGTTGGCGAAGGCGAAGACGGCCGGAATCGACTGGATGCGCATCTGGGCGGCAAGCTGCTGGTTCTCGTCGACATTGATCTTGACCAGCTTGACGGCGCCCTTGGCCTCCCGGACGATCTTCTCGAGCGCCGGGGTCAGCTGCTTGCAGGGGCCGCACCACGGGGCCCAGAAATCAACCAGCACGGGCACCTGGCGCGATGCCTCGATGACGTCCGCCATGAAGTTGCGGGTGTCGCTGTCGCGGATCAGGGAATCGGCGTCCCCCTTGGCCGCGGGGGCTTGGGCCACGTTGCCGGACATGCTCATGAAAGGCTTGTCCATCGCTTGTCACCTCTTTGCGATGCGCATTCGCGCCATAGATGGCCGATGAGGCGGAGAATTACAACGCCCCGGTGTCATGGTCAGCCGAGCGCCACCAGCCGGGGGGTGTGGCCGCAGGCTTCGATGAAGCGGAGAAGCC
The DNA here is from genome assembly GCA_040510355.1 of Aestuariivirgaceae bacterium. GTDB lineage: Bacteria > Pseudomonadota > Alphaproteobacteria > Rhizobiales > Aestuariivirgaceae > DATAFF01. Next base: position 16,869 of record JBEVJH010000214.1, read on the forward strand.
CGGCGGCGGTGATGGTGGTGGTGGCGGCGTTGTGAAGCGGATGGCAATTGACGCGGTCGGCCTGCATCATCTCGGCATCGAGGACGACGGCGACGCGGCGGGCGCTGTCATTGATCAGCGCGAAGGGCGTGACCGATCCGGGCTCGACGCCCAAGACCTCGCGCAGGAGATCGGGGCGGGCAAAAGACAGGCGGGCCGAGCCGATCAGGGCCGGCAGGGTCTTGAGCTCGATCAACCGGTCCTCGAGGCAGACGACAAGCCAGAGTTGGTCGCGCTTGTCCTTGAGAAACAGATTCTTGATGTGACAACCGGCAATCTGGCCGCGCAGCGCCTTGGCCTCCTCGACCGTGAACACGGGGGGATGGTCGGTTGTGTCGGCAGCGATTCCAAGCTCGCCCAGGCGGCGAAGCAGATCCTCAGGCGTGGCGGTCATGGGCCCTGCTATTGCATTTGCCAGGGCCATGCGCAATAAAGCCGAATATCGGACGCGGGCGTAGCTCAGGGGTAGAGCACAACCTTGCCAAGGTTGGGGTCGTGGGTTCGAATCCCATCGCCCGCTCCAGAAACTCGGTTCGGTTTCGGAACCTTGGTCAGCCTCCCAAAGCCGTCAGGAGCCCGCGCGGGCGCGCTATCGCCTCGCGGCGGCGTGGCTTTCAACCGAGGTTCCCATCGAGGCTCACCGAATGCGGCTCGATCATCGGGAGAGGATCCATGACGGGCGAGACAATCAAGGTTCGATCGTTCGACCACCATGCGTTCGACTGCTATCTGGCGACACCCTCGAGCGACCGCAAAGTACCGGCGGTGGTGCTCGCCTCGGCAATTCACGGGGTCGACCGGGATTTCGTCGAGATTGCCGACGAGCTTGCGTCGCTCGGTTATATCGCGGCCGCGCCCGACCTGTTCTGGCGGACATTGCCGGGTCCGCTTCCGCATGAGGACGGTCGGGCGCAGCAGCGGTCGCAACCTCGACTGGAGAGACTGAAGGCCGGGGAAGCCGATATGGCAGCCACCCTCGCGCATATTCGCAGTCTGCCGCAAAGCAACGGGCGAGCCGCCGTGATGGGCTTCTGCTACGGGGGTCCTTACGCGATCCTCGGCCCGAAGCGCCTGGGCTATGACGCCGGCATCGCCTGCCACGGCACTCAAATGCTGGATTTCCTGCCGGAGATCGACGGCATCACGGCACCGATCTGCATCGTCTGGGGCGACCACGACCATGTCGCGCCCGCGCCGGTGCTGGCGGACTATCGCGCGGTGGTGTCGCGCATGCCCAATGTCGAGGTCCACATTCTCCCTGATGTGGGGCACAGCTTCATGATGCGGTCGAACCGGAAAGGGTTCAACCGCGCGGCGCGGACCTTCTCAATGGACCGCACGCTGGCGATCCTCGACAGGCTGCGGGAGGCTCGTCAGTCAGCCTGAGGATCATCGGCATAGACTTCGACGACCTGCATCATGCCGAGGTCCTCGTGGTTCATCATGTGGCAGTGGAGCGCGAACTTGCCGGGGAAGTCGCGGAAGCGCGACCGGAAGGTGATGCTGCCGCTGCGCGGAACGATGGCGGTGTCCAGCCAGACCGGGTCGGCCAGCAGCTCGCCATTGATCTTGGTCAGCAGCATGTCGTTGACGTGGATGTGAAAGACGTGATCGTTGTCCGCATCCTCGTTGACGATCGTCCATTCCTCGACGGCGCCGAGGCGGATGCGCTGGTCCACCCGGTCTGGATCGAAGGTCTTGCCGTCGATCAGGAACCGGTATTTTTGCCATTCCTCCGTCCCCGGACTCTTCGTCGCAAATCTCAGTGTCCGTGTTCCGGTGATCTCGTCGTCGCGGATGATGGTCTCTGGCAACGGCGGAAGCGCTGCGGGGAGCGCCATCGCCATCGGCTCGCCTTCCACGACGAGCCGGGCGATCGGGCCGGTCGGCGCTGCGTAGCCCTGATCGTAAGGAACGGCGCGAAACAGGTAGTTGCCAGGCGCCCCCGCCTGGACCAGCACATCGATGCGCTGGCCGGGTGCGATCAACAGGGCGTTCGGGTGATCAGTCGGCTGATCCGGCTTGCGCGGAATGCTCAAGTCGATCCGCGACAGCGGAACGCCGTCGCGGGCAATCGAATGCAGAACGTGGCCCTCGAGCTCCATGAAGATATCGTCCTGCCAGCCGGCATGCAGGATGCGCCAGCGCTGCACCTCGCCGGGGCGCATGGTGATGGTGGGCTCGCGGATCCCGTTGACGGCAATGAAGCGGGCGGCGGTCTCCGGAAAGAGCGTCGAGAAGTCTTCCAGCGTTCCGAAGCCGTCGAACACCGCTTCGGTCAGCACGAGAAGCCGCTCCTGCGCGGCGACGATCTCGGGAACATCGGCGAAATCGCCTTCGATGATCAGCGCACCCACCGCGCCGCTCGCGAGCTGAATGTCGGCGGAGCCATGAGCATGCGGGTGATACCAGTTGGTTCCCGGGACATGATCCGGCGGAATGGCGATCTCGACGTCGTAGCTCTGGCCCGGCTCCATGACGCGCATGACATTGTCCGCGATGCCGTCGGGACTGACATGAAGTCCATGCGTGTGAAGATTGGTGTTGTTGAGCAAATGCGGCAATGACCGGTCGATCGGCGCCGCGTCGCGGTTGGGAGGCAGGTCGTTGACGAGCCTCACGCGCAGCACGTCGCCCGGCTTCAGCCGCAGGGTCGGTCCGGGGACGGTCCCTTCATAGGTCCTGACATAGAGCCGGTGGCCGCCGATATTCTTATAGGCATAGTGCATGCGCAGCGTGGTGCCGAGCTCGCCGTTGGCCGAACGGCGCACCGCCGGCTCGGCGAAGGGCGCACCCGGAGCGTAGTCGCTCGAAGGTTCGCCACCGGCCGGCTGGTGAGCGTGTCCTGCGCCTGCGTCGCTGGCGTTGCCGGCTGCCGCCGGATCGGCTCGACCGGCGAGCAGCAAGGACGTTCCCGCCGAGAGCCCGGTCTGCATGAAACCGCGCCGCGAGACCTGCGGACCAGGACGCCTCGTGCTCCTCGCCAGTTTTTCTCTCCCGCCTGGAACGACCGAACGTCCAGTCTTCACTCGATCGTGTAGGGCGCTCCAGCGCCAAATGCCCTGTTGGTTATCAGGCGCTACCACTCAGGAGAATTTTGTCGACGAAGTTGAATCGATTTTGCCTCAAGGGGCTGCGCGATTCTTGGTCACCATGCCCCAAATGAACAGCACGATGACGGCACCCACGATCGCGCCGATCAGGCCAGCGCCCTCGCCGGGTTGATAAAAGCCCAGGGCTTGGCCAAGATAGCTGGCGAGGAACGCGCCGACGATGCCGAGGATTGCCGTCAGGACAAAGCCGGACGGCTCGTTGTTGCCCGGCATGATGAACTTGGCGACGACACCCGCCACAAAGCCGATGATGATCGTCCAGATAATGCCCATGGTCTCTCTCTCCCAAGTCGTTGAAACGGGCGTCGCATGCAAATCGGCTCCTCTTCTAAGGCGCCGTGCGGGAACTGTCACCGTCGAACGTTATTGACCTTGTCTTTAAGGAGCAACAATCATGACGCGTGGAATGCCATCACTTGCCGCTTTGCTGGGTCTTCTGGCAGTTGCGGGCTATCAGAACCGGGACAAGCTCGGCGAGCTGCTGAAGGGGGTCATGAACCCCGGCGGCGGGGCGCCGGGCGGGATCGGCGGCACGGCTGCCGGAAACCTTGGAGACAGCGGTGACCCCGTCAAGACGATCCAGGGCGGATTGGCCGATGTGATCGACCGCTTCCGCAATGCCGGCCAGGGTGCAGCCGCGGATTCCTGGGTGGCAAGCGGACCAAACCAGTCGATCACGCCGAACCATGCGGAAAGTGCTTTAGGCCCAGACCTGATCGACATGTTGACGCAACGGACCGGCCTATCGCGCGATGAACTCCTGGCGCGGTTGTCGGCGGTGCTGCCGGAGGCGGTCGACAAGCTCACGCCGGATGGTCGCCTGCCGGCACGGTGATCGCGAGAGCACAGAGCCTTTCATAGGTCCCCGCCGCGCGTGGCGGGGGCCTATGCGGGTTCCTCGGTCACGGTCATTCAGGACGTGAAGCTCGACAGGCGTCATGCCGACAGGCTCGCCGCCACGCTGCGGCGGATCGGCATGCAGGCGCATCCGCGGTTGGCGGCGGCGGCGGCGGTGGCGCTCGTCGTCATCGTGCTCTGCCTCCTGCTGAATTGGCTCGGGCTCAGCAGGATTCCGTGGCTGACCTCGCTGATCCTGAGTTTCGATGCCGGTGCGGCATTCTTCATCTTCGTCGTCTGGAAAATGATGGCCGGGGCCAAGCTGGAGGACATGGAAAGACGCGCCGCAATCGAAGATGCGAAGCCGCAATTGTGGCCGATCATCGTCGGCCTTCTGGCAACCGCCATCCTGATCTCGGTCATTTTCGAGATGCGCGGCTCGCAGCCGATTCATGTGCTGATCGGCATCGCCACGATCCTGCTGTCGTGGCTGTTCCTCAATACGATGTTCGCGATGCACTATGCGCACGACTACTACCGCGAGATCGACTCGCCGCAGGGAAGGAAGCGCCGCGAAGGATTGATGTTTCCCGGGCGTCGTCAACCCGACTATTGGGACTTTCTCTATTTCTCCTTCGTGGTCGGAATGACTTTCCAAGTGTCGGACGTTCAGGTCGAGGACCACCTCATCCGCCGGGTGGTGCTGCTCCATGGCTGGCTGGCCTTCATTTTCAACGTGTTCGTGCTGGCCCTATCGATCAGCATCGTCAGCGACGTGATCCGCCAGAATGGGGAACCATCTGCATCGGCTGCGGTTTGGCCGAGGTCGGAGGTGCGCTGATGGCCGTCAATTTCAACCACACGATCGTGTCGGCGCGCGACAGCAAGAAATCGGCGACCTTCCTCGCCGAGATCCTGGATCTGCCCCGGCCGATCCGCTGGGGGCCCTTCGAGGTCGTCAGGACCGACAATGAGGCCAATATCGACTTCATGACGGTCGATGGCGCGATCACCACGCAGCACTACGCGTTTCTGGTCGACGACCCGGAATTCGATACGATCTTCGGCCGGGTCCGCGCGCGGGGCCTCGCCTATTGGGCCGATCCGGCCCAGTCGCGCCAGAATGAAATCAATCACCATGATGGCGGGCGTGGGTTCTATTTCGAGGACCCGGACGGCCACCTCCTCGAGGTCATAACCCGCCCCTATGGCAGCGGCGGGTGGAATCCCTAGAGCTCACGTTGTGGGGAGGCGGGGAAAAGGCCGGTGCGGCGCTTGCGGGAGGCCGGCCGCTCGGCGATTGTCTCGCCCATGTGCAACCTCTACAGCGTGACCAAGGGCCAGGCGGCGATCGCCGCGCTGGCGAAGGCGATGCGGGACACCACCGGCAACCTGCCGCCGCAGCCGAGCATCTTCCCGGATTTCACCGCGCCGGTGGTGCGCACCGCGCAGGACGGTGTGCGCGAGCTCGTCAAGATGCGGTGGGGCATGCCGTCGTCGCAGAAGGCGGTGTTCGATGCTGCCAAGGCGCGGGCGCAAAAGCTCGAGGCCAAGGGCAAGGCGGTCAACTTCGAGGAGCTGCTGCGGCTGGAGCCGGATGGCGGAACGACCAACATCCGCAATGTCGCCAGCCAGCATTGGAGGCAGTGGCTCGGGACCGAGCATCGCTGCGTGGTGCCGTTGACTTCGTTCAGCGAGTTCAACCTGGCGCATGGCGGCGATGTGTGGTTCGCGCTCGACGACAGCCGGCCGCTCGCCATGTTCGCCGGGCTGTGGACGCGCTGGACCTCGGTCAGGAAGATCAAGGAAGGCGAAACCACCAACGATCTCTTCGGCTTTCTCACCACCGAGGCCAATGAAGTCGTGGCGCCGGTTCATCCCAAGGCGATGCCGGTGATCCTGACCACGCAGGCCGAGATCGAGACCTGGCTGACGGCGCCACTCGAGGAGGCGCTGAAGCTGCAGCGGCCGCTGCCGGCGGCCATGCTCAGGATCGTCGCCACCGGATCGAAGCAGGATCCGCCAGAGCTGACGGCGGAATAGACCGATCCGCCGCGGTCATTCGACGGCGCGGCGGCGGCCCAGGAGGGAAGCGACGGCGGCGGCGGCGAGCGTCATCCAGCCTTTGCCCAGCACCTGGCCGATCAGATATTCGAGCGAGCCGAAGGCCAGCGACAGGAAAACCGCGCTGTCGACGACCGAGCCGACGAGCCCCGAGGCGAGGACGGCAAGCGGCCGGTTCTGCTGCCTGAGCGGCGCATAGACGAGGAGATCGGCGGTCTCGGAGAGGAGGAAGGCGGCGCCCGACGCGATGGCGAGCGCCGCCGGCGCGACGAGAACCGACAATGCCGCGCCGGCCATGATCGCCAGGAAAACCACCCGGGCGCTGTAGCGTTCGTGGATGGCATCGCGCAGCGCCAGCGCCAAGCCGATCAGGATCACGCCGGAGGGCGCCTCGAAGCCGAAGCCGACCGGCACGGTGCAGGGACCGGCGCCGCCGCAATAGCCGACATGGCCGACCATCCAGTTGGCCGCCGGGATGGTCAGGAGGAAGGCCAGAATGGTCAGCATGCGATCACCGGGTTGACGAGCGCATGGGCGCCGAGCAAATAGCCGGGAACAATCCAGCCACAAAGGAGACGATCGTGGGCGGACTTGGAATGCCCGAACTGGTGAGCCGCGTGCTGCCGATCCTGCTGCTGACCGGCTCGAATGTGTTCATGACCTTCGCCTGGTATGGCCATCTCGCCTATCGGGAGAAGCCGCTATGGATCGTGGTGATGGCGAGCTGGATGATCGCGCTGCCCGAATATTGGCTGGCGGTTCCGGCCAACCGCTACGGCAGCTATATGTTTTCGGGCGCCGAGCTCAAGGCGATCCAGGAGGTGATCACGCTCAGCGTGTTCGCCGTCTTCTCGATCACCTATCTGGGCCAGCCCTTGACGGTCAACTATGTGCTCGGCTTCGCGCTCATTGCGCTCGGCGCCGCCTTCGTGTTCAACGGGCCGTTCTAGAGGCCCAGGGGTCATTGGCCTCCCGCGACCCCCTCGCGGGCCAGCTCGGCGATCAGCGCGTCGGCATAGGCGCGGGCCGAGGCCGCGGCGTCGCCGGGCTTGGGCAACGGACCGTCGCGCGACAAGATGCCCTGCAGGGCCATCGCCGAAAACATCTCGCGTCGGGTTCGTTCATCCATGATCGGCTCCAGGCGGGTTTTGACTCGCGGCCATCGCGCACCTACCCTTCTTAAGGCCAGGCATCTTGCAAGGAAAGGGAATGCCATGACGATCACCGGGGGCTGTCATTGTGGGGCCATTCGCTATGCGATCGACGGCGCGGCGATCAATCACGCGCTGTGCCACTGCACCGACTGCCGGCGCTCGGCCGGGGCCCCGATGGTGGGCTGGACGATGTATCCGAGCGATGCCGTGAAGGTGACCCAGGGCACGCCCAAGACCTACAAATCGTCGGAGAACGGCCGACGCCATTTCTGTCCAGACTGCGGCACCGGCCTGTTCTACACCAATGCGGTGACGCTGCCCGACCTGATCGATGTCCAGAGCGGCACCTATGACAATCCCGATGCGGTGCCGGCCCAGGCGCACATCCAGGTGGCGGAGCGCATCGGATGGATGGAGCGGGCGCATGAGCTGCCGACCTTCGAGCGGTTTCCCTCGTCGGAGTCGCTGACGTCGTGAAGAGCGCCGGCGTGCTGCTCCACAAGGGCGGCGCGGATCAGCTGTCGGTGCTGCTGGTGCATCCCGGCGGGCCATTCTGGGCGAAGCGGGATCAGGGCGCGTGGTCGATTCCCAAGGGCGAGATCCTGGAGGGGGAGGATCCGGAGACAGCGGCGCGCCGCGAATTCGCCGAGGAGCTCGGGGTCGCCTTCGAGGGACCGCTGCATCTGCTCGGCGAGAAGGTGCAGCCGAGCGGCAAGCGGGTCATCGCCTTTGCGGGCGAAGGCGACGTCGATTGCGCGGCGGTCCGCAGCATCAGTTTCGAGATCGAATGGCCGCCGAAGAGCGGGCGGCGGCGCAGCTTTCCGGAAATCGACAGGGCCGGATGGTTCAGCCTGGAGGCGGCGCGCGACAAGCTGCTCAAGGGGCAGCGCGAGTTCCTCGATCTGCTGGTCCGGCGGCTGCGAGCACGACCGGCCGACCATGGGGCGTGTTGAGATAGGCGCGGCGCCAGGCGACCACACGCCCGGGCATGGCACCGGCAATCTCCGGCGCATGGTGGGACAGCAGCGCCTCGAGGGCAGCAAGTGCTGAGCGATAGTAGGTGTCCGGCGTGTCGGGCGCGCCATGGCCGGCCGCCTCCCGCAAGTCGGCACCGAGGGCCGACGCCCATTCGGCGGCAGTGAACAGCCCGCGGTCGCGCAGGAGATCGGCAATGGCCAGCAATTCGGCTTGCCAAGGCTGCTCGAACAGCGGGGCGTCGCCGGTGCGCGGGGGCGCGATGAAGGGATCAGGCTCGCGCAAGATAGCTCTCCCAAAGGTCGAGATAGACACGATCGTTGCGGCCGACGGCGTCGGGCCACAGCTCGGTCGCGGCGAAGGACACGGTGTAGAGCGCCTCGGCATGGCCCGACCCATCGATGTTGCGGTCGGGGAGGACATGGGCACCGTGGTGGTGCTCGACGCGACCGGTACGACCGCGGGCATATTGCGGCAGCCTGGTATGGCCGGGCGCACCGTTGCGCAGCGTGACGACGGCATCGCCAGGCGCAAATTTGGGGGCGGCTTCGGAAGGCCGATCGAAGCGGGCCATGCCGCGCTTGGCCTTGGCGACGGCGTCGGCCGACATGGGAGGCGCGATCCCTTGCGGCTTGCCCGCCGACTTGCCGCTGGCAAGCTCCGCCACCGTCGCGACGCCGCTGTCGATCATCAGTGCCGCATAGGTCTGCAGCCATTGGTCGTAGTAGCGCCGCGTCAGGTAGTCGATCGGATCCATCGATTCGCGCACGAAGCGGAAGCGGTCGATGGTCCAGTCCGCCGGGCGCGCCATGGCCCTGGCGATGCCGAGCAGGCGGGCCTCCCAGGGTGCGTGGAACGGCTCGTCGCTTTCCTTGGTGTCGATCGGGCCGAAGCCCTGCCGGCCGCCGAGATCGTGGACGCTGTCCATCATCGCCTCCCATCACCAGCGGGTTTGAGGGTTCGCTCGGTGCCGATCATCGCATTGCGGGTGACCAGGGCGGCGAGCTCATCCTCGCTCCAGCCCTCGGTGCCGGCCGGGCGCTCGGGCAGCACCATGTAGCGCAGCTCCGAGGTCGAGTCCCAGACGCGGATGGCGACAGCGTCGGGAACGGTCTCGCCGAACTCGGCAAGCACGCCACGCGGGTCACGCACGGCGCGGGCGCGGTAGGCCGCCGATTTGTACCAGTTGGGCGGGATGCCGAGAACCGCGTGGGGGTAGCAGGAGCAAAGAGTGCAGACCACCATGTTGTGGATGGCGGGCGTGTTCTCGACCACCCTGAAATGGGCACCGGCCCAGCCTTCGAAACCGAGCTCCGAAATGGCCGCGGTGCCATCGGCCAGCAGCCGCTGCCTGAATGCCGGATCGAGCCAGGCCTTGGCGACCACAGTGGCGCCGCGCTTGGGGCCGATCTCCTCGGTGTAGACGGCGATCCAGGCGTCGACCGCGGCAGGGTCGAGCATGCCCTTCTCGAGCAGCAGGCTTTCCAGCGCCTTGACGCGCAAGGCCGGCTCGGACGGCAAGTGCTCGTGCAGGTCGTGATGGATGTCCTCGAAGCGGTGCGGGTCGTCGTGAGCCATGTCGCGTGGTCCTTCTCAGACACGTCGAGGAAACCGACTTTAATCTTGTCTGATCGGGATGTCACTTTCCCGTCAGTCGACTGTCATGGCGGCGGCATAAGCAAAGGGTGCTCGGTCTCTCCGGCGCTCCCTATGAGGCATGTGTGAACGCTATTGAAGTCCAATGTCTCAGCAAGACATTCGGCAATGGCAGGAAGGCCCTCGACGATCTCGATCTCGCCGTCGAGGCGGGCGAGATGGTGGCGCTGATCGGCGCCTCGGGTTCGGGCAAGTCGACGCTGATCCGGCATCTTTCAGGTCTCGTCGCTGCCGACAAGGCATCGGTCAGCCGGGTCAAGGTCAAGGGCGCGCTGATCCAGGAGGCAGGGCGGCTCTCGGCCGATGTGCGGGCGGCGCGTCGCGAGATCGGGGTGGTATTTCAGCAGTTCAACCTGGTCGGGCGACTGTCGGTGCTGACCAATGTGCTGGCCGGCAGGCTCGGGCGCACGGCATGCTGGCGCGGCACCTTGGGCCGGTTCAGCGCAAGAGAGCAGATCCAGGCGATGGGCGCGCTCAACCGCATGGGCATTGCGGAGACGGCGCGCCGACGGGCTTCGACGCTGTCCGGCGGCCAGCAGCAGCGGGCGGCGATCGCCCGGGCGCTGGTGCAGGAAGCCTCGGTCGTGCTGGGGGACGAGCCGATCGCGTCGCTCGATCCCGGCTCCGCCCGGCGGGTCATGGAAGCGCTCAGGCGAATCAATGCAGAGGACGGGATCACGGTCGTCGTGTCGCTGCACCAGGTCGAGTATGCGCGCCATTTCTGCCGGCGGACGATCGCGCTCGAGAATGGCCGGATCGCCTTCGACGGGCCGAGCCGGGCGCTGTCGGACGAGCGCCTGCGCCAGATCTATGGCGCGGCGAGCGACGAGCTGATCCTGCCGCGTGAAGACCCGTCGGCCGGCAACGAGCCGGCGCCGATTGCGCCGGCCTATGCGTTCTCGTGAACTTCAAACAGGGAGACTTCTCATGATCAACCGACGCATCGTGCTTTGCGCTGCCGCAATGGCCGGCGTGCTCGCCCTGCCGCTCCAAGCGGCAGCCGAGCCGACCGAGATCAATTTCGGCATCATCTCGACCGAGTCGACGCAGAACCTCAAGACCCAATGGGATCCGCTGCTCGCCGAGATGGCGAAGAAGACCGGGCTCAAGATCAATCCGTTCTTCGCCTCCGACTATGCCGGCATCATCGAGGGCATGCGCTTCGGCAAGGTGCAGGTGGCGTGGTACGGCAACAAGTCGGCGATGGAAGCGGTGGACCGGGCGGATGGCGAGGTCTTCGCGCAAACCGTCAACCCGGATGGCACCCAGGGCTATTATGCGCTGCTGCTCGCCAATGCGTCGAACGATGCGCTCAACACGGTCGACGACGTGCTCAAGTGCGACAAGAGCCTGACCTTCGGCAATGGTGATCCGAACTCGACCTCGGGCTTCCTGGTGCCGGGGGTGTTCGTCTTCAGCGCCAAGGGGATCGATCCCAAGACCTGCTACAAGACAGTGACCAACGCCAATCACGAGACCAATGCCATGGCAGTCGCCAACGGGCAGGTCGACATCGCGACGAACAACACCGAGAACATGGCGCGCATCGAGGAGAACAATCCGGCGGCGTTCAAGAAGATCAAGGTCATCTGGCGATCGCCGCTCATTCCTTCCGACCCGATCTTGTGGCGCAAGGACCTCGACCAGGCGACCAAGGACAAGCTGATGACGTTCTTCATGACCTATGGCCGGCAGGGCACGCCGGAGCAGGTCAAGGCGGAGCGCGAGGTGCTCAAGGGGCTCAAATGGGGCCCGTTCCGGCCGTCATCGGACGCCCAGCTCTATCCCATCCGGGTTCTCGAGATCACCAAGTCGATGAACAAGGTGAAGTCCGACAGCGCGATGTCGGAGAGCGAGAAGGAAGCCAAGATCAAGGAGCTGCAGGCACAGAAGGCCACCTACGAGAAGCTGATGAGCGAGTTGCCGCAGAGCTGAACGCCGCCTGGTCGGATGACCAGCGCAGAGCAGGCGCCAGTCGCCATCCCGCCAGTGCCGGTGCGGGAGCGACTGGCGCGCGCCCTCTTCCTCACGCTGCTTGCGGCGGCGCTTGCGTGGAGCTTCGCTCCGGCGGAGATCTACAAGCTGCCGCAGCTCTTCACTTATTCCGGCAACATCGCGGATTATCTCAGCGGCTTTCTCACGCCCAATTTCAAGGATTGGCGGTTCTACATCTCGGAGATGGTGATCACCGTCCAGATCGCCATCTGGGGAACGTTCCTGGCGGTCGTCCTGTCGGTGCCGTTCGGACTTCTGTCGTCGAACAACATCGCGCCGGCCTATGTGGTGCAGCCGGTCCGGCGGCTGATGGATGCGTTCCGGGCGATCAACGAGTTCATCTTCGCCATCATCTTCGTGGTGGCGGTGGGGCTCGGGCCGTTCGCCGGGGTGCTGGCGCTGTTCGTGTCGACGACGGGCACGCTCGCCAAGCTGTTCTCGGAGGCGGTCGAGGCGATCGATCCGCGACCGGTCGAGGGCATCAGGGCGACCGGGGCGACGCGGCTGCAGGAGGTCATCTACGGCGTCATCCCGCAGGTGCTGCCGCTGTGGTCGTCCTATGCGCTCTATCGCTTCGAGGCCAATGTGCGGTCGGCGACGGTGCTCGGCATCGTCGGGGCCGGCGGCATCGGCCAGGTGATGTATGAATCGATCCGCGGCTTCTATTACGGCGAGACCGCGGCGATCCTGATCGTGGTGATCGCCACCGTGTCGCTCACCGACATCGCCTCGCAGCAGATCAGGAAGATGCTGGTGTGACGGGCAGCACCAGCGTCACCACCGCCGCATAGTGGCAGGCGGCGGCCAGCAGCACGCAGGTGTGCCATAGCGCGTTCTGGAAGCGCAGGCGGTGCCAGAGGTGGAAGATCACGCCGACCGAATAGAGGACGCCGCCGACGATGAGGAGCGTCGGCGCAGCACCGGGCAGCTCGGTGAAGATCGCATCGAAGGCGACGAGGCCGCTCCAGCCGAGCGCCAGATAGAGGCCGATCGAGAAGCGGTCGAGCTGACCCGGGTAGCTGAGCTTCAGGGCAACACCGGCGAGGGCGATCGCCCAGACTGCGGTGAGCAGGCCGATCGAGATCAGCGGGTTCTTGAGCTGGATGAGAAAGGGCGTGTAGGAGCCGGCGATCAACAGGAAGATCGCGGAATGATCGAAGCGGCGCAGGATCCATTTGGTGGTCGAGATGGGCCACATGTTGTAGGCGGCCGAGATCACCAGGCCGGCGATCAGGCAGATGACATAGATGATGACCGCCACGATGGTCGGCGGGGCGGCGAAACGGGCTGCCAGCGCAATCAAGGTCGCGCCCGCCGCGATGGCAGCGGTGGTGCCGAGCACATGGATGACACCATCGGCGATGGTCTCGGCGCGATTGTACTGCCAGTTCAGCATCAGGGGCCTGCCATCCTCATCGAGCCAGCGGCTTCGCTTGATACGCATACGCATACGCCTACACCTACACCCTAACCAACATCAGCTCCGAGGATCGCCCGAGAAGAACGCGAGGAGTGCCGCGATGGTATCACCGGGGTTCTGCTCGGGAAAGAAATGACCGCCGGCGACTGCCCGTCCGGTGACCTGCGGCGCCCAATGCCGCCACAGGCCGAGGGGGCCTCCGGCGGATTGATACCAGCGATCGAGGCCGCCCCCCTTGCTCCACAGCGCAAGCGACGGGCAGGCGATCCGGCGGCCGGCCGAACGATCGGCCCGGTCGAGTTCCGCATCGATGGTGACGGCGGCGCGGTACTCCTCGCAGATGGCATGACACCGGGCGGGATCGCCGAGCGCTTCGATATAGGCCGTGCGCAATTCTGCCGGAAAGCTGGCCGGATCAGAGCCCCATCGGGAAAGCGCGTCGTCGACCACGGCGGCGGGGTCGGCGAGGATCAACCGTTCGGGCAATGGCTCGGGCTGGGACAGCAGCGACCACGGCCAGAAGGTCAGGGCGGACACCACGTCGCTCCGCTCGAGGACGTCGAGGGTCGCAATGATGTCGAGCAGCGCCAGACGGTCGACGCGGTCGCCGTGATCGAGCGCCAGGCGGTAGGCGACACGGCCGCCGCGATCATGACCGGCGAGAAGAAAGCGCCGGAAGCCCTGCTGCTCCATCATCGTGACCATGTCGCGGGCCATTGCCCGCTTGGCGTAGGGCGCATGGTCCGGCGCCGATGGCGGCGTGCCGCTTGCGCCATAGCCGCGCAGATCGGCGCAGATGACGGTGAAGGTCTCGGCGAGAGCCGGCGCGACGCGATGCCACATCAGGTGAGTCTCGGGGAAGCCGTGCAGCAGCAGGAGCGCCGGGCCGGCCCCGCGACGCCGGATGAAGATCGTGGTGTCCCCGACATCGACAATGGTGCTGGTGAAGGATTCGAACATCGCCCTAATTCAGTGCCCTCGCGAAAAAACGCATGGCCGCCTCGCCGATCGTGCGGTGGAGCGCTGCCCGATCGACGCCTTCGGCATCGATGCAGGCTTCGGGAAATTCGTCGCGACCTTCATTGTCGCATTCATTGACGAAGATCTCGTGATCGACGAGGCCGGGCAGGATCTCGAGCGTGGCGCCAGGGATATGCTTCGCGGCAAACTCGGCGTTCGGGCCGGGCGGTGTCTGGGTATCGCGGGCGCCGACGACGAGGAAGGCGGGAACTACCATCCGGCCCAGGCCTGCCGCGTCCATGCCGAAGGCTTGGATGACCCCCGGCGCCATGGCGAAGGCAGCCTTGATGCGCGGATCCCGAACATCGAGGGCGGGGGTGGGATCGAGCGGCAGGTCGCGCCGCAAATGGGCCGGCACCATCCGGTTGTCCTTCCACCTCGTCTGAAAGGCCAGGTATTTGTCGGCATCGACCCTGGCGCCGCCCAGCCACAGCGCGGTGAAGCCGCCTTGCGAATGGCCGGCGACGCCGATCCGCGTGCGATCGATGGCCGGGGCAAAATCGCGATGCTGCAGCAGGAAGGTGATGGCGAGCGAGAGGTCCCTGGGCCGCTGCCAGAGCTTGTTGGCGAGATAGGCGATGGTGGAATCGTAGCTGTTGGCCCGGTAGTGATCGAGGGCGGCGACGATGAAGCCGCGGGCGGCGAGATATTGGCCGAACCAGGCATAGGTGAGGGCGTTGCTGCCGCGACCGTGCGAGAACATCACCAGCGGATGAGGCACTTGCGGATCGCGCAGCGGCGCGTCGCGATGCAGCGCAAGGCCGGTGTAGAACGGCATGGTAAACAGATCGGCATCGCCTCCCGGTGCGGCGGGGTAATAGAGGGTGAGCGACAGGTCCCTGTCGCCGTCGCGAAATTCGAGCTGGCGCATGCCGACCGGGGAAAGCTCCTCGCTGATGGCGTTCGAGGCCCAGAGCATCAGGGCGCAGCAGAACGCGACGAAGATCGAAGCGGCACGCATCACAATCCTTTCCGGCACGCCTTGAATATTGTCGGGATCGCGGCTTTCGCGCAATCTGATCGCTCGCGGCGCGGTAAACGGCGCCGGCTCATATGGAATGGGTGCTCGCGTGACCAACGATTATCTGGCTCGATTCGAATCCGCCTGGCGACCGCTCGACCCGCAGCAGGCGGCGGTGCTCGCCATGATCTATCTGCGCTATCGCGGCACGCGGCCGGTGCATGAGCTCTCGCCGGCCGAAGCGCGGGCGCTCGATGACGATTTTAGCTTCTTCATCAGCGCCGGCGCGCCGGCCATACCGCATATCGAGGAGCAGGTGATGGCGGCGCCGAGCGGTCCGATCCGGCTCAGGCTCTACGATCCGGGCGTGCCGGCGCCGGCGCCGGTGGTGGTGTTCTTCCATGGCGGCGGCTTCGCCACCTGCGATATCGACATCTATGACGGAACGGCGCGGCAGCTCGCCAAGCGTTGCGGCATGCGGTTGGTGGCGGTCGATTACGGTCTGGCGCCGGAACATCCCTTTCCGATGCCGCTCGAGGACTGCATCGCCGCGGTGCGCCATATCGTGGCGCATGCGGGGACGCTCGGGATCGATGCAAAGCGGCTGACGCTGGCTGGCGACTCGGCCGGGGCCAATCTGGCGCTCGCGACCGCCTTGGCGCTCAGGGATGCGGGAGAGAGCCCGGTTCGTGCCGCGGCGCTGATCTATGGCTGCTACTCGACGCGCACGGATAGTGCATCGCATCGCGACTTCGGGAGCGGCGCCTATCTGATGAGCACCGCCGACATGGTGTGGTACTGGCGCCATTACCTGCCGGAGGGCAAAGGGGTGAACGATCCGCGGGCGGAGCCGCTGCTCGCCGATCTGAGCGGCTTGCCGCCGCTCCTCGTCACGGCAGCCGAGTTCGACGTGCTGCGCGTCGACTCGGAGGAGCTCGCGGCCCGGGCGCGGGACGCCGGCGTCGCGGTCGATTACGCGCTGTGGCCGGGCATGATCCATGCCAGCCTCAATCTCATGGGCTGGATCGACGCCATGGGGCCACATGTCGACGCGATCGGCCGGTTCTTGAGGGAGAGAAGTCAATAGGCAGTAGGCAGTAGGCAGTAGGCAGTAGGGAAGGGCACCGCTCACTGCTAGTGCCTACTGCCTATTTGACTACTGCCTCATTGCACCGGAATCATCAGGTGCTCCCAGGGGGTGCCGGGCCACATGACGTAGGGCTCCCGCGTGTCCGGGTTGTTCTCCTGCCTCGGATAGGTCTTGGCGGCATCGCCGACGTTGAAGATCATGACATGCGGGCCGGTGTCGACCCATTTGGCGCCCTGCGACGGCTTTTCGGCATGGGGATCGGTGTTGCTGGCGTCGGAGCCGCCCTACAGCATTAGCCGAAGCCGACGACACCGGCCGGCGGGGCGGTCTTGCTCATCCAGGCGTGCGCCCATTGGACTCCGCCGGCGTCGAGGCACATGGGATCATTGCCGGGACTCTTCGGATTGTCCGGCATGCAGGTGAAATTGTTCTTCCCCTTGCGCAGGGTGCGCATCTGCATCTTGTCGTCCATGGCGACGACGCTTGCGTCCTTGGCGACGGCCTTGGGGGCGGCCGACAGGGCATTCTTGATGAGCTGCTCGTCGCTTGCCGCATGGGCGTGGCCGGTCGCGACAAACAGCGAAACGCTCGCAGCGAGGGCTAGGGAAACCGGATTGCGGTGCATAGGCTCCTCCATCGACACCCGAATCGGCGACAGGGAGGCGCGGGGGACGCGCCCCGATACGCTTACGCAACATACCACGCCCCCGCGGTCGGCCGCGGAGCGGGGTCTCTCCTCGACCGACGGCCGGTAACTTCCAGACCCTGGAGAAAGTTCAAACACCCGGGGGCGCGGCGTCGAGATTGCTGAAGGTGCGGGGCAGTAGCGGCCGGTGGCCGACGCCCCGCACCAAGTCTGACATGCGGGCGCGTGTACTCCACCACGCACCCTCACGACCAGCTCGGAGGGGGTCCTCACGCTGGCAGGGCAAGTCTAGAGCGGATCAGGCGCTTCGCACAGCAGAATGTGGTTGTGGCGCGCCTATCTGACACTACTCACAATTGTGTGAACAGACTGGAACCGTTGGCCGTGTCACCGCATTTGCCCCATCGGCTCTGGTAACTCGACAATTGGACCGGGAGGTTCTCGATGTTGGAGGAACTGACCTTGGCCCTGGCACTGGGCGGGCTCGGCGCGATCGTGGGCGTCGACCTCTATGTGCGCACGGTGTGCGAGCTCGAACGCTGGAAGGCGCGGCGCCGGCGCTAACCTTTGGCGACGGCTTAGGGAGGACACCATTGCGGGGGGAGAACCGGCTCGGATAAAAACAGGATCGCCTCCGATTGCAGCTGGAAGGGATCCCACATGTCCGAGGGGAAGCTCTACAAAGTTCCCGGCACCTGGAAGAAGCACGCCTACATCGATGCCGAAGGCTATCGCGAAACCTACCAGCGGTCGGTGCGCGATCCGGAAAAATTCTGGGGCAAGCATGGCAAGCGAATCGACTGGTTCACGCCCTACACCAAGGTGAAGAACACCTCGTTCGCGGCGCCCGACGTCTCCATCAAATGGTTCGAGGACGGCGTCACCAATGTGGCCCATAACTGCGTCGACCGCCATCTCGAGGAGCGCGGCGATCAGACTGCGATCATCTGGGAGGGTGACGATCCCTATTACGACAAGAAGATCAGCTATCGCGAGCTGCACGAGCAGGTGTGCCGGCTTGCCAACGTGCTGAAGAAGCACGGGGTCAAAAAGGGCGACCGGGTCACGATCTACATGCCGATGATCCCCGAGGCGGCCTATGCGATGCTCGCCTCGGCGCGGATCGGGGCCATTCACTCGGTGGTGTTCGGCGGCTTCTCGCCGGAGGCGCTGGCCGGGCGAATCGAGGACTGCGCCTCGGATTTCGTCATCACCGCCGACGAGGGATTGCGGGGCGGCCGGCGCATTCCGCTCAAGGCCAACACCGACGAGGCGCTCAAGAAAGCGCGGCGGAGCAAGGCCAAGGTGCTGGTGGTGCGGCGGACCGGAGCGGCGGTGCCGTGGGACGACGAGCGCGATCTCTGGTACCACGCCGAGATGGCATCGGTCTCGGCCGACTGTCCGCCGGCCAAGATGAATGCCGAGGATCCGCTGTTCATCCTCTATACCAGCGGCTCGACCGGCAAGCCCAAGGGTGTGCTGCACACGACCGGCGGCTATCTCGTCTATGCTTCGATGACGCATCATTACGTCTTCGACTACCACGATGGCGACATCTACTGGTGCACCGCCGATGTCGGCTGGGTCACCGGCCACAGCTACATCGTGTATGGCCCGCTCGCCAATGGGGCGACCACGCTGATGTTCGAGGGCGTGCCGAACTATCCCGATGCCGGGCGGTTCTGGCAGGTGGTGGACAAGCACAAGGTCAACATCTTCTACACGGCGCCGACGGCGATCCGGGCGCTGATGGGGGCCGGCGACAAGTTCGTCTCCGCGTCGTCGCGCAAGTCGCTGCGGCTGCTCGGCTCGGTCGGCGAGCCGATCAATCCGGAGGCGTGGGAGTGGTACCACCGGGTGGTGGGCGACGGGCGCTGCCCGATCGTCGACACCTGGTGGCAGACCGAGACCGGCGGCATCATGATCACGCCGCTGCCCGGCGCGATCGCGCTCAAGCCCGGCTCGGCGACGCTGCCGTTCTTCGGCGTCAAGCCGGCGGTGGTCGACAGTGAAGGGCGCGAGATCGAAGGGGCCGGCGAAGGCAATCTGGTGCTCACCGATTCCTGGCCCGGCCAGATGCGCACCGTCTATGGCGATCACAAGCGCTTCGTCGAAACCTATTTCTCGACCTACAAGAACTGCTACTTCACCGGCGATGGCTGCCGGCGCGACAAGGATGGCTATTACTGGATCACCGGCCGGGTCGACGACGTCCTCAACGTCTCCGGCCACCGCATGGGCACGGCGGAGATCGAGTCGGCGCTGGTGGCGCATCCCAAGGTGTCGGAGGCGGCGGTGGTCGGCTATCCGCATAACCTCAAGGGCCAGGGCATCTATTGCTACGTTACGCTGATGGCCGGCATCCAAGGCAATGAGGCGTTGCGCAAGGAACTGGTGGATTGGGTGCGCAAGGAGATCGGGCCGATCGCCTCGCCCGATCTCATTCAATTCGCGCCAGGCCTGCCGAAGACGCGGTCGGGGAAAATCATGCGGCGCATCCTGCGCAAGATTGCCGAGGACGAGTTCGGCAGTCTCGCCGACACCTCCACCCTCGCGGCCCAGCCGTCCTCGACG
>JBEVJH010000215.1:0-15314 GCA_040510355.1 Aestuariivirgaceae bacterium
TCGCGGTCAGGACAAGCGCGAACAGGAATTCGTTGAAGGTGACGATGACGGCAAAGATGGCGGTGGCGGCAAGGCCGGGCGCGGCGAGTGGCAGGGTGATGCGGCGAAAGGCGGTGAAGCGTGAGTCGCCATCGACCATGGCGGCCTCCTCGAGATCGGTCGGTATCTCGCGGAAGAAGCTCTCCATCATCCAGACGCAGAAGGTGATGTTGAGCGCCGTATAGGTGATGATCAGCCCGAGCCAGGTGTCGAGCAACCTGAGCTGAAGCATCAGGAGATAGACCGGGATCAGGATCACCACCGGCGGCACGATGCGCAGCGTCAAGAGCGACAGTCCGACGGTGCGCTCGAGATTGAATCGCAGCCGGAAGCGGGCAATGGCATAGGCGGCGAGCGTGCCGATGACGAGCGACAGCGCCACCGAGCAGGCGGTCACCACCAGCGAGTTGGTGAGATAGTCGCCGAACTGCTTCTCCGAGAACAACCGCCGATAATTGTCGAAGGACGGCGCGTGCGGGTAGAGCGTGGCCTGCTGGGTGATCTCGAGATTGGATTTGAGCGAAGCGGCGACCATCCAGTAGATCGGCAGCAGCACGATCGTCAGAATGATCGCCGTGACCAGGGCACGAAGAATGCGCGCGCTCATGATTCGCCAGCCCGCCGCAGCATGCGCACCGCTGCCAGAGCAAGTGCGAGGATGATCAGGCCCATGGTCAAGAACAGCGCCGCCGCATAGCCGGTCTGCTGGAATTTGAAGGCGGTATCGTAGCCGAGGACCGAGAGCAGCCTCGTTGCTTCCCCGGGGCCGCCGCGGGTCAGCACGAAGACCTGGTCGAAGGTGCCGAAGGCATCGATGGTGCGCAACACGATGGCGATGGCGATCACCGGCCTGAGCATCGGCAAGGTGTGATCGACGAAAACCCGCCATGGCCCGGCGCCGTCGACGCGCGCCGCCTCGAAGGGCTCGACCGGCAGAGACTGGAGCCCTGCCAGCATGATGAGAAACATCAGCGGGGTCCATTCCCAGACGTCGAGCGCGACGAGCCCGATGAAGGCGCGGGTCGGCTCGCCAAGGATCTGAACCGGTCCGCCGCCCAGCGCCTCGGAGAAGGCGGTGAGCATGCCGGCATCGCTGGCATAGATCAGGCGGAAGACGATGGCCACCACCACCGGCGTGATGACCATCGGCACGATCAGCACGGTGCGCAACAGCTTGATGCCGCGGAACTCATGCAGGCAGAACAGCGCCAAGGCGAGGCCGAGCACCGCTTCGATGGCGACCGAGGCGGTGACGAAGCGCAGCGTCACCCACAGCGAGTTGAGGAATTGCGGATCGTCCCAGAGCTTCACGTAATTCTCGAAGCCGACATCGCGCAGCGCCTTGCCATAGCGGTAATACTGTGTGCTGGTGCGAATGCCGTCCCACAGCGGATAGACGAGCACGATCAGGGTCACGAGGATGCTCGGGGCGAGCAGGAGGTAAGGCAGGGCGGCGTCGAGCCCTGCCCCCTGGAGCCGCTCGCGGCCCCGCAATCGCTCGAGGACGCTCACTTGTAGTAGCCGGCATCCTTCAGGTAGCTCGTCACCTTCCCGGCGGCGGCATCGAGGGCCGCGCCGCCGCCCGATCCGGCCTGCAGGGCCTTGTTGAGCTCGATGCCGAGCAGCTCCTCGACCTTGGCCCAGTCAGGCGTGCGCGGCCGCGGCTCGGCGCCCGAGTCGAGCTGCTTGAGCGCCACCGGGATCAGCCGGTTGCCGGGTTTCTGGACGCCGAAGGCGCTGCGCTTGACCGGGATCGATCCCGCCTCGGCGAGCTTGGCCTGGGTGGCGGGGCTCACATACCATTTGAGGAACTCAACGGCATTGGCCTTGTTGGGCGCCGATTTGGGAACCGAGGCGATGAAGATGCCGATCTGGGCGATGGCCTTCTCCTGCTTCGGCACCACGCCGAAATCGAGCTTGCCGGCAACCTTGGTCTGCTTGGGGTCGTCCGCCTTCAAGGCATTGCCGGAATATTGGATGATGGCGCCGGCCTCGCCGCCCAGAATGGCGGCGCCTTCCTGATCGGAATCGAACTCGACGACGCCGGGAGGCGCATTCTGCTTGAGAGTGCCGACGAAGTAATCGGCCGCCTTCTTGCCGGCATCGGAATTGAAGGTGACGTTCCATTTGTCGTCGAAGAACTGGCCGCCGAAGGACAGGAAGATCGGATACCAGCTGGTGACGATCGGGTTGCCGCTCACACCGCGGAACACGATCGGATATTTGATCTTGCCGGCGGCAACGCCCTCCTTGCCCTTGGCGATGAGGTCGTCCCAGGTGGCAGGTGCGCCGTCCGTGTACACATCGTTGCGGTAGGTCAGGGTCTGCAGGTCGCCGACAAAGGGCAGCGAGATCAGCTTGGGGGTCGCCGATTCATAGCCCTTGACCCGCGGTCCCTGGCGCGGCGGCCAATAGCCCATGGCGATCAGCGAGGCGATCCAGTCGGGGTCCGACCCGTCGATCCCGCCGGCGCCGAGATCCTCGAGCACGTCGGCGGCGCCGAATTGCGGCACCCAGGGGTCGTCAAGCAGGTAAATGTCATATTGGCCGGCATTGTTCTGGGCATCGGCAAACCACTTCTCGAGGGTGACGCCATACTCGTCCTCGAGGAACTGGATATCGAAGCCCGCCTCGGATTTGGCGAGCGGAATGATCTTCTGCTTGAAGGGCGTGAGCCCGCCATCGGCGAAGGCGCCGATGATGACCTTGCCCCCGGCTGCCCTGACGATCGGCGGGGCGGCCAGGGTCGCGACGAGCGTCGATCCGATGGCAAGACGAGCGCTGGTCTTGAGAAGCTTTCGGCGGTTGAGCCTGCGCTGCAACAAATCACGCGTTTTCATTCTAGTTTCCTCCCTTTCTCGTATCCCTATGCACGACGGTCGTCCCGGCAGCGTCGAAAAAGCAGGCATCGTCGGCATCGAAGGTGACGCCGATGGCGGAGCCGACGGGGGCGCGGAACCCACGTCGCGCCCGCGCCGACAGCTTCTCCTCGCCAAGGCGAATCACCACCAGCGTCTCGTTGCCCATCGGCTCGACCACATAGACCTCGCCATTGAGGATGGCGGAGCTGCCGGTCGCGCCGAGCACGATGTCCTCCGGCCTGATGCCGACCTCGGCGACAGGCTGGGCGGCGCAGTCATCCTGGCGGCTCGGGCCAAGCGGCAGGGTCGCGCCACCCACATGGAGGCCAGCCTTGTCGACCGAAGCCTTCAGGAGATTCATCGGGGGGCTGCCGACGAAGAGCGCGACGAAACGGTTGGCCGGGCGCTCGTATATCTCTTCGGGCGAGCCGAGCTGCTGCAGTGCGCCGTCGCGCATCACCGCGACGAGATCGGCCATGGTCAAGGCCTCGGCCTGGTCATGGGTGACGTAGATGGTGGTGGCGCCGAGCTCGTGGCACAGCCGCTTGATCTCGCCGCGCATGGTCAGGCGAAGCCGGGCATCGAGGTTGGACAGCGGCTCATCCATCAGGAAGGCGGCGGGGTCGCGCACGATGGCGCGTGCCAGGGCGATGCGCTGGCGCTGGCCGCCCGACAGCTGGCGCGGATAGCGGTGGAGCAGATGATCGACCTCGAGCGCCTGGGCGACCTCGCCAATCTTGCGGGCGCGCTCGGGGCCCGGCACATTGCGGATCCGCAACGGATAGGCGATGTTGTCGCCAACCGTCATATGGGGATAGAGCGCATAGCTCTGGAACACCATGGCGATGTCGCGGTCGCGCGGCTGCAGGCGCGTCACGTCGCGGCCGCCGATCAGCACCCGCCCCGCGGTCGGCGCCTCGAGACCCGCCAGGACCCTGAGCGCCGTGGTCTTGCCACAGCCCGAGGGTCCGAGCAGGGCCAGGAAGGCACGATTCGGCACGTCGAGATCGAGGGCACGCAGTGCCACCACCGGGTCGAACCGCTTCTCGACACCCTCGTAACGCACGCTGCTCACGACATGGCTCGCTGCAATCCGCGGAGCGATCGCGCTGTGCCCTCGGTGCCGCGGTATCGGGGGTCCTCATGCTCGATCGAGATGACATCGTCATAGCCGGCGGCCTGCAAGGCGCCGATGAGCTCCGTCCAGGTGGCGGTGTCGTGCCCCTCGCCCACGGCTGCGAAGTGCCACGGCGCGCGACCGGGATCGCCGGCCGGCGGCGCAAAATGCAGGACGCCGTCGCGACGGACGCGATCGGGGTGGATCAGCGTATCCTTGCCATGGGAGTAGCCGATGCGGTCACCGAGTCGCTCGATCACCGTCAGCGGGTCGATGCCCTGCCACCAGAAATGGCTGGGGTCCATGTTGATTCCGATGTTGCGGCCGACATAGCGGGTGAGCGCCTCGAAGCCGGCGGCGGTGAAGATGGTGACGCCGGGATGGAGCTCGAGGCAGATCATGAGATCGGGGGCGCTGGAAGCGAGCCGCTGGCTGATGGCGCGCCAGAATGGCCCGACCTCGTTCTCCATCTGCCAGGCAAAGAGATCCTCGGCATCGCTCGACGTTGCCCAGCAGGGAAAAACCCCGAGCATGCCGCCGCCCGGCCCGGCGGGGCAGCCGCTCATGGTGATGAGACGGTTGACGCCAAGCGCGATGGCGAGATCGAGAGCCGCCTCGAAGCGGGCCTGCGCATCGGCGCGCTTGGCGGGATCGGGATGGAGGAGATTGCCGGCGGCGTTGACGGCGGCGAGGCGCAGGCCGAATTCGCCGAGCTCACCCTTGAGGCGGTCGCGCTCGCTCGAGGTGCCGATGGTCGCAAGGTCGAGATGCGGTCGAGGCCACGGCCCCCAGGCACCGACGCCGAGCTCGACATCGCGGATGCCGCGCTCGGCGCACCAGGCGAAGAGCTGGCGCCGGTCCAGTTCCGGCAGGGAGTCGGAGTAGACACCAATTCTCATGTGATTGCCCTGTGAATATTGCAACCGGCGACGGTCAATACCGACGTCGTTTCGCACGGCACGTGCAGGCCGAGGCCGACGAGCCCTGCCCCCATCAACCGGACGCGCAGCTTGTGCATAACCTTTCTCGATCGGAAGGTTTGAGGCGAACCCCCTCGGCAGGGTCGAAGCCGCACTTTAAACCGGCGCGCCGATCTGATCAAATGACCGCAAAAGACGAGGCGCGCACTCAGAGCGTCGCTCAATTCACGGGAGGAAGCCGGGCAATGGTCGGCTTTGCACTGTTCGGAGCAGGCCGGATCGGTGCGGTGCATGCCGCCAATATCGCCGCCAGCAGCAAGGCGCGGCTCGTGGCGGTCCATGACGTCAACGCGAAAGCCGGTCGCGGCATCGCGGAGCGCTATGGCGCGACGCCCGCCGAGAGCGCGGCCGAGGCTCTTGCCGACCGATCGGTCGATGTGGTGCTGATCGCCAGCTCCACCGACACGCATGTCGGCCTGATCACCGCGGCGGCGCGCGCCGGCAAGCACATATTCTGCGAGAAGCCGATCGATCTCGATCTGGCCCGGGTGGAGCAATGCCGCCGGGAGATCGCCGGGACGGGCGTCAAGGTGCAGATCGGCTTCAACCGGCGCTATGACCCGGGCCATGCCGGCCTGGCCGCAGCCGTCGAGGCCGGCGAGATCGGGGCGCTGGAGCAGCTCGTCATCACGAGCCGCGATCCGGCGATCGCGCCGGTCGACTACCTCAGGGTGTCGGGCGGGATCTTCCGCGACATGACGATCCACGATTTCGATCTTGCGCGATTCATCTCGAAGGAGGAGCCGGTGGAGGTGTTCGCCACCGGCTCGATCCGGATCGAGCCGAAGCTCGCCGCGATGGAGGACTTCGACAGCGCCATGGTGGTGATGCGGACAGCCAGCGGCTCGCTCATCCACATCAACAATTCCCGCCGGGCGGTTTATGGCTACGACCAGCGGGTCGAGGCGTTCGGCTCCCAGGGGATGATCGTGTCGGACAATCTGCGCGCCAACAGCCTCAGTCGATCGACCAGGGAATCGACCGGCCAGCGAGCGCCGCTTCTGCACTTCTTCATCGACCGCTACGCGCAAGCCTATGCCCGAGAGCTCGAGGATTTCATCGACAGGATCCAATCCGGTGGCGATCCGGCGGTCGGCTTCGAGGACGGCCGCCGGGCGCAGGTCCTGGCCGAGGCGGCGCTTAGATCGGCACTGACCGGCACGCTCGTCAGGGTCGATTACGGACTGGTCGATAAGCCTTAGGGAATTTGCAGCCGGGCCGCTGAAGAGAACCAGGCCCAAGCGTTTGAACCAAATGGAGGAAACAATGGTTCGCCGACCGTTTCTCGCCATGGCATTTGCCTTGTGGTCGCTCGCCGCGATCCAGCCGGCATGGGCCGACATCACCGTGCTCGTGCCGTCGGGAAGCGAGGGCGACGGCCTAAGAGCCGCTGCCGCCGACTACGCGAAACTGAAGGGCAGCAAAGTAGAGATCGTGCAGGCACCCTACAACAATGTGTTCGAGCAGGCGGCCAATGCCGGCCAGAGCAAGTCCGGCGCGTTCGACATCGTGCTGATGGACGATCCATGGATTCCGTTTTTCGCCGAGAACGGCCATCTCGAGGACCTCACCCCCTATTTCCAGAAGGCCGGCAAGGCTGGTCCCGATGACGACTTCCTTTCCAAGTCGCTGGCGCTGTGCCGCAACCCGTACAACAGCGGTCCCTATATCTGTCTTCCCTATGTCGGAAATGCGCAGATGTTCTTCTACGATGCCGCCAAGTTCAAGGACGCCGGCGTCGAGGAGCCCAAGACCTGGGACGACGTGCTGAAGGCGGCGAAGGCGCTGACCGACAAGGGCGGCGGGCGTTATTTCGGCTATGTGTTCCGCGGCGGCCAGGGCAATCCGGTGGTTGCCGACTTCATGCCGCTGTTCTGGTCCTATGGGGCAAATCTGTTCAACGAGGATCGCAGCAAGGTGACGATCGACACGCCCGAGGGCGCGGCCGCGATGAAGATGTTCATGGCGTTGCGCGACGTTTCGCCCAAGGGGGTCGAGAGCTACAATGCCAACGAGGTCGGCCAGGCGCTTGCCGCCGGCACCGCCGCCTCGTCGATCAACTGGCCCAATTGGGTGGCGACCTTCGAGGATCCGACGCAATCGCGCATGGTCGGCAAGATTTCCTATACGGGCATTCCGGCGGGAACGAAGCCCGGCAGCTCCGAGATCGGCCATTGGACCATGGGCATCATGGCGGCGGCCAAGAACAAGCAGGAAGCGTTCGATTTCATGCAATGGGCGACTTCGCCCGAGCAGATCAAGGTCTCGGCGGAGCGCGGCAACCCACCGGTCCGGACCTCGACATTCACCGATCCGGAGCTGACCAAGCAGGAGAAATTCCGGCATTATCCGGTGCTGATGAATGCGATCCAGGCCTCGACGCCGCGGCCGCGCCATCCGAAATGGCCGGAGATCGAGAATGCCTTCGGCATCGAGCTGTCGAAGGCGGTGGCCGGCACTCAGACGCCGGAGGAGGCGCTGAAGAACGCCCAGGCGGCGGTCGAGAAGATCGCCGGGACGAAATAGGTTGAACCGTCGAGCGGGGCGCCGATTCGCTTTGGGCGCCCCTGCCCGGCCGGTGAAATTCCCCCAATGAGCGCCGCTGCATGACCCGCGCCTTGCCAACACCGACGACTTCGCATCACGCGAGGGGATCGGGCCTCGAACAATGGGTCGAGCGCCATCTGCGCATCCTGATGCTGGCGCCGGCGATGATCGTGCTGTTGGCGCTGACCATCTTTCCGTCGGCCTATATGCTCATCGCGGCGGTGACGCGGATCAGCCCCAACCCGGACCTTCCCTGGGAATTCGCCGGGTACCAGAATTTCGCCAGGCTGCTGACCGATCAGCAGTTCCATATCGGCCTCAGGAACACGCTGGTGTTCACGGTGGCGGCAGTCACCATCGAGTTCCTGCTCGGGCTCGGCCTGGCGCTGCTGCTCGACCGCTATGTGCGCAAGCTCAACCTGCTGAAGACGCTGCTGATGCTGCCGATGATGCTGCCGCCGGTGGCAGTGGCCATCACCTGGAAGCTGATCTACGAGCCGCAATTCGGCGTCCTCAACGAGATCATGTTCAATCTCGGGCTGCCGCCGCAGGCCTGGGCCGGCGATGCGCGGCTTGCCATGCTGTCGGTGATCATCGCCGATGTCTGGCAATGGACGCCGTTCATGTTCCTCCTGATGCTCGCCGGGCTCGCCAGCCTGCCGATCGAGCCCTATGAGGCGGCGGCGATCGACGGCGCGTCGGCCTGGCGGCAGTTCCGCGACCTGACGCTGCCATTCCTCAAGCCGGTCATCGCCATTGCGCTCTTGCTGCGCATCATGGATGCGCTGAGGCTGTTCGACCTGGTGTTCATCCTGACCGGCGGCGGCCCCGCCGACCGGACCAAGACGCTCAGCCTCTATATCTATCAGGTGGCCTATCGCTTCGCCGATCAAAGCTATGCGGCGGCGATTTCGCTCTTCGTGCTGTTCGCGACCGTTGCATTCAGCACCTGGTTCATCAGACGCATGCGGCTCGCGGATTAGGAGGGCAATCGATGCTGCGCAGCCGCACCGCCGCTATCACCCAGAGACTCGCCGCCTATTGCGGCATCGCGATCGCGCTCCTGGTCACGCTGTTCCCGGTCTACTGGATCGCCAGCAACTCCTTCAAATACGATATCGACATCTTTGCCGTGCCGCCCGAATGGTACCCGGTCAATCCGACGCTCAAGCACTATCGCGCCGCCTTCATCGAGCGGCCGTTCCTGCAATATGCGCTGAACAGCCTGATCATCGCGGTGAGCACCACGGCGGTCTCGGTGGTGCTCGGCACCTTGGCCGGCTATGCGCTGGCACGGTTCCAATATCCCGGTCGTTGGCGCCACCAGATCAGCTTCTGGATCCTGTCGACCCGGATGATGCCGCCGATCGTGACCATCATCCCGCTCTACCTCGCCTTCAACCATCTGAACATGCTCAACACCAAGATGGCGGTGGTGATCGCCTATACGGCGTTCAACCTGCCCTTTGCCACCTGGATGATGAAGAGCTATTTCCGGGACCTGCCGGTCGAGCTCGAAGAGGCGGCGATGGTCGACGGCGACACACGCTTTGGCGCCTTTCTCAGGGTGGCGCTGCCATTGGCGCGCCCGGGCCTGGCGGCGACGTCGATCTTCTGCCTGATCATCTCGTGGAACGAATTCCTGTTGGCGCTGATCCTGACGCTGACGGATCGATCGCAGACCTTGCCGATCGGCATTGCCGGCCGGGTGACGCAGTACCACACCTACTGGGGCGAGATCAGCGCCGCCGGCTTCTTCGCCTGCATTCCGATCATGATCTTCGCCTTCATCGTGCAGAAGCATCTGGTTCGCGGGCTGTCCTTCGGCGCGGTAAAAGGCTGAACCCATGGCATCGGTGCGATTCGACGGCGTCACCAAGAGCTTCGGCAATTTCGTCGCAGTGGCGAACCTCGATCTCGAGGTGATCGACAAGGAGTTCCTGGTGTTGCTCGGGCCATCCGGCTGCGGCAAGACGACGACCATGCGGATGGTCGCCGGCCTCGAGGAGGTGTCATCGGGCGATCTCTATTTCGGCAATGAGCGGATGAACGATGTCCTCCCGAAATATCGCGACGTCGCGATGGTGTTCCAGTCCTATGCGCTTTATCCGCACCTGACGGTCGCCGACAATATCGGCTACCCGCTGATGATCCGCAAAGTCCCAGCGGCGGAGCTCAAACGGCGGGTCGAGGAGGTGGCGCGGCGGGTCGAGCTGCAGGCGCTGCTGGCGCGGCTGCCGCGCGAGCTGTCGGGCGGCCAGCGCCAGCGGGTGGCGCTGGCGCGGGCGATCGTGAGGACGCCGCGGGTGTTCCTGCTCGACGAGCCGCTGTCCAATCTCGATGCCAAGCTCAGGGTCCAGATGCGCGCCGAGCTCAAGCGGCTGCAGCATGATCTCCAGGTCACGACGATCTATGTCACCCACGACCAGATCGAGGCGATGACGCTCGCCCACCGCGTGGCGGTGATGAACAACGGGCTGATCGAGCAGCTCGGAACGCCGAAGGACATCTACAACAATCCGCGCACGCTGTTCGTCGCCGGCTTCATCGGCTCGCCGCCGATGAACCTGATCCCGGGCGAGGTGCAGAACGGCGCCTTCACCAGCGCCGGCGGCCTGACGGTGGAGGGATTGGGGAGCGCCAACGTCAGCCGCGCGGTGATGGGGGTCAGGCCGGAGGACGTCGCGGTGCTGACGGACGGCACGGCCGAGCGCAATCTCACCGCGCCGGTCTATTCCGCAGAGCTTACCGGCGACAGCACGCTGGTCAGCGTCAGGATCGGCGAGCATCTGCTGACGATGCGGGCCGACCGCAATTTTCGCGGCGATTTCGATCAGCTCATCGGCGTGCGCATCCCGGCCGAGCGGGTCTATCTATTCGATCAGGAGACGCAGAAGCGTGTGGACTTCTAGCGTTCCGGCGATCCTGCTCATGCTGCTGGCGACCAGCGCCGGCGCTGTCGAGCAGCCGATCCCGGACAATCCGCTGATCGTCATCCCGGGCGGGCGCTTCATCTACGGGAGCGACGACGGCAATGCGAATGAGCGGCCGCGACGGTCGATCGAGATCGAAGGCTTCGCCATCAATCGGACCGAGATCACCAATGCGCAATATCAGCGCTTCGTCGCTGCCACCGGCCATCGCTCGGCCTATTATGGCGGCCATCCGATGCTCGGCATCGATGGGCGGCCGGTGGTCGGCGTGAGCTTCGGCGATGCCGCAGCGTTCTGCGCCCATCATGGCCTGCGGCTGCCGACGGAGCAGGAATATGAGCGGGCGTCCCGGGGCACCGATGGTGCGCGCTTT
Organism: Aestuariivirgaceae bacterium; assembly: GCA_040510355.1. Classification (GTDB taxonomy): domain Bacteria; phylum Pseudomonadota; class Alphaproteobacteria; order Rhizobiales; family Aestuariivirgaceae; genus DATAFF01. The sequence continues at coordinate 10,851 of JBEVJH010000215.1, forward strand.
CCCTGGGGCAATGCGCCGGTCGATGGATCGCGGGCCAATCATGGCGCCGAGATTTGCTGCGGCAGCGACGACAGCGACGGCTATGCGATGACCGCGCCGGCCGATTCCTATCCGGGCGGCGCCAGCAAGGAGGGCGTGCTCAATCTTCTCGGCAATGTATGGGAATGGATGGCGGATTCCTATGAAGGAAGCGAGCAGCATCGGGTGCTGCGCGGCGGGGCGTGGAACAGTGACCCGGTCCACCTCACCACGACCTACCGGCTCGCCTATGATGCGGATTTTCGCTTTGCGGCCAATGGTGGTTTTCGATGCGTGCGCTCGTTGAATTGACGTTCGTGCTGGCATTGCTGATGATCGCCGGCGCAGCGGCGGAGCCGGTGGCGTCGCCGGACTACCGGCTGACGGTCGAGCACCGAGAGGGTGCACGCTATGCCGGCATCGCCCGCGACGGCGATGGTCTCCTCATCACCAACCTTGCGGACGGCCGGCTCTATCGCCGCGATGCCGCAGGCCGGATTCTGCCCTTCGGGCCGGTGCTGCCGCATGGCATGGATGCATTCGGCGATCCGACCGGGCCATATAGGGTGGTGCGGGACGGTGCTTCCTTCATCGTGGCGCAGGGGTGGACACCGGCGAGCCAGGCGGCCGGTCCGCTCGACCACGCACTCCTCAGGATCAGCGATGCCGGGAAGGTGATGGTCATCAGCAATGATCTGTGGAACCCCTACGACTTCGCAATCGCGGGAGAGAGCTTCATCGTCGTCGATGCGGCGCGCAACAGTCTCGAGCGGGTTTCGTCCTCGAGCGGCGCCCGCGAGACGGTGTTCGTGTTCAAGCGCCTCAAGACCGACGGTGCAGCGCTTAAAACCTTGTCGCCGACCGAGTTCGCCGACAAGCAGGCAGTCGAGTTCGACGCGGTGCCGACCGGCATCGCCGCTCATGAGGGTCGGCTCCATGTGTCGCTGTTCGGCGGATTCCCGTTTCTTCCCGGCAGCGGTCGCGTGGTCTCATTGCCGGACAGCGGCACGCCGACGGCTGCCAGGATCGAAGCGGACAATCTCAACGCACCGGTCGACATCGCCTTCGCGGGGCCGGATGCCATGCTGGTGGTCGAGCATGGCACCTTCGGGCAGGCAACCGGCTGGACGGCCGGAAGCGGCCGCCTGCTGCGCATCGACCTCGCGATCGGCAAGCGCGAGATATTGCTTGAAGGGCTGACGCGGCCGGTGTCCGCGCTGGTCTTCGATTCGCGGCTGATCGTGGTGTCCGATCTCGACGGAAACCTCCATTTCCTCGACCATCGATAGCCGATTCGTGCTCAGCGTTGCTCCACGGTCCTTATGTCGATTTCCGAGGTCATTGTGCGGTGCACCGGGCATTTGTCGGCAACCTCCAGAAGCCGCTTGCGCTGCTCATCGTTGAGATCGCCCTCCAGAGTGATGGACCGATCGATGCGATCGAGCATGCCTTCCCTGGTCTCGCAGCTCTCGCAGTCAGCGGCGTGGATCCGCGAGTGCGCAAGCCGCACGGTGACCCGATCGAGCGGCAGCGCCTTGCGTTCGGCGTAAAGTCGCAGCGTCATCGACGTGCAGGCGCCAAGGCCGGCAAGCACGAGATCATATGGGCCGGGACCGCTGTCACGACCGCCAACGTCGACCGGCTCGTCAGCGATGAGCCGGTGCCTGCCGACTCTGATTTCCTGTTGGAAGCGTTCGACACGGGTTTCGCGCACGACGACTCCTGGGTCCATCGCCACGGCAGGCGCAAGCTCAGTCATATCAAGATAGCGCTCGGTCCAGGCGCGGATCACATTGGCAACATAGATGGCGTCGCTGCGGCGACTCAACAGGTGATCGGCGTCCGCGAGCGAGACAAAGCTCTTTGGATGCTTTGCCGCGGTGAAGATATCGCTGGCATTGTCAATACCGACAATATCGTCGGTCGGCGCATGGAAAATGAGCAGGGCCTTGCGCAAGGAGCCAATCTTGTCACGCAGCCTCTGGTGGCCGATATCCTCAAGGAACGTCCGGCCGATCCGAAACGATCGGCCGGCCAGCGTCACCTCGAGTGCGCCGTCGGCGGCTACTCCGCTTGTGTGCTTATTCAGAAGTCCGACGACATGAGCGGGATCGCAAGGGGTGTTTATGGTCACCACGGCACGGGCTTCCGGCATGTCCGCGGCAGCGGCAAGCACGGCCGCGCCGCCCAGGCTATGCCCAATCAGGATTGCGGGCGCGCGCCTCGCGCGTCGCAGCTCGTCGGCGGCGGCAACCAGATCGGCGACACTCGAAGAAAAGGTCGTGTTGGCAAATTCGCCTTCGCTCGAGCCGAGGCCGGTAAAATCGAAGCGCAACACCGCGATGCCGACCGCAGTGAGCGCCTCGGCAATGCGTTTGGCTGCACGGTTGTCCTTGCCGCAGGTGAAGCAATGCGCAAACAGCGCATAGGCTCGCGGCTGATCGATCGGGCAGTCCAGCAACGCCGCCAATCGTTCACCCCTGCCATTGAGGAAATCGAAGCGTTCAGATGGCACGCTTGCCTCCTGTCTCCGGATTTGTTCGGATGCCGGACGGATTGTCCACGGGGCGAAATTACCTTAAGGCCAGGCCGACGGGTAGCCACTGCGAGTCCTGCGAAGGAAAGCTGATTCCGCTTGTCCCTCGCACGGGGCCTGTGCTGTTCGGCACACCGAATCGCCGAGCACCATGCAAGGTGCGCTGGTTGTCACGCCAACCAGGAGCTTTCCCATGGCATATCTGCCACCGGCTACATCCGCCAAACCGATCCAACATGCCGGCACCGACTCGCCCCCGGCCTCCCCGTCGCCGAGAGCGAAGCGAACGTTGAGCGCCCAACCAGCGCCCAAGCCGAGAATCGTTCCGAAGATCCAGCTCAGCCCACGGATAGCGGCAACCAATGTCGAGGCCACTTCAAGCGCGCCGAACTCGCCGCAACAACAGGCGACCATTGACCGTCTCACGCCCCGGGTCGAGGGGAACCCACCGACAGGGGTTGCGAAAGGCGAAGACACGCCGCGGAAGAAATCCAAGAAGCACACGCGCCAGAGCACGTTCGACTCCGCGACTTTGCACTCGGCTCCCACTTCGAGGAAGCATCGTTCTGGCCGCTCGACCGACGACAAGCAGACGCTCGGAGAGAAACTCGAGCCGACGGCGTCGAAATCCGCAAGGACAAGCCCGCGTTTCGTGGTGACGCCGCGGCGGTCACCGAAGACCAGCCCGCGGTTTGTGATTGGCGCCAAGCAGCCGGTGAGCAGCCCATCCCTTCCCGCCATCCCCCCGGTTCACCGAGCGAGAAACCGGCCCCGGCACCGATACAGTTCACGCCCGAAAAACCGTCGAACGTTCAGCGGCAGCGGGCCTTCTTCGAAGGCTTGGCCGAGTCGGACCATCACAAGCCACCGGCATTGAAACGATCGGCAACTGCGCAGAGCAGGAGCGCAGTGATATCGAAGCTCGCCCAGAGCGCCGGACTTCCCGAAAAGCGCGCGACCAAGCCGGACGTGCATTCCTGATCGGCGAAGATCGCCTGTTGCGGCCATGGCGACCGACGCCATGGCCTATTTCAGTGGATCCCCTGCAATCGGTCTGCAACGACAAAGTCAGGAACAAAAATCGAACGGGTCCCGTTGTACTCCCGCGACCAGACCCTTTCGGAGCTCATCGATGCGTGATGAAGACAACGACAAACCCACCCCGCACGACAATCGCGAAAAGGACCCTGACGATTGGGTCACCGGGGATGAATCGATGACAGGGCCACAGAGATCCTATCTGGAGACGCTGTGCCGGGAGGCCGGCGAGCCGTTCGATCCGACGCTTTCCAAGGCACAGGCATCAGAACGGATCGATGAGCTTCAGAAGAAGACCGGCCGAGGCCGCGATCATTAGGCCAATGGATTCCAGCGTGCAGCACACCTCGAAAGTCCACGAGGCGAATATCGATGCGATCATTCGCCTCGAAGCCGAGCAGGAGGAGCGCGTTTCGCACACCGATCGGCTCTCCGAGGCTATCGGGCAATTTGCCGGCACCACGACTTTCGTCGTCTTGCAGATCGTCTGGGTCTCCGTCTGGATATCAATGAACAGCAGTTTGCTCGAATCGATGCCGAAATTCGATCCGTTCCCCTTTCCGCTTCTGTCAATGATCCTGGCGCTCGAAGCCGTGCTCCTCACCGGCTTCGTGCTCATACGCCAGAACAGGATGGGCGCCAAGGCTGATCAGCGCAGCCATCTCGACCTGCAGATTAACCTGCTCGCCGAGAAGGAGGCGACAAAGGTGTTACAGCTTCTTCAAAGGATCAGTCGCCACCTTGGCGTCGCGGAGGACGTCAGCGACCGCGAGTCGCAGGAGCTGGGCAAGGATACGGAGGTCGAGGATCTCGCCCGCGATCTGCGAAGAAATCTCGGCCTGGAGAAGACCGGACCCGTGTGAGGCGCCGAG